>NZ_JAMYSF010000032.1:0-71515 GCF_040321775.1 Mesorhizobium sp. M0243 | reverse complement strand
GGCGACTTCGCCAAGCCAAGGTCCGGGCGGCCGCCCGGACCTTGGCTCAATCGCTCTAATCCCACGAAATCTCTCTCGTGTAGATACAAGGTGGCTCGGCGAAGCCGAGACGGAGCGGGGGCGGCGCGGCCTTAGGTGATTTAGAGGGAACTTGCCAGCGTCGCAGCCCCCTCTCCGACCGCTTCGCGGCCACCTCTCCCCCGCTTTGCGAGGGCGAGGAACCCAAGTCCTGAAAGTCGCCGCCAGTACCCCGCCTACTCTGCCGCCTCATACCCTGCGATGCCCTTGATCTCGAGGAAATCCTCGAGCCCGTATTCGGCATACTCGCGGCCATTGCCCGACTGCTTGTAGCCGCCGAACGGCAGGCCGGCGTCCCATTGGGGATAGTTGATGTAGACATTGCCGGTGCGCATGCGCGCCGCGACTTCGCGCGCCTTCTTCATGTCCTTGGCCTGGATGTAGGAGGCAAGGCCATAGACGGTGTCGTTGGCGGTCTCGACCACCTCGTCGACGCTGTCGTAGGGCATGATCGCCAGCACCGGCCCAAAGATCTCCTCGCGCGCGATGCGCATGTCGTGGGTGACGTCGGCGAACACCGTCGGCCTGACATAGTAGCCGCGGTTAAGCTCGGCCGGCCGGCCTGGGCCGCCCGCCACCAGCGTCGCACCTTCATCGATGCCGGCCTGGATCAGGTCCTGGATCTTGTCGAACTGAACCTGGCTGACGACCGGGCCAAGCTTGGTGCCGGCGGCGTCAGCGGGGCCGACGGTGAACTTTTCCGCCGCGGCCTTGGCATAGCCGGCCGCCTCTTCATGGCGGTCGCGCGGCACGAACATGCGCGTCGGCGCGTTGCAGGACTGGCCGCTGTTGCTGAAGCAGCCGGCGACGCCCTTGCTGACGGCGCTTGCGAGGTCGACATCCCCGAACAGGATGTTGGCCGACTTGCCGCCAAGCTCCTGGTGCACGCGCTTGACCGTATCGGCGGCGGCCTTGGCCACCAGGATGCCGGCGCGGGTCGAGCCGGTGAATGACATCATGTCGATGTCGGGATGGCTGGACAGCGCCTGGCCGACGCCGGGACCGTCGCCATTGACGAGGTTGAAGACGCCCTTCGGCACGCCGGCCTCGTCCAGGATTTCGGCGAAGATGATGGCGTCGAGCGGCGCGATCTCGGAGGGCTTCAGCACCATGGTGCAGCCAGCAGCAAGCGCCGGACCGACCTTGCAGGTGATCTGGTTGAGCGGCCAGTTCCACGGCGTGATCAGCCCGACGACGCCGATCGGCTCCTTGACCACCAGATGGTTGCCCTTGACGTGGCGGAATTCGAAACTCTTCAGCACGTCGGCCATCTTCTGCAGATGCGCAAGACCGATGCCGACCTGGCTGTCCAACGCCATCTGGCGCGGCGCACCCATCTCGCGGGACACAGCGACGGCAAGATCGCCACTGCGCTTCTTGTAGACCGCGATGATGCGGTTCAGCAGGTCGAGCCGCTCACCAACCTCTGTAAAACCAAAGCTGTTGAAGGCGCGCTTGGCGGCAGCCACCGCCCTGTCGACATCGGCCTTGGAGCCTAGCGAAATCTGCGCAAAGGCGTCCTCATTCGAGGGATCTATGACGTCCAATGTGTTGGGCACAACAGGATCGACCCACGCGCCATCGATATAGAATTGCAGATTGTGTGACATGGTTTTCTCCTTGGCCGCATGGCCGCGCCGGGCCGTCATATCTGGCTGGAGATAACGATGCACAAACGCCGCTGTCAAACGCAACCCCCGAAGTCGTTGAGCCAGTGCGGCAGTGATTGAGCCAGAGCGGTTGGGCCAGCGAGTAGTGGTGAGGATGGACTACAGCAAGATATGCCCGGCCTCGACCAGAAACCGCCTCGCGGCGGCCTGATCCGTCGCTTTCACCAACAGATGGTCACCATCGAAAGTGGACACCAGGAAGATGCCCAACCCGTTTTCCGACAACGGCCTGATAACCGACAGCACGATACCGGTTTCATCGAAGGCAAACGGGCCCTCGAGTTTGAAGGCCACCCAGTCGATATCCTGCTTGACGGCATGCGGCACGCGGTCCTGCAAGCAAACGATCGAAAGCTCGTCGTCAGTCCTTGTGATGCTGACGAAGCCTGGCCCGTCCGCCCAACCGGGAATGATCTCGCCCGCCTCCAGCCGGGAAACCGCGTAAAGCCCTAGGAGTTGCTTAAGCCTGACCCTGGCAGCCATTATCGAACTCCTTCGTCAGATTGCCGGTAATCCCGCGAGCCTCTTGCTCATATAGACCGTCATGCCGCCCATGAACGGCTCTTCCCGATCGATGACATAGCCCTGCCTCTTGTAGAGCGACACATTCGCCTCGAAGGCGCCATTGGTCAGCAGGCGAAGCTCGGCACGTCCTGCTTCGATTGCCTTGCGCTCGGCCAGCTCCAGCAACAGCCGGCCAATCCCTCTCCCCTGCGCATCCGGTGCCACGCAGACATTCTCGATCCAGAGGTGATCTGCGGCCAGGATGGTTTCGATCATCCCGACAATGCCGCCATCCTCGACGGCGAGATCGAACGGATGCTCGGCAACAGCCTTGTCGTAGTCGGCGCGCATAGGCAGCGGCTCGCGGCCGATCACCGGCACCCATTTGACATAGGCGGCACGAACGATATCCCGGATCGCGGTGGCGTCAGCGGGCTCGGCGGGCCGAAGCCGGATAGAAGAATTGTTGGTCATCAAAGTGCTCCAGATATGAAAACCCCCGCCGGCGGTGTCGCGGGCGGGGCTGGAAACGAACGAACCGGATCTATCCTGCCGGTCTTTGTCGTCGCGCAATCAGTCTGCCGCTCCGCACTGTGCAGGTGCGGCGTCGCTTGGTGTTGGTGGGCGCGAGGACGAACATGGCGCCAAGCTGGAACATGATGCGTGGCGCTGTCAAGGCGGCTGCTCGATCGGTAATGTCTCATGTCATGGAATCGCTGCGGGCCTTGCGATAAACGGCAATTGATCGATGGACAAAATATGACCGGAACGCTGAACAAGGGTGCGGATGGTTGCCATCCTGAACCTGGCCTATTTCGGGATCGAGTTTGCCGTAGCCGTCTGGATCGGATCGGCATCGCTGTTCGCGGACAGCATCGATTTTCTGGAGGACGCATCCGACAATCACCGCCGCCGCCGTCGAGATGCAGGGACGCGCGGCAAGCAACAATTACTGGGCCAGTTTCTCCCTCCCCGCGCAACACAGCCTGACCGCGCCTTCGGGAATCGTTGCCCCCGGCGGCCGGTGGCGGCGCAATGCCCGGCCAATGGAACACCCTCCATCGCCGTCGCCGATATCCACACAAATCCGGCGGACCCGGCCCGGCCTTGGCGGCGGACGGGAATCTATCAGCCGCATCTGGTGGACGACGACCAGCGGAGCAACGACCGCGGCATGTTCTAGGCGGCGCGCCGGCAGGCGATGTCGCATCTGGACTGCACCCGCAGTCGTTCTATCTTTTTGCTCGACCCAGACCAAGCACCGGAGCCATCGCCGTGACCGTTACCGACCTCTATCGAGGCTACATCGCCTGCCTCAACAATCAGGATTGGCAAAATCTGCATCGCTTCGTCCATGACGAGGTCCACTACAATGGCGACCGCGTCAGGCTGGCGGGGTACCGCGAAATGCTGGAGCGCGATTTTCGGGAGATCCCAGACCTCTATTTCGACATCCAACTGCAAATCGCCGAACCGCCGTTCATAGCCAGCCGGCTCCAGTTCAACTGCACGCCGAAGGGAACCTTCTTCGGCCTGCCCATCAACGGCCGGAAGATCTCCTTCAGTGAGAACGTCTTCTATGAATTCCTCGACGACACAATCAGGAACGTCTGGTCGGTGATCGACAAGGCGGCGATCGAAGCGCAGCTTTAATCCAGGTCGGCCAGAAGATGACGCACAGCCAATGCCCGACCGATCGTTCGTAAAAACCGATCATTATGACGAAAATAATTCGTTGGAAAGATTATTTGAGGAATGGCATTCCTCCGGCACACCCGTCCGGAGCATTGCATTGTCTTCCATTTCCCACTTCGCGAACGATATTCCGAAAAGCGCTTTTCCTGCCGATCTGACACCAGGACGGAAATCCCTCAACTGGAATGGCATCGTCCCCGGCATCGTCTTGGTCACGATGATCACTGCGGTCGCCTTCTCGGCCCGCAATGTCTCCGGCTTCGCCTTGTTCAGCCCGATGATCCTGGCCGTCGTTGCCGGCATGATCTACTCCAACGTGCTGGGCACACCGGTGCACGCCAAAGCCGGTATCGCATTCTCGCAAAGGCGCCTGTTGCGCTTCGCCATCGTGCTGCTCGGCTTCCAGCTGACGCTCGGCCAAGTCGTCTCGATCGGCGCCGGCGGCGTCGGCATTGTCGCGGCCACGCTTGGTGCCACCTTCGTTTTCACCATCACGCTCGGTCGGCTGATCGGCGTCGACGCCAAGCTGGCGCAGCTGATCGCCGCCGGCACCTCGATCTGCGGCGCCTCGGCTATCGTCGCCACCAACATCGTCACCGATGCGCGCGACGAGGACGTCACCTACGCCGTCGCCTCGATCACCTTGTTCGGCACCGTCGCCATGCTCGGCTTCCCGCTCATGGCGCCCATGCTCGGCCTCGACCAGCACGCTTTCGGCCTGTGGGCCGGCGCCTCGATCCATGAAGTGGCGCAAGTCATCGGCGCCGGCTTCCAGAACGGCACCCAGTCCGGCGAGATCGCCACCGTCGCCAAGCTGACCCGCGTCGCCATGCTGGCGCCGATGGTCGTCGCGCTCGGCCTGATGGCGCGCCGCAGGAGCAGCAGTGAGGTGGCGGCGCGGCCGCCCATGCCGTGGTTCGTCGCCGCCTTCGTCGCCATCGTGGCGCTGAACAGCCTCGTCACCGTGCCGGCCGAGGTGAAATCGGCAATGGCGCTCGCCACCACCATCATGCTGACCATGGGGCTGGCCGCCATGGGCCTGCAGGCCGACATCTCGCAGTTGCGCTCACGCGGCCTGCGCCCCTTGGCGCTCGCCTTCTCGGCCTTCCTGTTCATCGGCTGCTTCAGCCTGCTGCTGGTGAAATTCGCCTAGTCTAAACCGGGCCTAGTCCTCGAACGAACTCGACGCGGCATAGATCGCCGCCAGCGTCTCGATGCCGGCCTGGTCGGCCTTGTCGAAGCGGCCGGGCAGCGGACTGTCGAGATCGAGCACGCCGAAGACGCCTTCATCGTCCTCGAGCAGCACCACCAGTTCCGAGCGCGAGTCGGCATCGCAGGCGATGTGACCGGGAAAATCATGCACGTCCTTGATCAGCATCGAGGTGCCGAGTTCGACCGCCGTTCCGCACACGCCCTTGCCGACGGCGATGCGCACACAGGCCGGCTTGCCCTGGAACGGCCCGAGCACCATTTCCTCGTCCGACTGCAGGAAATAGAACCCGGCCCAGTTGAGGTCCGGCACCATCTGGAAGATGAGTGCTGCGGTGTTGGCCGCATTGGCGATCGAATCGCGCTCGCCGTCGAGCAGCGCCTTAAGCTGAGTGGCGAGGTCGCGGTAGAACGCGGCCTTGTCTGAGGTATCGATGGCCTTGGCCGCAAACATGAACGTGTCTCCGTATCGAGGATAGCGGTTCGTCCGATCGCTTCACAAAGTCCCGGCGAGCTCCGCAACCAGGACGGCCGCCTGCACAGTCTAGCGTGGATTGCGTCCCCTCCGAAAGCCGCAAGATCAGGGGTGCCTCCCGGCGCTGAGCCGGACGGCAAGGCAGCTATGCGTAAACTTTGCGATCATCTTGAGAATCATGACGGCCCCGATCGGGGCCGTCATTCACCTCTCAAACAGATCGGACAAGTCCCGGGTTTTAGTAGCCGCCCATACCGCCACCGCCGCCCGCCGGGGCAGCGTCTTTCGGCGGAACGTCGGTGATCATCGCTTCGGCGGTGATCAGAAGGGCCGCGATCGAACCGGCATCCTGCAGTGCGGTGCGCACCACTTTCGCCGGATCGACGATGCCTGCCTTGATCATGTCGACATAGACCTCGTTCTGGGCGTCAAAACCCTGATTGTGGTCCTTGCTGTCGGTGAGCTTGCCGACGACGATCGAGCCCTCGACGCCGGAATTCTCGGCGATCTGGCGGATCGGCGCTTCGAGCGCCCGCAGCACGATCGTGATGCCGGCCGTGACATCGGCATTGGCGCCGGTCAGGCCGCCAAGCACCGAGCGGGCACGCAGCAGAGCCACGCCGCCGCCGGGCACGATGCCTTCCTCGACCGCCGCGCGGGTGGCGTTCAGCGCATCGTCGATGCGGTCCTTCTTTTCCTTGACTTCCGACTCGGTGACGCCGCCGACGCGGATGACGGCTACGCCGCCGGCGAGCTTGGCCAGCCGCTCCTGCAGCTTCTCCTTGTCGTAGTCGGAGGTCGTCTCCTCGATCTGGCCCTTGATCTGGGCGACGCGCGCCTGGATCGTCGCCTTGGTGCCGGCACCGTCGATGATCGTGGTGGTGTCTTTCTCGATCAGCACACGCTTGGCGCGGCCGAGCATCTCGATGGTGACGTTTTCAAGCTTGATGCCGAGGTCCTCGGAGATCATCTGGCCTGATGTCAGCACGGCGATGTCTTCCAGCATCGCCTTGCGGCGATCGCCGAAGCCCGGCGCCTTGACGGCCGCGACCTTGAGGCCGCCGCGCAGCTTGTTGACGACCAGCGTCGCCAGAGCCTCGCCCTCGACGTCCTCGGAGATGATCAGCAGCGGCCTGCCGCTCTGCACCACCGCTTCGAGGATCGGCAGCATCGCCTGCAGATTGCCAAGCTTCTTCTCGTGGATGAGGATGTAGGGCTCTTCCAGCTCGACGCGCATCTTGTCGGCATTGGTGACGAAATAGGGCGAGAGATAGCCGCGGTCGAACTGCATGCCTTCGACGACATCGAGTTCGGTCTCTGCGGTCTTGGCTTCCTCGACGGTGATGACGCCGTCATTGCCGACCTTGTCCATCGCCTTGGCGATCATCTCGCCGACGCTGGCATCGCCATTGGCGGCGATGGTGCCGACCTGTGCGATCTCGGCCGACGACTTGACCTTCTTGGCGCGCGCCTGGATTTCCTTGACCACGGCGGAAACCGCCTGGTCGATGCCGCGCTTCAAATCCATGGGGTTCATGCCGGCGGCGACCAGCTTGGCGCCTTCGCGCAGGATCGAGGCGGCCAGCACCGTGGCGGTGGTGGTGCCGTCACCGGCGAGGTCGTTGGTCTTCGAGGCCACTTCGCGCACCATCTGGGCGCCCATGTTCTCGAACTTGTCGGCAAGCTCGATTTCCTTGGCGACGGTGACGCCGTCCTTGGTGATGCGCGGCGCGCCATAGGCCTTGTCGATGATGACGTTGCGGCCCTTGGGGCCGAGCGTGACCTTCACCGCATTGGTGAGGATCTCGACGCCGCGTAGCATGCGGTCGCGCGCATCGGTGGAGAATTTGATTTCCTTGGCAGACATGATTTTTATCCAGTTCGTTCGGAGAAAATGAGGTCAGGCAGCTTTCTTGGCGGCCACGGTCTTGTCGGTTGCAGCCGTCTCGCCCTTGTCGATGATCCCGGTCTCGCTCTTGTCGATGACGCCCATGATGTCGGCTTCCTTCATGATCAGAAGGTCCTCGCCGTCGATCTTGACCTCGGTGCCCGACCATTTGCCGAACAGGATGAAGTCGCCGGCTTTGACGTCGAGCGGAACAAGCGCGCCGTTTTCGTCGCGTGCGCCAGGCCCGACGGCGATGACTTCGCCCTCCTGCGGCTTTTCCTTGGCAGTGTCGGGGATGATGATCCCGCCCTTGGATTTGATATCGCCTTCGGCGCGACGAATGACGACGCGGTCGTGGAGTGGCCGAAATTTCATGGGAACTTTCTTTCTGGGGCCGGCACAGGCGGCCACGCCCCTCCTCTATAGACGCGTTGGCACTCGATAGATAGGAGTGCCAAAAATTATTCGCGGACCACATTAAATATTCAAAAGTATTATTTCGGCTGGCCGTTTCGTGATATCCGCAGAATGTCAAATAATTCAAAAGATTGAATTTTGCCGATCGAGTGCCTATTTATCGGACAAGTTCACTTTCACGATTTCAGGCACAAGGGAGATTTCTTCGATGGCCGAAGGCAATCAGACGATCATGGAAAAAGCTGAAGCCCGCTTTGTCGACAAGCAAAAGAAGACAGCGGAGAAAAACAAGGCGACCGCCGAATATATGTCCGAGGCAAGAGCCAGGGAGATCAAGACGGCAAGGCTGAGGGAGCTTCGGTTGGCCAAGGAAGAGGCCGATCGTGTCGCCGAGGCCCTCAATCCGACGCCGAAGAAGAAGCGGGTGACCAAGAAAGCCACGGAGGCCAAGACATGAGCCTCACCTTTCCCAACCGCAGCCGCAGCTATGACGAAGCGGGCCAGCGCATTCGTTTCGTTGGCCATGACGGCATGTTTCAGATCTCGTTTTCCGTCGCTGCCGACGCCATGGCCAAGATGCGGCCGGGCACAGCTGCCGATGAAGCCGGTTATCTCCAGACATTCGACACCGAGAGCAGCGCCATCCGCGAGGTGGCGTCGAAGGCCTATGACCGCACCCGCAAGAGCATGTATGTGCTGACGGCGGCCGATTTCGGCTGAAATGGCGGCGAGTTGGCGCTGACCGCGATCAGGTCTTGCGCTCGGCCCTTTCGCGGCGTCTGACGTCGCGGACATTCATCTGCACGACCATGTCCTCGGCCTCGCGCGGCCCCATCCCGACCATCACCTTTTGCCGGACAACCGCAGGCTGGCCGGTGAAGACATCGATGATGCTCCAGCTCTGGGGAAGCTCCATGCGCAGCGTGTAGCGGTTGGCCATGGCGGTCAGCCTTGCATCGTGAAAAACACGGCGCCCAGGATCAGCACCGTCCAGGCGACGACCGACAGTTTCAGCACCATGCCGCCATGCACGGCCAGAAGCTTCCGCAGGTGCGGCACACCTGCCGACGAGACCGGTGCCGCCGCCAAGGCGACAGGGGCCTTGAGGCCAAGTTTTCCAAAGACGGGCAGCAGCGACGGTTCACGCACGAAAGGCCTCGAATGTCAGGGAAAAGCGAAGCAACTACGCTCGCACCCCTTCCATAGCACTCTTTTCGCGAGCGCCTGCATGCCAAATTCAAGACAGGATTGCTTTGACGGCCAGTCCGTACTGCCTTCGCAACACACAATCTATTCGTGGGAACTGACTGCGCCCGGGGCAGATTGGGACGCCAAATTTTGGGGGCCTCGCCTCGGGATCGAACCGAGGCTTCAGAGATTTGCCGTCTCCCGAGGGATTGTTCAGAATTTTCGGATCGAGTTTCAGAGCGTTCGCCAGCCAACCTTGCCGGGTCTCGCTTCCGGCGCAGAGTTGCGATCCTTCACGCCCCAAGCGGCAGCCCGCCCCGTCTCGACCGAGGGCCTCCAGCACTGCGACTGACGTTCTTCCCCAGAGCTACGCGCTTCCGAGGCTGCTTTTACCCCGCGTTGCATTTTGGAGGAGAGGAGCGGAGGCCAACCAACTTTTCCCCTTGAACAGCGATTCGATCTGGCTTAGCTTCTTCTGAGAAAAGGTTTTCCCAAACAATCGTCGTCGGGCTCGGCCACCTGCCGGGCCTCATCCGGCTCGGTAAGAGAAAACCTTTTCCCAACCAAGGATCTCGGCGCGATGCCATCGGACGATCTGCCTGTTCCGGTCTTTTCCAAGCCAGTCACCTTGCGTGACGTGGCCGCCCAGGCCGGAGTCAGCGTCGCCACCGCATCCAAGGCGCTCAACGGCCAGGGCCGGATGACAGCCGAGACGCGCGAACGCATTCGCGAGACCGCCCGGCGGCTTGGCTTCCGGCCCAACAGCCTGGCGCAAAGCCTGCTCCGGCGCCGCAGCTTCACCGTCGGCCTGCTCACCAACGATACCTATGGCCGCTTCTCGCTGCCGCTGATGTCGGGCATTTCGGACGCGCTGGTCGACAATGGCGTCTCGGTGTTCCTGTGCAATGTCGAGGAGGATCCGCGGCTGGGCCAGATGCATGTCGACGCCATGCTCGACAAGCGCGTGGACGGCATCATCGCCACCGGCAAGCGCATCGATCGCCATCTCCCCGTCGACCTCTCCAATCTGCGCGTCCCGGTGATCTATGCTTTCACGCAGCCAGATCCCGACGCCGTCGCTTTCGTCTCGGACGATGTTGGCGGCGCCCGGCTGGCCGTCGAGCATTTCTGCCGGCTGGGCCGCAAGCGCATCGCCCACGTCACCGGGCCGGCGAGCTTTGCCGTGGTGCACGCGCGCGTCCAGGCTTACCGCGACGTGCTCGTCGAAAACGGCCTGACGGTCAGCGAGCCGCTGCTCGGCTCCTGGTCGGAAGCCTGGGGTCACCAGGCGGTTGCGCAACTGTTTGACGGCAAAAGCGAAAGGCCGGACGCGGTCTTCTGCGGCAACGACCAGATCGCGCGCGGCGTCATCGATGCTCTGCGCGAACGCGGGCTCGACGTCCCCAGGGATGTCGGCGTCATCGGTTTCGACAATTGGGAGATCGTGGCCGAGGCGACGCGCCCGCCGCTGACCTCTGTCGACATGAACCTGGTCGCGCTCGGGCGCGAGGCCGGGTTGACCCTGCTTTCGCTGGTCGGCGGCAAGCCCGCCGCGCCAGGCATTCGAAAACTGCCGTGCCGGCTGGTGGTGCGGCAGTCATGCGGCCATCCGCCGGGTGGCTGAAAACGAAGCGCCGCGCAATCGGCGCCAAGCCGCGGCCCGCGGCCAACCTTGGAGGAGGAGAACATGAGGAACCTGATTGCCAAACTGACCCTGGCCGCTGCTGTTTTGGGTGGCGGTCTCGGCACTGCCGCCGCCGAGACGGCCAACATCTGGGTGCGCGCCGACGGCTCGAATTTCATGCCGAGGATCGTCGATGCCTACAACAAGGCGCACACCAACCAGGTCAAGCTCGACATTATTCCCAATGCCGAGATCATCCCGAAATACGGTGCCGCGGCCGCCGGCGGCACGGCGCCCGACGCGCTGTCGCTCGACCTGATCTACACGCCGTCCTTCGCCGCAGCCGGCCAATTGGAGGACATCACCGACTGGGCAAAGTCCCTGCCCTATTTTGCCAGCTTGTCGCCGGCGCATGTGAAGACCGGAACCTACAAGGATCACATTTACGGGCTGCCGTTCTCCGCCGACGCCTCGGTGCTGATCTGGAACAAGAAGCTGTTCAAGCAGGCCGGCCTCGACCCCGAAAAAGGTCCGGCCAACTGGGCCGAGATCGCGGCCGATGCCGAGAAGGTCAACGCGCTCGGCGGCAACATCAAGGGCTTCTACTTCTCCGGCAATTGCGGCGGCTGCAACATCTTCACTTTCACACCCCTGATCTGGGCGTCGGGCGGCGACATCCTGAGCGAAGACGGCTCGAAGGCGACGCTGGACAGCCCGCAGCTGCGCGGCGCCATCGATCTCTACCGCTCGATGGTCAAGAAGGATCTGGTGCCGGCGGGCGCGCAGACCGATACCGGCGCCAACTTCTTTGCGGCATTTGCCGCCGGCAATATCGGCATCTCGCCATCCGGCGCCTTCGCCATCGGCGCGCTCAACACCCAGTATCCCGATATCGATTACGGCGTCACCTTCCTGCCGGGCAAGGACAGCGGCTGGTCGTCCTTTGCCGGCGGCGACAATTTCGTCGTCACCAAGGGCACCACGAAACTGCCGGTGGTGAAGGAGTTCCTCGATTTCGCCTATTCGCTCGAGGGCCAGACCATCCTCGCCAAATACGGCAGCCTGCCGGTGCGCGGCGACATCGCCAAGGAGGCGCTGAAGGATCTCGATCCGCGCTACCAGATCGCCGCCGAGGCCATGGCCAAGGGCAAGACACCCTATTCGGTGGTGTTCAACGACCTGATCAACTCCGCCAACGGGCCGTGGACGCAGATGATCAACGAGGTCTTCTTCGGCGACGATGTCGATGGCGCCATAGCCAACGCACAAGAGACGATGCAGTCGATCATCGACCAGGCGCCGCAAAAATAAGCGGCCGCCTTCCGGCCGCCCGCCTGTCTCCCTGGGCGGGTGGCCGGCGCGTTCTTTACCCTCCCCCTTGTGGGGAGGGTCGCTGCAAAGCAGCGGGGTGGGGGTCAGCGCCAGTACCCCCCACCCGGACCTTCGGTCCGACCTCCCCACAAGGGGGAGGTGGGGCGGCCAACTGTATCCGACGGAAGAACAGGCACGGCATGAGCTCTATCACAACCGCAGCAAGCCCCGCCCCGCCCAGCGCCCGCAGGGTCGCCAGCCGCCAACAATGGATCGGCCTGCTCTATGTCGCGCCGGCTGTCGCGCTGGTCATCGTCTTTTTCCTGATCCCGCTCGGCATGACGGCGTGGATGTCGCTACACAATTGGCCGCTGATGGGCGAGCACAGCTATATCGGCCTCGGCAATTACGTCGCCATCCTGCGCGACACCAGGTTCTGGAACGCGCTGCGCTTCACCGCCTTCTACACGGTGATCGTCACCATCGCGATCTTCGTGGTGGCCTTTCCGCTGGCGCTGTTCGTCGAACGGCCGCGGCCGCTGACCAATCTCTACCGCACCATGTTCTTCATGCCGGCGGTTGTCGGTTTCGCCTCGGCCAGCCTGCTCTGGTCGTGGTTGCTGAATGTCGATTCCGGCCTGTTCAGCCCGGCCGCTTACGACCTCGGACTGATCGACAGGAAGTTCAACCTTCTGGCCACCTTTCAGCCGGCCTTCTGGTCGATCATCGCCATGGTCGTCTGGAAGGTCGCCGGCTTCACCATGATCATCCTGATGGCCGGCCTGCAATCGATCCCGCAGGACCTGCAGGAGGCGGCCGTCATCGACGGTGCCGGGCCTTTCGCCAGGTTCAGGGCGATCACCTTGCCGCTGATGCGTCGCACGCTGGCGCTGGCGCTGATCCTGTCGGTCGCCGGCTCGATCCTCGCCTTCGACCAATTCTACATCATCCTGCGCGGCGGCCCGCGCAACCAGACGCTGACGGCGGTCTACTGGATCTTCAACCAGTCCTTCGTGTCGTTCAAGCTCGGCTATGGCGCGGCACTTTCCATGGTGCTGCTGGTTATCCTGGTGGCGCTCAGCCTCGTCCAGCTATGGTTGTTGCGCAAGCCGGAGGGTCTCGACTGATGGCGCAGGCCGCCTCCCGTAGCCGCCGGCTCCTGAGCCGCGTCGCAGAGCATTCGACCGGCATCATCGCCTCGGTGCTGTTTGCCGCGCCGATTGTTTGGGCGGTGCTGTCGGCGTTCAAGCCGGCGGCCGAAGCACGCCTGCCGCCGCTGCCGCCCTGGCCGACGTCGGGGTTCTCGCTGGAGAACTATGCCACGCTCAACAGCTTCGGTGACGGGCTGTGGGCTTCGGCGCAAAACAGCATCTATGTCTCGGTGATGACCGTCGTGCTCTCGGTCGCCGTCAGCGTGCTGGCCGGCTACGGCTTTTCGCGCTTTCGGTTTCCGTTCAAGGACCTGTTCTTTATCCTCATCCTGTCGACGATCATGATCCCGTTCCAGTCGATCCTGACGCCGATCTTCCTGGTGCTGACCAAGCTTGGCCTGCACAACACCCTGACCGGCCTGGTCGGCGTCTATGTGACGCTGCAACTGCCGTTCTCGATCTTCATGATGCGCAACGCCTTCGACGCCGTGCCGCGCGAAATCGAGGAGGCCGCCCGCATGGACGGTGCCAGCAATCTCACAATGCTTTTGAAGGTGATGCTGCCGCTGGTCTGGCCGGGCGTCGTCACCATCGCCCTGTTTGCCTTCCTCGGCGCCTGGAACGAATTCCTCGCCGCCCTCGTGCTGATGACCGACCAATCCAAGTTCACGCTGCCGGTGATGATGACCGCACTGCAGTCGGGCCGCTTCGGCGCCATCGACTGGGGCGCGGTGCAGGCTGGCGTCACCGTGATGATGGTGCCGTGCCTGATCCTGTTCCTGGCGCTGCAGCGCTTCTACATCCGCGGCCTGATGGCCGGGGCCGTCAAATAGACAGACCGAATGGAGTAAGTTTCATGACCGCATCGCCATCCGCAAAAACCGGAAAACCGAAGCTCGCCTTCCGCCCGCTGCCGGTGCCGCAGGTCGACGTGCACGGCTTCTGGGGCGACCGCGCCGACGCTGTCGCCACACGCACCGCCGACATCCTCTACGAGCGCTGCGTCGAGGCCCGCATGCTGGAGCAGATCGATCCGGGCCGCCCCTCGCCCGGCATAATCATCCCCTTTCACTCGCCCTCTCCCGACGAAGCCGATCGCCAGGGCGCAGAATTCACCGGATCGACGGTGACCACGCAGATGTTCTGGGATTCCGATCTCGGCAAGACGATCGAGACCGCGGCCTATTCGCTTTACCGGCGCAAAAACCCCGAACTGGAGAAGAAGATCGATGCCGTCACCGACATGTATGGCAAGCTGCAGCAGGAGGACGGCTATCTCTCGAGCTGGTATCAGCGCATCCAGCCCGGCAAGCGCTGGACCAATCTGCGCGACTGCCACGAACTCTATTGCGCCGGCCACCTGATCGAGGGCGCGGTCGCCTACTACCAGGCGACGGGAAAACGCAAGCTGCTCGATATCATGTGCCGCTATGCCGACCATATCGCGTCGGTGCTCGGCCCCGAGCCCGGCAAGAAGAAGGGCTATTGCGGTCATGAGGAGATCGAGCTGGCACTGGTCAAGCTGGCGCGGGTGACCGGCGAGCGGAAATACATGGAGCTGGCCAAATACTTCATCGACCAGCGCGGGCAGCAGCCACATTATTTCGACGAGGAGGCCCGCGCCCGCGGCGCCGACCCGAAGGCCTATCATTTCAAGACCTATGAATACAGCCAGTCGCACATCCCGGTGCGCGAACAGCACAAGGTCGTCGGCCATGCGGTCAGAGCGATGTACCTCTATTCGGGCATGGCCGACATCGCCACTGAATATGGCGACGACACGCTGCGGTCGGCACTCGACCTTCTGTGGGACGATCTCACCACCAAGAGCCTCTATATCACCGGCGGACTGGGACCATCGGCGCACAATGAGGGGTTCACCAGCGACTACGACCTGCCCAACGAGAGCGCCTATGCCGAGACCTGTGCAGCGGTGGGCCTGGTGTTCTGGGCCAGCCGCATGCTCGGCATGGGGCCGAACGCGCGCTACGCCGACATGATGGAACGCGCCCTCTACAACGGTTCGATCTCGGGCCTGTCGCTCGACGGCTCGCTGTTTTTCTACGAGAATCCATTGGAAAGCCGGGGCAAGCACAACAGGTGGAAATGGCACCGCTGCCCGTGCTGCCCACCCAATATCGGGCGCATGGTCGCCTCGATCGGCAGCTATTTCTACAGCCTGGCCGACGATGCGTTGGCCATCCACCTCTATGGCGACTCGACAGCTCGCTTCGACATATCAGGCACACCGGTGAGCTTGACGCAGGCAAGCCGCTATCCCTGGGACGGCGCCGTCGAGATCACGCTCGAGCCGCAGGCGCCGGTCGAATTTACCTTGCACCTGCGCATTCCCGCCTGGAGCGCCAGTGCCCAGTTGAAGGTGAACGGCGAGGCCATCAAGCCGGCTGAGATCACCAGCGACGGCTACGCCGCGATCAAGCGAACATGGACGAAGGGCGATGATGTCCGGCTCGATCTCGAAATGCCGATCGAGCGGCTCTATGCCAACCCGCAGGTGCGCCAGGATGCCGGCCGCGTCGCGCTGTCACGCGGCCCGCTGATCTATTGCGTCGAGGCATCAGACAATGACAGCCAGCCGCATCGCCTGACGCTGCCGCGGACGGCCACCATCGAAGCGCAGCAGCGGCCGGAACTTCTCGGCGGCGTGGTGACGCTGTCGACCGCGGCACTTGCCGATGTCCCCGACGGCTGGCAGGACGGGCTCTACAGGCCCGAGCCGCCGACCACCGCCGAGACGCGCCTGACCGCCATTCCCTATTTCGCCTGGGACAACCGCGAGCCCGGCGAAATGCTGGTGTGGCTCAGGGACGGCTGAACGAGGTCGGTCTATGGGCGATGACCGATCCAAGCTCAGCCGCGGTCGATGCCGCAGTTTCGGGCTTTCGGTCCATATAGCGCAGACGCAGGCGCAGGAATGGCGCCTCGACGCAGGTGTAGCTGAGATAGCCGATCGGGATCGTCGCCACGAAGCACAATGCGGACCAGAGGCATGCGACGTAGAAATTGCTGATGCTCATGACATTCGTGTCTATGAACGCCGCCAATTGCATGACGAAGAACAGGTGCAGAAGATAGATCGAATAGCTGTAGGCCCCCGCCTTCTCCAGTATCCTGAACGGCGGGCTTGTTCGCTTTTTCGAAAAGCTCGTGTCGTAGTAGGCGATGCCGAATGAATAGGCTGCCGCCTCCAGGGTCGGCAGGATGATCCATATCCAATGAGGCGACGGATAGCGGCCCAGTTGGTAAAATCCGCCGGCTGCATCGAACCACCAGAAGAACCCCGAAAAAGCCATGAGAACGGCCAGCGCCAGCCAGTGTTGGTTCTTCGCGTGGGCACGCAGGTGGAAGGCAAGAATGCCGGCCAGGAACTGATCCGCATGGCCTATGATGGTTACGGACGCCGCCGACTGCACTTCGCCGATCTGCACATACAGGACGGACCTCAGCACAATGGCTGCCGCGATGAATAGCAAGGGCGCGAACACAAACCGCCTGGATGCCATCAGCAAGAACGGCAGCAACAGGTAGAAGTGCGCTTCGATCGTTACCGACCAGCCGCCATTCGGGAGGGTGGGAAAAAGAAACCCCAATCCGACGCCCGTGAAATACCCGTCGAGGGACTGTCCGGCCAGGTACCTGCGGCAAGCCTCGATACATATCACGACCAGCAGAAGCGGAAGCAGCCTGAGGGCCCTGTTGGCAAAGAAGGGCAGATAGTTGATCTGCTTTCCATCGAGCAGCTTGGCGAACAGGTACCCGGAAAGCGCCATGAACAGGGAAACGCCAGTATGCCCTTCATCCAGAACGCTGAAGAGGGGAAGAGCCGGCACGAAGTCATAAGGCACCGGGCCTTCAGGAGACGCATGAAGGAAATGCCAGGAAAAGACAAGAAAGGCCGCCAGGCCACGAACATGATCCAGCGCTGGGTAATGCTCTCCGGTCGAGGATTTCATGATTTGCCCACGCGCACCGTGTCCTGCGCCGGTGTTCAGGTCATCGTTGGGCCAGAACTGTTTTCAATTCATTAAACCCTCACTGCGGAGACTTTCGAAATCAGAGATTTGCTTCAAAAAGTGCTGTGGCCTGCAAACATCCGGGGCCAAACACGACTGAAGCGTGCCGCGTCTGAGCGGATCACTTCTGGGCGGATCACTTCTGGGCGATGGTCAGCCCGATCTCCACGGCCACCAATTCCTGCAACCGCCACAGATTGCGGTCGCGGATGCCGCAGGCTTCGAGGTGGCGGATCGTCTCGAAAAGATATTGCGCGCCCGAGCCCCAATGACCGGCGGCTGTCACCAGCGTCGCCGCGATCGCCTGCTTGTCGAGCTTGCCGGCATAACGCGGATTGGCGGGATCGACGACGAAGCCAAGCGCGCGACATGGGCCGCCTTCGGTCCTGACCTGCAGCCAGCGCGGCACGTTGACGGCGGGCAGGATGGTCATTTCGCGGCGCAGCAGCGCTTCGAGGTTAGCCGCCAGCGGCTCCGCGATCTCGAACACCATGCCCTGGCACTGGCCGCCGCGATCGAGCGCCATCATCAGGCCGGGCTGCTCGACCGTGCCGCGAAAACGCTGCACCGTGAAGCAGAACGAACGATGCCAGCCGCTGGCCACCGCGCGTTCTCCGCCCCTCACCTCGCCGGCGGGCTTCCACAACAGCGAGCCATAGGCAAATAGTTTCAGCGGCCCGGCCGGAGCGCCGGCCAGCACCTCGTCGCGGATGCGCGCATAGTCGGCATCGGTCATGTGAACCATGCCCGGCGTCGGCCCGGCATCCTCGACAGCACGCATGGTGCGCGCGATGAGATCCTCGGTCAGAGCCATCGGCGCCTTGCGCGGGACCCTCGATGATGCGGTGGAAATAGCCTTGCTCATCTTCGCGCTCCCAGCCCTACCGCCATGTTGCCGAAGGCTGAAGGATTCTCAAGGGCCGTGCAGCCGAGATAGATCACGAGTGGCCGATGCCGCTCTTGCGTGACGCGTCTTGGAACGATGTTGCCGGCAAACTGTTCTGTTCCTTGCCGGAGGATGCCATGAACGACGCGTCGGCAAAGCCCGCTGGCCCCGTCCTTTCATCGGCGGAGCGCGTCAACACGCTGTCCCATTTCCACCGCGCCGAGATCGCTCGCATGGCAGGATGGCGCGACCGGCTGGACAGGACAACCAACTGGGCAATCACGGTGGTGGCGGCGCTGCTTTCGGTATCGCTGTCGACGGCCAGTGCGCATCACGGCGTGCTGCTGTTCGCCATGCTGCTGATCCTGCTGCTGCTGTGGATCGAGGCGCGCCGCTATCGGTTCTTCGATTTCTATCGGGCGCGCGTACGCCAGTTCGAACGCCACTATTTCGCCCAGATCTTTTCCCCACAGCCCGACTTCGCCTCGGACTGGGTGCTCATCGTCGGCGAAGGCCTGCGCGCGCCGAAATTCCTGCTGTCGCAGCGCGTCGCGCTAGCCCGTCGGCTGCGGCGAAATTACATCTATCTGTTTCTGATCCTGTTGCTGGCCTGGGTGCTCAAGATATCCACACCCAGCCTTCAAACCGTGGGTGTCAGGGCCGGCTTTGCCGGCTCGCTTCGCGAGGCCCTAGACAGCGCCGCCCTTGGCCCCGTTCCTGGTGTGGCGATCGTGGTTGTTGTGGCCGCATTCTATGTCGGGTTGCTTGCCATCGTCTTTTTCACGGCCGATGACGACGGCGAACTGTCCTTTGGCGACGTCCATGTTTGACGTTGATGTCCGGCGACACGCCGCTGCAATGTCAACGGCGCCCCGCGGCGTTGACATCCGCCGGGACGTTTGGGGAACGGAAGACCCTGTCTTCGCGGCTAGATGCCGAAGAACTGCTTGCCAATCATGTAGCCCAGTGCCGCCACGACCAGCGGAAAAAGTGCCGGCGCGGCTTTGCCAAGAAGGGAGACCTGCTGGTCCTTCGCTGGCGTATGACGTGCATTGCCGAGATTCTTGGTCATTGCTTGCCTCAGGTTCGGAGGATTTATTAGCAAATGCTTATTAAAAGCATGGCCGCATTAACGGCCTGATAGGAAATCAACTCTGATCAGAGGCAAATTCTAATGATCGGCACTTGGACGGCAAAGACGCGCTGCCCTATTTAGCCCGTTCGAAGCATTGGCCGCGACGCGCGGCCGTTCGCGTCAATCGGTAAAACCGCGCCTGAACAACAAGATGGCTCAGGAACCCGATTTAGCAGGTGAACGCCAGCTCCAGAGCCGGTGCAGTTCGTCCGCCGCCTCGCCCGACAGGCGCGGGGTCGAACGGCATGCCTGTGGGTGACGCAGGCCGTGCGCCCTCAAAAAATTCGCAAACCCAAAAAATTCGCAAACCAATGTCGGACTGGCTAGCCTTCGTCCGTCCTTGGGGTATCGAACAGGCATTCATGAAAGGATCCAGCAATGCCCGGCACCGTACGTTTGCACCGCGTTCTGACGACCAGCCCGGAAAAGGTCTATCGCGCCTTCGTTGAAGCGGACGCGCTGGCCAAGTGGCTTCCGCCAAACGGCTTCACCTGCACGGTCCATAATTTCGAGGCAAAGGTCGGAGGCACGTTCAAGATGTCGTTCCGCAATTTCACCACCGGCGACAGCCACTCCTTCGGCGGCGAGTATCTCGAACTCGTTCCGGGCGAGCGCCTGCTTTACACCGACAGGTTCGACGATCCCAACCTGCCCGGCGAGATACGAGTGACCGTGGTCTTGAAAAAAGTGTCGGTCGGCACTGAAATCGACATCACCCAGGCGGGCATTCCGGACGTCATTCCGGTCGAGGCCTGCTATCTCGGCTGGCAGGAGTCGCTCAGAAATCTGGCAAAGCTCGTCGAGCCCGAGATCAATCAATAGGCTGAGAGTGGCTGGGAGAACGGTCGTTTCTGGCCTGCCGAAGCCCGAAACTTGGACTGTGGCGGGAACTGCCCTTTATCGCTAGCAATTCATCATTGCGTTTGACACCCCCTGTGACTGGACGTGTCAACGAAATGAAGAGTGCAGCGGAGGCTGAAAAAGCATGACTTTGACCAATCGAGACATTGTCGAACTAACCGAATGGCGGCGCAAGCTGCATCAGCAACCGGAAATCTCGAATGAAGAGGAGAAGACCGCAAAAGAGGTCGTCGCCTTCCTCGCCGATACGGGGCCGGACAAGGTGCTGACACAGCTCGGCGGGCACGGCGTCGCGGCCATATATGACAGCGGCAAAGCGGGGCCGACGGTGCTGTTCCGTTCGGAACTCGATGCCTTGCCTATCGAAGAACTTTCAGGCGTGCCGCATTCGTCGCGCGTACCGGGCAAGTCGCATATGTGCGGCCATGACGGACACACCGCGATCCTGGCATCCCTTGGCCGTCAGTTGGGGCGCGAGAGGCCTGCAAGCGGCCGCGTCGTGCTGATGTTCCAGCCGGCGGAGGAAACCGGCAATGGCGCGGCCGGCGTCGTCGCCGATCCGCGCTTCGGCGAGATCGTGCCGGATTTCGCTTTCTCATTGCACAACCTGCCCGGCGTGCCGTTCGGCGAGGTGCGGCTCAAAGCCGGCGTGGTCAACTGTGCATCACGCGGCATGCGCATCGTGCTGGAAGGCAAGACCGCCCATTCGTCCATGCCGGAGACCGGCATCTCGCCGATGCTGGCGATCAGTGAGCTGATGCCGGCGCTGCCGGCGCTCGGGCGCGGGACCTTCGCCGATAACGACTTCTCCATGCTGACGGTCACCCATGCCGCGATGGGCGAAGCCGTGTTCGGCATCGCGCCGGCTCACGCCGAGGTGTGGGCAACGCTGCGCACCCGGCGTGACGAGCGCATGGCAAACCTGTGCGCTGCTGCCGAAGCACTGGTCGCCAGGATCGCGGGCGAGCATCGCCTTTCCGTCCGCTGGGACTATCACGAGATCTTCGTCGCCAGCGTCAACGCGCCGGACGCGGTGGAGCATCTGCGGCGCGCGCTCGATGAAGAGGGCGTCGCGCACGGCGAAGAAGCCCTGCCGATGCGCGCCTCTGAAGATTTCGGCCTGTTCGGCCATAGTGCCAAGTCGGCGATGTTCTTCCTCGGTGCAGGCGAGCGGCACCCTGCCTTGCACAATCCCGACTATGACTTTCCCGACGACCTGATCCCGATCGGGTCAAGGATCTTCATGCGCACGGCACGTAATTTGCTGGGCTGACCTCCGCCAACTCTAACACCGAAAGGAACACGCAATGCCAACGATGCCAAAGAACACGATTTGCCTCTGGTTCGACAAGGACGCCGAGGCTGCGGCTCGCTTCTACGCGGAGACCTTTCCCGACACCAGGGTGGGCGCCGTTCACCGTGCGCCGAGCGACTTTCCGTCCGGCAAGAAAGGCGACGTGTTGACGGTCGAATTTACCGTTGCCGGCATTCCCTGCATCGGATTGAACGGCGGCTCCACATTCAAGCAGAGCGAGGCCTTCTCGTTCCAGATCGCCACCGACGATCAGCAGGAAACCGACCGCTACTGGAATGCCATCGTCGGCAATGGCGGCCAGGAGAGCGCGTGCGGCTGGTGCAAGGACAAATGGGCCGTGTCCTGGCAAATCACGCCGCGCACGTTGACCGAGGCCATGGCGGCCGGCGGCGAGGAAGCCAAACGCGCCTTTGATGCGATGATGGAGATGACGAAGATCGACGTCGCGGCGATCGATGCAGCCCGGCGCGGCTGACCTCGATCGCAGCTGAGTTGCTATCTGACCTTGATGACGACCTTGCCCTTGGCGCGTCCTGTTTCGACATAGGCCAGCGCCTCGTTGGCGGCTTCGAAGGGAAAGACCCGGTCGACAACCGGGCGGATCGCACCAGCTTCGATGAGCGATGCGATCTTGCTCAATTGCTCGCCCTGCGCCCACATGAAGAGAAACGAGAACGTCACGCCACGGCGCTTGGCTCTCGCTCGAATACCGCGGCTCAGCAGGCGAAGCACCAGCTTCAGCACCATGTTCAGTCCCTTTTCCCTGGCGAAGTCGGGATCCGGTGGGCCGGAGATGGAGATGAGCTTGCCTCCCGGTTTCAGCACATTCAGTGACTTTTCAAGTGTCTTTGTGTCCTGGCTGTTCAAGACGACGTCGTAGCCCGACAGCACTTTTTCGAAATCGTCTTTCTTGTAGTCGACGACGACATCGGCGCCGAGCCCCTTGACCAGACCGGCACTCGCCGCGCTGGCGGTGGTCGCAACGGTCGCGCCGAGATGCTTTGCCAGTTGGATGGCGAATGTCCCCACGCCGCCGGATCCGGCTTGAATGAAGACCTTCTGTCCCCTCTTCAGGTTGGCCCTTTCGATGAGCGCCTGCCAGGCGGTCAGGCCGACCAGCGGGATCGAGGCCGCCTCTTCCATGCTGAGGTTCCCGGGCTTCAGGGCTACATCGGCCTCATCCATGGCTATGAACTCGGCGAATGTCCCGATCCGGCCATCGCGCGGCCTCGCATAGACGTCGTCGCCGAGTTTGAACTTGCGGACTGTCGATCCCACGCGGACAACCCTCCCGGCCACGTCGTGACCCAGGATGAACGGCCGGCGATAGGGTAGGATCAGCTTGAACTCTCCGGTTTTGACCTTGGAATCGAGCAGGTTCACCGCCGCGGCGTGGACCTCGACCAGGACATCGCTGTCCCCGAGTTTCGGCTCCGGCATTTCGGCCAGCCGCAGCGTGCCTTTCTTGCTATACTTGTCGACGACGAATGCCTTCATGGCAGTGACTTTCTGAGAGTATTTTTGGCTAGCCGCATGTGCGTGAAATCCTCTGCTCGCTGTCGTTCAGACCGGCAGGCGGAACTGTTTGCGCAGGCTCTTGTCGAATATCCCCGCAGGGGCAAAGCGGCGCAGCAGGCTGACTTGGCGCGCTGCCTTGCCGGCGGTGTAGCGCCGTAGCGGACGGGCATCGGTCGCTGCTTTGACGACCACCTGCGCCACCACTTCGGGCCGATCGGCGACAGGCATCACATCGCGAAGCAGCGCTTCCAGCGTAGCTCGAGCCTGATCGTATTCCTGCAAAGGCGAATCCGGCTGGATCCCGTTCTGGTCGAAGACAGTACGAACGAATGCCGGCTCGATGACCGAGACGCGGATATTGAAGGCACGAACCTCATGGTCGAGCGATTCCGAATAGCCCTCGAGCGCGTGCTTGACTGCCGAATAATGCGCTGAATACGGCGCCGGCACCAGTCCCAGCACAGAGCCGATATTGACAATGCGCCCTTCGCCACGCCGCCGCATCGACGGCAGCACCGCATTGGTCACGCGGATGACGCCGAACAGATTGACGTCGAACAGGGCCTGTACCTGTGCAATCGAGAATTCCTCGGCGCCTCCAAGCTGGCCGACGCCGGCATTGTTGACCAAGAGGTCGATCCGGCCGGTCTGCGAGAGCACCGTCGAAACGAGTGCGGCAACGGCCTCACCGTCGGTCACGTCGCAAACCAGCATGGTCACCCCGTCCGGGCCGTCGTCGGCCTTGCGCCGGCTGGTTCCGAAAACCGTGAACCCCGCCCTTGCCAGAGCCTCGGCACTGGCGCGGCCAATGCCCGAAGAGGCTCCCGTCACAACAGCGGTTTTTCCGGAATTCGCATTCATTTCGTGCTCCAAAATCATGAGGGCTAGCTTTTTTGCGCCCGTTGAATTACAGTCGTAATATCAGATTACGCTCATAATGCAATAGCAGAAAGGAATAGCAGCCATGCGCTACGAAAAGGGCCGGAAGGACACCTCGCGCGGACGGATCATGGAGGTCGCAGCGGAACGCTTTCGCGGCGACGGCATAGCTGCGTCCGGACTGGCGACCATCATGAGCGACGCCGGGCTGACGAACGGCGCCTTCTATCCACACTTTCAATCCAAGGCGCAGCTTGTCCGCGAAAGCGTGGCGGCGGCGATGGAGCTTCAGGCGCAGCAACTGGCGGAAGCATTGGCTTCGGGCGTGGAGATGGCCATCGACACGTATCTGTCGGCCGAGCACCGGGACAATCCCGGAAAGGGCTGCGCGTCAGCTGCGCTGCTGCCGGAGCTCGCCCGTCAGCCGCCTGAAACGCGTGAAGCCTATACAGACCACCTGCTGGCCTTGGTGCGCCACTTGGCGCAAGCGCTACCGCAGGCCAAGGATCCGGAGGGCGTGGCGCTGGCTGTCTTCGCAACGCTCCTCGGCACGCTGCAAATGGCCCGCGCCGTGGGCGGAACGGAATTGTCCGATCGCATCCTCGCGGTGGGGAAAAATGCGGCAAAGACGCTGATCGAGCAGCGTTAGCGCTCCAGGAAAGATCGTAACGGCGTTGCCGGCCATATGGCTGACATCGGGTGATCGCGAAGGAAGCTGATCGTGAGGAATATGCCGGGCGTTGACGGATAGCCGATCCGTCAGATCTTCCGGCTGGCCAGCAGCCTTGTCAGCCAGTCCGGATTCATTTCCGGAACAGAGGACAATAGCCGTTCGGTATAGGCCGCGTGCGGTGGCGTGAGAACTTCGCTCTTCAATCCTTGCTCGACGACTTTGCCGCGGTGCATGACGACGATTTCGTCGGCTATCGCGCGCACGGTAGCAATGTCATGGGTAATGAAGATGTAGCTCATTCCGAGTTCACGTTGGAGACGTATGAGAAGCTTGAGAATTTCCT
Source organism: Mesorhizobium sp. M0243 (assembly GCF_040321775.1). Lineage (NCBI taxonomy): Bacteria > Pseudomonadati > Pseudomonadota > Alphaproteobacteria > Hyphomicrobiales > Phyllobacteriaceae > Mesorhizobium > Mesorhizobium sp. M0243. The sequence goes on along the minus strand of NZ_JAMYSF010000032.1, from coordinate 46,661 downwards.
CTTGGACGATCTGGTCGAGCGCGGACGTGATCTCGTCGCAGATGATAAGCTCCGGATCGGCAGCCAACGCGCGGGCAATGCAGACGCGCTGTTTTTGGCCACCCGACAGCTCGCCAGGCAGGCGTTCCAGAAAATCTTCGCTCATCTCGACCATGTGCATAAGTTCGCCGATCCGGCGATCCCTCCGCGCGCCCTTAAGGCCTAGGTAGAATTCGAGCGGCCGAGCTATGACCTCTTCGACCGTTTGGCGCGGATTCAGGGCGTTGTCGGGCATTTGATAAATCATCTGTATGCGGCGCAGGACCTCCTTCGGCCGCGTCTTCAGGCTCGAGGAAAGAAGCTGGCCGGCAAAAGAAATCGAACCTGAAATTGGCGGCAAAAGGCCGGTGACGACTCGAGCGAGCGTCGATTTCCCCGAACCGGATTCGCCAACCACAGCCACGGTTCTTCCGCGCGGAACCTTGATGGAGACATCCTGGAGCACCTTGACCTTTCCTGCATAGGCCGCGGTAACGTTGTCTATAGTCAGCAGATAGTCATCGGCTGGAACTTCGGGCTTGGCGAGCTTGCGTACGGCCCAGAGCGTTTTTGTATATTCCTGGCTGGGCGAGGCCAGCATCTGGCGCGTGTCAGCCTCCTCCACGGTTCGTCCGTGGCGCAGAACTATGATGCGATCCGCCATTTGCGCCACCACCGCCAGGTCATGCGTCACGTAGATTGCAGCGGTGCTGAATTCCTCCACGATGTTGCGAATGGAAGCTAGAACTTCAACCTGCGTGGTTACGTCGAGCGCCGTTGTTGGCTCGTCGAATATTATAAGGTCCGGACGACAAGCCATTGCCATCGCTGTCATTGCCCGTTGCAACTGCCCGCCGGAGACCTGATGAGGATAGCGAAAGCCTATGGTCTCCGGTTCTGGGAGTTGAAGGCGTCGATAAAGATCGACGGCGCTCCGGTTCGCCTCTTCCCGGCCGGCAATTCCATGTGCCACTGCGGTTTCGACGGTTTGTTCCAAGAGCCGATGTGCCGGATTGAAAGAGGCAGCCGCGCTTTGCGCGACATAGGCAATGCGGGAGCCCCTGAGGCGACGGCGCCCTTTTTCATTGACTGCCAGAAGATCAATCCCGTCGAACAGGACCGAGCCTTGCGTGATCCGGCAGCCCGGCTTGGCATAACCCATTGCGGCAAGGCCAATGGTGGACTTGCCGGCGCCTGACTCTCCGATCAGCCCAAGAACCTGGCCCCGCTTCAGCGTCAGATCGACCCCGTGGACAATGGGATGCCACCGCTCATCCGAGAACCCCTCCACATGCAGATTGCGGATTTGAAGCAGATCCTTTCCTTTTTCGCGTGGGCCTGGACCGCTACTTTTCATCCCGCAACCCGCTTGTTGCTTGCAGGAACCAATCCACCACGAAATTCACGGACACGGTAAGGAGAGCAATCGCGCCGGCCGGAAGTAGCGGGGTGACATCGCCGTAGGTGATCAGGGTCGCGTTCTCGCGCACCATTGATCCCCAATCGGCCGTCGGCGGCTGAATACCGACGCCGAGAAACGACAGCGCCGCAACTGTCAGGAACACGAAGCAGAATCGCAAGCCGAACTCGGCGACCAGTGGCGGCATGACATTGGGAAGGATTTCCTTGGCGATGATCCATTTCGGTCCCTCGCCGCGTAATCGTGCCACCTCGACATATTCCATCACCGCCACGTTAAGCCCGACGGCGCGAGAAAGCCGAAAGACCCGGGTGGAATCCAGAAGCGCAATGATGACAATCAGGCTGGTGATCGACGAGCCGAAGATCGTCAGCAGCACCAGCGCGAAGATCAGACTCGGGATCGACATCAGCACGTCCACCGCACGCGACAAGATCTGGTCGAGCCACCCCCTGTACAATGCGGCAAGAAGGCCGAGCGAGACGCCGACCGCGAAGGACAGCAACGTGGTCGCGGCCGCGATAGCGATGGTGTTGCGCGCACCGTAGATCAAGCGGGTAAGCATGTCGCGGCCGAGCTGATCGGTTCCCAGTTTGAACTCCTGGCTCCACGGCGCGAAGGCTTCGCTGAAAACCTGCGTCTCGCCATATGGGGCTATCCAGTGTGCGAAGACCGCAACAAAGACGTAGCCGAGGATCACGACGATGCCGAACCACGCGCTGAACGGTGCCTTCTTCAGCGCAGTTTTCGCCCGGGTAGAACGCGAGCGCCTCAGCCTTTGAACCGCCGCGACAGATTCGGATCTGGTCATCGTGGGTGCAAGAGCCTGGGATTGGTGGCGATGGAAATAACGTCGGCTAGCAGGTTGAGAAGGATGTAAGTCGCGGCGAAAATCAGGGCGCAGGCCTGGACAACCGGAACATCCCTGGATTTTACCGCGTCAACCATCAGCTGGCCGATGCCGGGGTAGACGAACACGACCTCGACCACGACCACTCCGACGATGAGATACGCCAGATTGAACGCCACCACAGTGACGATCGGAGCCCAGGCATTGGGCAGGGCATGCCTCAGCACGATCACCATTGGGGACATTCCCTTGAGGCGCGCCATATCGATGTAGGGGCTTGCCAGCATGTTGATGATGGCCGCTCGGGTCATGCGCATCATGTGGGCCACGATTACGAGCGTAAGGGTGATTGCCGGCAGGGCCACTTTCCAGAGATGCTCCCAAAATGGCGTCTGATCGTTCACATTCGACAATGTCGGAAATTTGGGAACCGCATTGAGCGCCCAGTTCAGCGAGACAGTGAGCCAATGAGGCAGCGTTTGAGCGAAATCGGATCCGATGAACGTGTCGCGCGAGATCACCAGGTAGGCGAGCATATAGGCGACGAAAAATTCCGGGAATGAAATGGTTGTCAGTGTCGCGACATTCACCAGCCGGTCGAACCAGCCGTTGCGGTACAGCGCAGCCAGAATGCCAAGCCCCAAGGCCAGAGGAACAGCTATCAGCGCAGTCACCGCTGCAAGGAACATCGTGTTGTAGAGGCGTGGTGCGATGATCTCGGCCACGGTACGCCGATATCCGGTGCGGCTCGCAAACGAAGAGCCGAAATCGCCATGGAGCATCTGGGCGACCCAAACGAAGTAGCGCTCGACAGGCGGACGATCGATGCCGATTTCCCGCTGGAACGCGGCGACCGTTTCGGGCGTCGCCGATTGCCCTAGCGTGGCCTTGGCGAAGTCGCCTGGAAGCATCGCGATCGCAGAGAAGATGATGATGGACACGATGAACAAAGTGACCAGGCCGAGGCCAAGGCGCTGCAGGACCGTTCTTGCGACGGGGTTCATGTGCGTGGCGTTTCCCTTTGGGCGGCAGCCCTGCACTCGGAGTAAGCCGGCCGGACCCTCAAAACCATCGCGGCTCCGGCCCGCCATCTCATGCCGTGGCGATCCACCAGCGTTCGGCCATTTTCAGTCCATCGTTCTCCCAGTTGGGCGCCACATCACCGTGTGCGAGCTTTTTGGATTGCGCGCTTACGAAATTGTTGAAGACCAGCACGATGCTGCCGCCGTCATCGTGGGTTAACTGCTGCATCTCGGCATACATCGCCGCTCGCTTGGCCTCGTCCGTCTCGGCGCGCGCCTGGACAAGCAATTCGTTGAAGTGGGGATTTTTCCAGAAAGACTCATTCCAACTGGAGTCGGCGGCGAAGGCTTGCGTGAACATCCAGTCGGCCGTGGCCCGACCGCTCCAATAGGAAGCGCACCAGGGTTTCTTCAGCCAGACATTGTCCCAATAAGCGTCCTCGGCCTCACGCACGACATTGACGTCGATGCCGCATTGGGCTGCCGTTTCGCGAATGAGCGAAGCCGCGTCCACGGCGCCGGCAAAAGCCGCATCGGCGACCGAGAGATCCACTTTCAGGTTCTCCATTCCGGCCTTTTTCAGGTAGTGCTTTGCTTTTTCCGGATCGAAGCTGTGTTGCGGTTGCGGATCTTTGGCGAATTTGATGGCCGGCGCGATGGGGTTGTCGTTGGCCACAGTAGCGTGGCCAAGAAAAATCTTGTCGACGATTTCTTGGCGATTGATCGCCCATTTCAATGCCATGCGCACGTCCGGATTATCAAACGGCGCCATCGTGACATTCATCGGCAAGGTATAGTGCCCGTAGCCAGTGACTTCGACGATTTCCACCTTGGGATTGCGTTTCAACATGCCGAGGGTCTTCAGGTCGGCGCGGCCGATATAGTCCACCTCCCCCGTGGACAGCGCCGCCATGCGGGCGGCAAGATCCGTGATTGCGATGAACTCCACCTCGTCGAGATAGGGCTTGCCGTTCTTGAAGTAGTTTGGATTGCGCTTGAGCTTGGCCGAAACGCCGGGCTGGAAATTCTCGAGGGCGAAAGCACCGGTGCGAACGCCTGAAGCCCAATCCGCCTTGCCGTCCTTGGCCGGCATGATGACCAGATGGTAGTCACTCATGATGTAAGGGAAATCGGCGTTGCCGTTTTTGAGCGTGAAGACCACCGTTTCCGGGCCGTCCGCCTTGACGTCGGCGACGGAGTCCAACAGCGATTTCGCCGCCGATTTGGTGTCCTTGCCCATGTGATATTGCAAGGAGGTCACGACGTCATCCGCCGTCACGGTTTTGCCGTTATGAAAGGTTGCGCCTTTGCGCAGCTTGAAGGCCCAGGTTTTGGCCCCATCCGAAGTTTCAAAGCTCTCGGCGAGGTCCGGTTGGACATTGCCTTTGGCGTCGACCTCAGTGAGGCTGTTGGACAGCGAGCCCGAAAATGCGGTTTGTGTGAACGTGTCGGGGTAGCCGGCCGGATCGATCGAATCCGTCGTCGCGCCATGAGCCATGCCGAGCTTGGCGAAGCCGCCCTGCATCGGTTCGGCCCGCGCCGTGCTCACGAACAGCCGGTCGGCGGCGGCAACGGTCAGGCCCGCGGCCAGCCCAAGATGAATGAAGTCGCGGCGGGAAACCTTGCCGCCTCCGATCAGGCTTTGCGCGATACCAAGCTTGTATTCAGATTCTGACATTTGACTCTCCCATTGCGGAGTTCTCCGCGTTATTTCTCGTCAAGCACCGGCGAACAAATCTGCTTATTGGCTCCCGCCACCTTTCCTTCGAATTTTTCCAATCCCAATCGGCTTGCGCCAATCAGGCCGTCACGTAGATGCCGCCGGCTTCGACGGTGACTGGAAATGTGCGCGCGCGAACGGAGGGATCGACCAAGGCCGCGCCTGACTTGATGTCGAACTCCCAGCCGTGCCAGGCGCATCGAACGATCTCGTTTTCGCGATGATAGATGAATTGCGCCTGTTCAACGGGCGCGGTTGTGCCGCATTGCGGCCCCTCGCAAAGCGGAGCGCCGCGGTGCGGACAGACATTGAGCAGCGCGTGGAATGAATCTCCGATGCGGAAAATCCCGACCGAAAGGCTGCGGATCTTGGCGATGAACGGAGACCCTGTTTCGATCTCGTCGACGCGGCAGATATAGGTCTTCTCGGGCATCGTATGCTTCCTCAGGCGGCATTCGCGGCTTGCGCGCGGGGGATGCGTTTGTAGACTTCCAGCGCGTTCAGTCCCATGATCTTGCTCTTCCAGGCAGGAGGGATTTGCAGCGTGTTGGCATCGTCGTAATCCCAGTGCGGATAGTCCGATGCAAACATCAGCGTGTTTTCGCCGTCCATCGCTTCGAGCGTGGACCAGAGATGTTGGATGTTTGCAGGCTGCTCCAGCGGCTGCGTGGAAAAGCGGATGTTGCGCCGGCAATATTCAGACGGCAGCATCTTCAGCCATGGCGTCTCCTTGCGCAGCGCTTTGTAGTCGGCGTCCAAGCGCCAAAGGACCGACGGAACCCAGGCGACGCCGCACTCGATGATCACGAAGTAGAGGTCCGGCCATTTCTCGAAGACGCCATGGGCGATCATGCTTGCCACGTGCGACATCGCCGACATGTGCAGAATGGCATGCGTTTCCCAGAAGAATGTCGTCGGGGCAGGAGCAATGGCAGTTGAATTCACGCCCCCATGCCCGCCCAGATGAATGGCGAATGGCAACCCCACTTCCGCGCAGGCTTCGTAGATCGGGTGGTAAAACGGGTCGCCATACGGCTTGACGGACCCCTGGGAGGCGAGAACCTGGACCATGCGCGGATGACTGCCAAGACGGCGTATCTCGGCGGCAGCGAGCTTCGGATCCTGTGGCGCGATGATGATCGAGCCCATGAAACGATCGTCTTTCGGCAACCACTGATCGATCTGATAATCGTTGTAGGCGCTGACCAGAGCGCTGGCATAGTAAGGGTTAGCCAGGGTCGACGCCTCGATAGGCTCATCGCCGGTCAGGATCGCCACGTCGACTTTGTATTTGTCGAGGTGCTTCTCTTTCATGATGAGATAGTTGTCGGCTTCCGTTTTCGGACGGATGTCCTTGCGGGAAAAGTCCTGCGGGTGGAACCAAGGCCGATGACCATGCGGAAAGGCGCCAACGGGACCTGTTTTCTCGCCCTCGATGAACATGTCTTTCCACAAGCCGGAGAGATAGGGCTCCAACACGGTGGCGCTTGACCAGTAATTATGACAGTCGCAGTCGACTATGAACACTTCTTCCGCTCCGTATCCGTGTCTCGTCCCGGCGGCGCTGCCGGCCGCTGATCTGCTGCAGCTTCCGCCTTGAGTATTGTTTGATCAAGCTTATGATACGTGGAATATGATCGAGTTTTTCGATTGGATATTTCATGCAACTTGATCACATCGAGACCTTTCTCGACATTATCGAATCGAGAAACTTCAATCGCACCGCGGATCGGCTAGGGTTGACCCAGTCGACGATCAGCACCCGCATTAAGAACCTCGAGAGCGCAATCGGGTCCGAACTGTTCCAGCGCGGACGCGCCGGGGCGGAGCCGACCGCCGCAGGGCGCCGGTTCGAAGCTTATGCAAGATCCTTGCTGTCCACATGGTCGCAGGCTCGCCACGATGTCCGGGCGTTCAATCGTTTCGAAGGCACCTTGCGCGTCGCCGCGCAGGTCGGGATGACCCGCTCGGTTTTGCCGGGTTGGGTGGAGACGCTGTGTCAGGCTCTTCCCAAATCGTCGATCCATGTCGAGTCGGATTATTCAAACCAGATGGTCAGCGACCTAAGCATGGGAAATCTCGACATCGCAGTGCTTTACGCTCCGCGATACCTACCCGAAATCTCCTATGAGCATTTGATGGTTGAGGAATATGTGATGGTTTCCACGGTGGCCAGAACCCTCTCCGAGGTCGATCCCGAAACCTACATTCGTCCGGGCTATACGGTCCTGCTGGAGAAGGCCCATGCCGAATTGCTCGGCGAGTTGGCGATCTGTCGCCTTTCCATGGGATCGGAAACCTTGGCGGAGATGATGCTACGGCGCACGGGCGGCACCTGCTATATGAGAAGTGACGATGCGCGCAGGTTCGCCCTCGAACGCCCATCGTTCATCGTCGAAGGCGCTCCGACGCTGCATCAGCCGGTACACACGGCCATCCTGGCGCGCCGCAAACACGAACCGATCATCCGCAAGGGAATCCGCGCCCTTCACGTTGCCGTGATGTCACTGGATATGTAATCGAAATACTCGATCATAACTCGGCAGGGATGCTTCTGTTGCGGGGGGCCTGGAACTGACATCTTGGCTCGACTTCAAACCGAGATGAATGATGAACGCACACGTTTCCTTTGGGGCCCCCGACCTCCTCCCGATGAGGCGCCATCGGCAATGGGCACAAACCACATCGCAGCTTGTACTCTGCCGTCGTGTAATCGAGGAAACGCCCGATGTGAAAACCTTCGTTTTCACATCCCCGACGGATCGGATGTTCTCCTTCAGCGCGGGCCAGTATGTGCTCGTGCACCTCAAGATCGAGGGTGCCGCGGTGACGCGCTCCTACTCTGTTTCGTCACCACCGACGCGACCGCTCGACCTGCAGATCACGGTGAAGCGAACACCGGGCGGCCTGGTTTCGAATTGGCTCCACGACAATTTGGGGGCGGGCGACGAGATCGAGATCGAAGGGCCGCTCGGCTCATTCAATCTCGATGACCTGCCATATGAAAAGCCGCTCTTCCTTTCGGGCGGCAGCGGGATAACGCCGGTGATGTCCATGCTGCGTGCGCTTACCGACCGCGCGGCCGACCAGGATATCTCATTCGTTCATAGTGCCAGAACGCCTGGTGACATAATCTTTCGAGGGGAATTGGACGCACTTGCCTCTCGCTTTCCCAACGTAAAAGTAACGTGCGTTTGTAGCCAGGAAGATCCCACCTGGAGGGGGCCGACTGGCAGAATAGACAGCCAGATGCTGCTGACCCTCGTTCCCGATCTCCACAACCGCACTATCTTTGCCTGTGGCCCTGAAGCGTACATGAAAGCCGCACGTGCCTGCCTGGATGCGATTGGCGTGGCTCCGTCGCGGTACCACCAGGAGAGCTTCGGCGGCGTCAGCAGCCCTCAGTTGGAACCGGCCTCGACAATACCATCTTCGGTCCGTTTCGTCCGCTCCGGGATCGTGCATAACTGCTTGCCCGGAGAGACGCTGCTGGAGGCGGCACGCCAATGTGGCGTCTACGTCCCAACCGCCTGCCAGCAGGGAGTTTGCGGCACATGCCGCATCGCCAAGTTGTCCGGCGAAGTCGCCATGGAGGATCTCGGCGGTCTGGCCCCTGAAGAGAAGTCGGCCGGCTATGTCCTGGCATGTTGCAGCCGCCCGCAAGGAACGGTTTTGCTCGATCTTTAACCCCGGGTGCTTGGTTCAGCATTGAAGCCGGCGCAGTAGTGTTGAACTGCCGGTGAAGGCGTTGCCGGCGTAGCGGACTGATGCCCATCGACCCCAGCCGATATTGCTCAGAAGTCGAGAGCGACCATCATGCCGCGGACTTCGGCCATTTCCAGCAGCAGGTCTTGCAGTCTTTCGTCCAGCGCGGCACCGGTCAGCGCCAGAAGCTCGGTGATGCTCTCTCTCATCGATATGACGGCGGCCCCTGTCTTCTCGGCGAGCAGCCGACCGATGGCAGCTCGGATCAGGTCGTCCTGATCAGACATCGCTTCACCTCCCGACGCACTGCAACCTCCCCTTGCTTTCCATGCCTCACCGCCGCTTTCGACAACAGGGCGTGATTTCCCATACGGTATGATTTTCGATGCGACATCGGGCAGCTTTGCTCATGCCAGCAGATCGTCTCGATGGGCCCGCCAGTCATTCAACACCGACAATGAGGGCAGCAGCGAAAAATGGCCGGGCTGGACCGTTTCAACCGCTGCAAGCAGCGCCAGCGGCACTTTGTGCCGATAAAGCCCAATGCACGCGCCCCCTTCGACCGCTGCCGGCAATTCCGTGATTGTGTCGAAAGTCGAAAACGTACCCGTTGGCTCTTCCACGATTTCGAAACGCCCCACCCGAAACCTCCCTCTGCACAAAAGTAGCGACCAACGCGGACATCCCCCAACTGGTTCCCTGAGGCCGGCACTTTTTTCGCGCCTTGGTTGTAGCGCATGCCAGCAGGACAGTCATGCCCCAAGGGCGCACAGTCAAAATCGCTACGCACATTTTAAATCTTGACGCGTGTCAATTTTTTATAAAACATGCGCAAACGCCGGCATGGCATCGACCGGCGCTCTGGGAGGAGCAATGCCTGACGTCGAAAGTGCCCGAACCTGGGCTGCAGTCCGCACATCCCAAGCGGGCAGCATTCTGTTGCGAGACCATCGCGCCGGGCGCCGGGCTCGCGCCCCGTCGGACATTGCAGTCGCCGGCCAGCGACATTGATGCAGCCCATAAAACAATCAGGAGGAGGAAAAACCATGCGTATGTTCAATTGCCTGAAGCTTGGCACGAACCTGCTTGGCGCAGGCATGCTTGCAGCCATCATCGCAGCGCCCGCCCATGCCGAGGATGCGGCGAAAGTCGCGGCCATCGTCAAAGGCCTCGACAATCCGTTCTTCCAGACCATGCAGAAGGGCATCGAGGAGCAGGCCAAGGCAAACGGCGTGAATGTCAGCGTCCAGGCCGCCGCCAACATGGGTGACGCCACCGGCCAGGCCGACCGCCTGACCGCCATGGCCATGCAGGATTTCGATTGCTACCTGGTCAACCCGATCAGCGTCTCCAATCTCGTCCAGGCGCTGGTGCCGGTCGCCCAGAAGAAGAAGCCGATCGTCAACATCGACTCGACCATCGACCCCGAGCAGGCCAAGGCCGCCGGCTTTGCCGTCTCGACCTATATCGGCACCGACAATGTCGCCGCCGGCGCGTTGGCCGGCGAAGAGATGCTGAAGCTGGTGCCGAAGGGCTCCAAGGTCGCGCTGGTCGCCGGCATCGTCGGCGATGTCGGCTCCAACGCCCGCATCAAGGGCTTCAAGCAGGCGGTGGAAGGTAAACTCGACATCGTGGTGATGGTCAGCGCCGACTGGGATCGCGAAAAGGCGCTGACCGCCGCAACCGATATCCTCGCTGCCCATCCGGACCTCGCCGGCTTCTTCGCCGCCAACGACATCATGGCACTCGGCGTCGAGCGCGCCGTGCGGACCTCGGGCAAGGACGTCAAGGTGATCGGCCTCGACGGCATCGTCGACGCGCTGAAGTCGATCGCATCAGGCGAACTCACCGCCACCGTCGCCCAATATCCCTATGTCGTCGGCGCCATGGGCCTCGAGGCCTGTGCAGTGGCCGCCAAGGGCAAGGAACTGCCGGCCAACGTGCCAGCACCGGTGCTGTTGATCAACAAGGACAATGCCGAAGCCTCGCTGAAGAATTTTCCGCGTCCGGGCGGCGACTATCCCGATCCCTTCCGCGAGATGCTGAAGTGAGCACACCTGCAGACAACGCGCCCGCCGCCCATTCGGCGGGTGCGGAGGAGAGCCGTCCCTCCCTGGCGGCTCTCCTCCTCGATCCCTCCTTCTGGGCCGACTGGGCATCCGTCGTCGGCCTGGTCGGCCTCGTCATCGTCTTCGGCATCGCCCAGCCGGTCTTTCTCAGCGTCGCCAATCTGCAGGCGCTGTTGCTGGCGGCTGCGATCCTGGTCGTGCTGTCGATCGGCCAGACCTTCGTCATCGCCACCTCGGGCATCGACCTGTCGCTGGCGGCCGCCGTCATGCTCGGCGCCATCATCCTCGGCCTCGTCAATGCCGCCGACTACGGCATCTTCATCGCCTGCATGCTCGCGGTTCTCGCCACCAGCGCCGTCGGCTTCCTCAACGGGCTGATCATTACGGCAGGCAAGATCCCCGACTTCGTGGTGACGCTCGGCACGCTGTCGGGCATCACCGGGCTTGGGCTCATCCTGTCGGGCGGCGAACCGACCATGGTCGGCTCGACCTTCCTGCTCAGGCTCGCCTCGGGCTCGTTCGGACCGTTCGGCTATCCGGTCTGGGTAGCGATCGCAGCCGTCATCGTCGCCCATATCGCGCTCTACCACACGCGCTTCGGCGTGCATCTGCTGGCGACCGGCGGCCAGGCTGAAAGTGCCGGCGCGCTGGGCATCCGCACCAACCGGGTCAAGATCGCCGCCTATACGATTTCCGGTCTCTGCGCCGGCATCGCGGCCATTCTCCTGGTCGCCCGCATCGGCTCGGCCGAACCGCAGATCAACACCAGCCTGCTCTTGAATTCGGTGGCGGCGGTGGTGCTGGGCGGCGTCAGCCTGTTCGGCGGCCGCGCCAGCATTCTGGGACCGGCGATCGGCGCGCTGATGCTCACAGCACTCGTCAACGGCCTGACCTTGCTCAACGTCTCGGCTTTCTACCAACCGCTTGCCGTGGGGGCCATCGTGGTGCTGGCGGCGCTGATCATGCGGTATCAGAAATGAGCGCTCCCCATCATATCCCCGCCACTGAGGCGATCATCGCCTGCGAAGGGCTGAGCAAGCATTTCGGCGGCATCCGCGCCTTCACCGACGTCGCCTTCCAGGCCCGTCGCGGCGAGGTCACCGCCGTCATCGGCGACAATGGCGCCGGCAAGTCGACGCTGATCCGCAGCCTGGTCGGCGTGCATCAGCCGGACACCGGCAATTTGTTCTTCGACGGACGGGCGCGGCCCTTCGCCAATCCCGACGAGGCACGCAAGGCCGGCATCGAGACCGTGCACCAGAACCTGGCGCTGATCGACGAACTGACGGTCGCGCAGAACCTGTTCCTCAACCGCGAGATCGTGCGCCGCATCGGCCCGTTCGCTTTCCTCGACCGCAAGGCGATGAAGCGCGAGGCCCGCTTAATGCTGTCGCGGCTGTCGATCAACGTGCCGTCGATCAACCAGCGTGTGCGGCGTCTGTCGGGCGGCCAGCGGCAGGCGATCTCGATCTGCCGCGCTGTCGGCTCCGGCGCCAAGCTGGTGGTGATGGACGAACCGACGGCGGCGCTCGGCGTGCAGGAGACGGCCAATGTCGAGGCGCTGATCCGGCGCCTGCGCGAGCAATCCGTCAGCGTCATCCTGGTCAGCCACAATTTCGATCAGGTCCGCCGCCTGTCCGACCAGATCTGGGTGATGCGGGCGGGAAAGATGGCGGCGACCGTGCGCGCTTCCGAAACGTCCGGAAATGAGCTCGTCGCGCTGGTAACCGGCGCGGCATAGTCCTGCAGCATCAGACTTGAAATCAAAGGGAGTTCGCCTGTGGCACCAATTCGTGTCGGACTGATAGGTCTTGGAGAGGTCGCGCAGTCGATCCATCTGCCTGTGCTGGGCGATCAGCGCGACCGCTGGGTGATCGCGGGCGTGTACGACGTGTCGCCCAGCCTGGTGTCACTCGTCACCTCCGAATTTGCGACGGCAAAGGCCTTCGACACGGCCGAGGCGCTGATTAATTCGCCCGACATCGACGCTGTGTTCGTGCTGTCATCCGACGATACCCACAGCCGCTTCGTGCGGGCGGCGATTGCTGCCAACAAAGATATCCTGCTGGAAAAGCCCGCTTGCCTCACGGTGCGCGAAATCGACGATCTGCTGGCGCTGATGCCGGGCTACGACAAGACCCTGTTCGTCGGCTATATGCGCCGCTATGCGCCCGCCTATCTGGCCGCCAGGGACGAGCTGCCCGCCTTCGCCGACATCACCCATGTCCGCATCTTCGACCTGATCTCGGAGGGCCGGCATTTCCTCAAGAAGAGCCAGAACGTCCTTTACCCCCAGGTGCTGGCGCGTGGCGCAAGCGAACGCGACGCGCTGATCCGCGAGGTGGTGGGCGCCGACGCGCCGGCCGATCTGGTGCGCGCCTATCGCGGGCTGACGGCACTTTCCTCGCACCACATTTCGGCGATGCGTGGGCTGATCGGCGAGCCGACGCGCGTGCTGGCCGCGCACCGCACCAACGGCGGCGCCAACACATCAGTCACCTTCGACTACGGCCATTTCGCCTGTCTCTACGACGCGGTGGTCGACGATCTCGGCTTATTCGACGCCATGATCGAGGTGCGCTCGAACAACAGGCGGGTGCGCATCATCTACGACACGCCCTACATCCGCAGCCTGCCGACGCGGCTGGAGGTCACCGATGCCGGCCCGTTCGGCCCGGTGACGAAAACCCTCGGGCCTCTCTACGGCGATGCTTTCTCGAAAGAACTCGAGACTTTCCACCGCCACATCACCGAAGGCACAAAGCCGCTGACCGACCTCGCCGATTCCCGCCGCGACCTGGCGCTGATGGCCGAGATCATCGAGCGGATGAAGGAGAGTGGCGGGCGCTGAGGCGCTGCCTGCCGCCTACTTCCCACAGTGATGATCGTTGATCTTGTTCAACGCATTCGCGTCGGGTCCGACGCGATGATAGGAGCACGCGCCGGCTGCTGTCGTGACCAACTGCTGATCGTAGTAGCGCGGGCCGCCGAACAGGATGTCGATGAGATCGCCTTCGGCGGGAACGTAGCGTTCGGAGTGGACCCGGCGGTCGTGATACCGGTCGCCAGCGAAAGCCGGGGCGCAAACGCTTGAGCCCATGGCGACAGCGAGAGCTAGGATCGCAACGCATTTCGTGGTCATCGCCAATACCCTCCTGGCCATTTCCGGAATCACACCATACATCCAAAACCGCCAGCCGGACAAAAGTTCCGGAGATGACCGCGATAGGCTCTTGCCGAAGCCAGCTGCCTCGCTCATCCATGGTGCGTGGAAATGTGGGACCCGTGATGACCGATGCCGGCTTTCATCTCGTCGAAGCGACGATCGACCAATTGCGCCGCGCGCTCGATGACGGCACCGTCACCAGCGTCGAACTGGTCGGGGCGTATCTCAGGCGCATCGCGCATTTCGACCGGCACGGCATCAGCCTCAATGCCGTCCCGTTGCTCAACCCTGGCATGTTCGAGGAGGCTGCCGCCTCCGACCAGCGCCGCCGCAACGGCACCGTGCTCGGGCCACTCGACGGCATCCCCTACACCGCCAAGGACAGCTACAAGGTATCAGGCCTGACGGTCGCCGCCGGCTCGCCGGCCTTCGAGCATCTCATTGCCAATGAGGACGCCTTCACCATCGCCCGGCTGCGGGCCGGCGGCGCGGTGCTGATCGGGCTGACCAACATGCCGCCGATGGCCAATGGCGGCATGCAGCGCGGCGTCTATGGCCGCGCCGAAAGTCCGTACAATGGCGACTATCTCACCGCCGCCTTCGCATCGGGCTCATCCAATGGCTCCGGCACAGCGACAGCGGCCAGCTTCTGCGCCTTCGGGCTTGGCGAGGAAACCTGGTCGTCCGGCCGCGCGCCGGCCACCAACAATGCGCTGGTCGCCTATACGCCGTCGCGCGGTGTCATTTCGGTGCGCGGCAACTGGCCGCTGGTCCCGACCATGGATGTCGTCGCGCCGCACACGCGCAGCGTCCCCGACATGCTCGAACTGCTCGACGTGATTGTCGCCGACGACCCCGAGACGCACGGCGATTTCTGGCGCGCGCAGCCCTGGGTCAAGCTGCCGAAAAGCTCCGACGTGCGGCCGCCGCGCTATACCGACCTCACACTGGCGGGGTCGTTGAAAGGCATGCGGCTTGGCGTGCCCAGAATGTATATCGGCCGCGGCACCGAGGCCGACAAGCCGATCGAAACCCGCGCCTCGGTACTTGCCCTGTGGGAGCAGGCGGCGGCCGATCTGAGGCGGCTTGGCGCCGAGGTGATCGAGGTCGATTTTCCCGTCGTCTCCAACTATGAACGCGACCGTCCCGGCGCGCGCAGCATGGTCGAGCGCGGGCTGGTGCCCCCAGAGTTCGCCGAGCGCGAGCTCTGGGACCTCTGCATCTGGGGCTGGGACGACTTTTTGCGCGCCAATGCCGATCCGGCGCTTCCCGATCTCGTCTCGGTCGATGGCCCAAAGATCTTCCCGCAACCGCCCGGCACGCTGTCCGACCGATACGAAGGCGGCTTCGACCTGAGGGTATATGTCGAGCGGGCACGGTCCGGCGTCACGCCCCTCGTGGACATTCCAACGCTGGAAGAGGGACTGAAGGGACTGGAAGCGACAAGGCGGATCGATTTCGAGGACTGGCTGGACGCGCAAGGCATCGACGCCGTGGTGCTGCCCGCCGCTGCCGATGTCGGGCCGGCCGATGCAGACATCGACGAGGCGTCCGCCGCCTTTGCCTGGCGCAATGGCACCTGGGTCGCCAACGGCAATCTGGTCTGGCGCCATTTCGGCATCCCCACCGTCACCGTGCCGATGGGTACGATGGCCGATATCGGTATGCCGGTCGGCCTGACTTTCGCCGGCAAGGCCTATGACGACGAAAGGCTGCTGCGCATGGCCGGCGATTTCGAACGCTCCACGCAGCGCCGCACCCGCCCGCCGCGCACGCCAGAACTTGCCGCCGATGTGTTTTCAGGCCGCCCCGCCCGAGCCGACGACAGCAAGGCGTCAGCGTTCGCCATCACGCTTGCCGCCGAGACGCGGCCTTTCGGCGATCAGGACGAGATCGTCATCACGCTCGACCTGCCAAATGAGGTGTCTGGGACGGCCTGCCTCAAGGTACATGTCAACGGAGAGGCCGTCGCGCTGCAGCGAAGCGGTGCGCGCTTCAGCGGGCACGCGCTCATTCCGGCCGCCGAGCATCAGCGCTTCCACAGCGTCTGGCGTGGCTCCTACGGTTCGATCGTCACAGCGGTGGTGTGGCTGGAGGATGGGCGCAGCGCCGGCGCCTATCTGGTTACGGGCGGGATTGGGTGAGGTTGCGCAATTCGTGCCTTAAGCCTCCCCGAATTCGTCATCCTAGGGCGGAGCAAGGAGCGAAGCGACGCGGCGCAGACCCTAGGATCCATGCCAGGACTGTGACCGAAGAATGCATCGGTCCAGAGCAATTGAGGTCAACTTTTCTTTCCAGATGCAGCGATTGCGACTGAAAGTTCTCCACCGTCGCACCGCACGGAAGTCGCGGCATGGATCCTAGGGTCTTCGCCACGTCGCTTCGCGACTGCTACGCCCTAGGATGACGAAGCGTGGGGTTCGCAAAAGTGTCGTCAATCAACGATCGCCAACCTCTCGCAGTTCTGGCAGCGCCGTTCCCCTCGTCATCCACTTGCAAAGCGACTCTCGACATAGGCCAGGTCCCGCTGAATGACATCCCGCTTGTCTTGCGACAGACCGCCAAGCAGCTTTTCATCGAGATATCCTGCTCGAATAAGCTGCGCGAACACGAAGAGAAGCTGCGAATAGCGATAGTCGAACGTGCGATCGATTTCCCGTCGCTGTTCACGCAAATAGCCTTCGAGCTCCCACATCTCGGAGGGCTGCGTCACCGCACTCGCCTTGCTTTTGAAGTCGGCCATCGTCTTTGCGAGCGCCGCCTCAAGAGCGGTATCGAAGGCATGGCGCGCGAGCTTCTTTTCGGATCCGGACCACTCGAAATCACTCATTTGATATCTCCATGGATGCCCTGTGAATTCAACCCAGGTTTTCACGAAAACGTGCCTGCTGCTACCCCCGCGCCGCCCAAAGCAAACCCCGCTCCACCATCAGCGCCATTTCCGGCACCGCGAACTCATCCGCCGTGTGACCAAGGGAACTGTAGAAAACCTTCCCCGCCCCATAGCGCCGTTTCCAGACGACCGGCATGACGACGCCGCCTATCCCCGGAAAATGCGCGTCGGTGAAGGTGGTGGTCGCCAGCACCTCGTTGCTTGGGTCGACATGCATGTAATATTGCTCCGACCGGTAGGCGAAATCGCTGATACCTTTTGTGATCGGATCGTCCGGCCGGGTGATGGCGACGTGATAGTCGATGATGTTGCCGGGATGCGCGACCCATTGACCGCCGGTCATGAACTGATAGTCGGGCTCGTTGCGGAAACTGTCGCCCATCGTCCCGTGGAAACCGCCGAGTCCGCTCCCCCCGAGAACCGCATGCGTCAGGTTCTGCAGTTCGGTCTTCTCGATCGTCGACATGGTGATGACGGGCACGATGAGATCGAATGACGACAGCTCCGGATCGGCGAACATCGCCGTGCCCTCGCCCAACGTGACGTCGAAGCCGTTTCGCTCAAGCAAGGTGCGAACGATTTTCGCGCTCTGCTCCGGCGTATGGCCCTCCCAGCCGCCCCAGGCGATCAAGGCCTTCTTTGGCATGGTGTACCTCCCTTGGAGCACTCCGCTTCGATCGATCCGGCGTCAGCGCCAGCCCAGAGCCGGCGCGACATGGGTCAGGATCGCCTCGATGACATGCGCATTATAGTCGACGCCGAGCTGGTTCGGAACGGTGAGCAGCAGCGTGTCGGCCTCGGCGATCGCCTCGTCCTGCGCCAATTCCTTGATCAGCACATCCGGCTCAGCCGCATAGCTGCGCCCGAAGATCGCCTTGGTGTTCTCCTCGATGAAGCCGATCTGGTCGCGGCTTTCGTTGCCGCGGCCGAAATAGGCACGGTCGTGATCGTCGACCAGCGCGAAGATGCTGCGGCTGACCGAGACGCGCGGCTCGCGCTTGTGGCCGGCCGCCTTCCAGGCCTCGCGATAGATGCGGATCTGCTCGGCCTGCTGGATGTGGAACGGCTTGCCGCTCTCGTCGAATTTGAGCGTCGAGCTCTGCAGGTTCATGCCGAGCTTGGCCGCCCATTCCGACGTGGCGTTGGTAGCCGCACCCCACCAGATCCGCTCGCGCAAACCCTCCGAATGCGGCTCGAGGCGCAAGAGGCCGGGCGGATTGGGGAACATCGGCCGCGGATTGGGCTGGGCGAACCCCTCGCCCCGCAGCGTCTCGAGGAATACCTCGGCATGATGCCGCGCCATGTCGGCGTCGCTTTTGCCTTCCGGTGGCGCGTAGCCAAAATGGCGCCAGCCATCGATCACCTGCTCGGGCGAGCCACGGCTGATGCCAAGCTGCAGGCGGCCGCCGGCGATGATGTCGGCGGCACCGGCATCTTCCGCCATGTAGAGCGGATTCTCATAGCGCATGTCGATTACTGCAGTGCCAATCTCGATGCGGCTGGTCTTGGCGCCAACGGCGGCCAGCAGCGGGAACGGCGAAGCGAGTTGGCGGGCGAAATGATGCACGCGGAAATACGCCCCATCCGCGCCAAGCTGTTCGGCGGCGACGGCGAGGTCGATGGATTGCAAAAGCGCGTCCGATGCCGAGCGCACTTGCGATTGCGACGAGGGCGTCCAGTGCCCGAACGACAGGAAACCGATTTTCTTCATAGCCATGCGATATAAGGATGCGCGTCAGGCTTCAATGCCAAAGAGATTTTTCGACGCACCCGATCAAGGCTCATGCATCGCTGTTTTCGAAGGCGCCGATGCCTTGTGCGATAAGGTTGGTCGCCATGACCAATGAGACGATTGCCGCGGAATTGAAGACGACGACCCACCATTTGCCGCCGGTCAGGAAGCCGTAGCCGTCGGCGACGGCCAGTCCCCAGTCGGCCGATGGCGGCTGGATGCCGAGGCCGAGAAAGCTCAGCGTCGCGATCGAAAAGAACGCGTAGCCCAGCCTTGTGACCAGCTCGATCAAGATCGTTTCCCTGATGTTGGGCAGTATCTCCAGAAACATGATGGCGAGCGGGCCCTCGCCGCCAAGCCGCGCAGCGCTGACATAGTCGCGCTCCTTCTGCTCGCGCACGGCGGCGCGGACGGTGCGAGCCACCAGCGGCGCGTAGGCGATGCCGATCACCAGGATGACGGTCAGGTTCGACGGGCCGATCGCCACCAGCGTCATGGTGACGAGAACAATGAACGGAAACGCCATCAGCGTATCGAGCAGCCGCGCGCCGATGGCATCGACCAGGCCGTCGAAATAGCCGAGCACCAGACCGATGATGCTGCCGGCGGCAACGCCGGCCAGCGTCGCCAGCGGCGCAACCAGCAGGATATCGCGCGATCCGACGACTATGCGGGACAGCACGTCGCGGCCGAGATGATCGGTGCCGAACCAGTGCAGCGCATCGGGCGGCGTCAGCATCGCCAGAAAATCCTCGGCATAGGGATCGTAGGGAACGAAGAGGTTGCCGAACAGTGCGCAAACGACCCAGAACAGAAGCAGCAGCGATCCGACCACGACCGACGGGGCCAGTCCGGAGAAAACACTGCGGATCCTGCGCACTGCCGGAAAGCCGGCCACCGCGCGCCGTGGTGCGGGAAACTCCGCCAGATCCGTCATGGCGAGGTCCGGCGGCGTTGCCGCGGATCGAGCAGCGCCAGCACGAGGTCGCCGGCCGCCGCCGACAGCACGAAGATTGCCGCCATCACCAGCACGCCGGCCTCGAGCATCGGGAAATCGCGTGCCTTGGCCGCATTCAGAACCAGATTGCCAAGCCCCTGGATGCCGAACAGCGCCTCGATCACCACCAGCCCGCCAAGCATGTAGCCGGTCTGCGTCGCCAGCACCGCGATGGTCGGCGTCAGCGCGTTGCGCAGCACGTGCCGAAAGATGATCTCGCGCCGCTCCAGCCCTTTCAGGACGGCGGTGCGCGTATAGTCGGCGGCCATTGCCTCGATCACCCCTGCCCGCGTCATCCGGGCGATGTAGCCGGCAAGGTTCAGCACCAGCGGCAGCGCCGGCAGGATCAGATAATAGCCATGCGTCCAGAAGCCCGCGCCATCGGGCGCAACGCCGGAGATCGGGAACCAGTTCAGCCACAGGCCGAAGAGGATAAGGAGCATCAGCCCGGAAACGAAATCAGGCACGATGCCGAAGGAAACGCCCGCCATCACGATCAGCCGGTCGATCAGGCGGCCGGCATTGAGACCCGCGATGACGCCGGCCCCTACACCAAGCGGCACGAGAAAAATCAGAATAATGCCGGCAAGGGCAGCAGAGCGCTTGAGGCTTTCGAGCACGAACGGCGCCACCGGCCCGCGCATAGACAACGAGGTGCCGAAGTCACCGGTCACGGCCTTGCTGAACCATAGCCAGTACTGGACGAGAATCGGCTGGTCGGCGCCGAGCCGCTTGTTCAGTTCCGCCACCGCCTGCGCGTCGGCAAACGGACCGAGCATCACGCGGCCGACATCGCCGGGCAGGACCTGCCCGGCGAAGAACACCAGGATGCTGACCAGCCACAGCGTGAGGACAAGTGTGCCCACACGCGTTGACAAAGTGCGGCCCGTCAGCATGTCTCGATCATGCCTGGACGAAGGAAACGCGGTCGAGCAGCAGATGCGAGATCGCCGTGAAGCGCACGCCCTCGACCTTGGAGCTGACGATTCGGCTGTATTGCGAGAAGTAGCTGATGATCGCCGGCGTTTCGTCGAGCAGCAAGGTCTGGATCTTGCCGGCAACGAGGCGCTGTGCCTGCAGATCACGCGCCTTCGAGTAATCGAGCAGCAGCGCATCATAGGCCGGGTTGTTGAAATGCGCCGCGTTCCAGGCTCCCGAACTCTTCAGCGTGGCGTTGAGGAAGATGTCGGGAGTGCCGCGATGGCCGTAGTCGGTGATGCCGAGCACCGAATCCAGCCATGGTGAGCTGCCGAAGGTCGCCGAGCCGTAATAGGCGTCCTGCGGCAGGACATTGAGCTTGATGTCGATGCCGGCCTTCCTGGCGAAGTTCTGGATGATCACCGCATAGTCGGGAATGTCATAGGCGCGTTCGGTGGTCAGCGTCACCTCGAAGCCGTTGGGCACGCCCGCCTCGCCAAGCAGGCGCTTGGCCTCGGCAATGTCTTGCTTGCGCTGCGGCACCGATGGATCGGCCGATGGGAAGATCGGCGCGAACGGGGTGTCGTTGCCGACGATGGCGCGGCCCTTCAGCAGGCCCTTGACGATCGCCTCGCGATCGAGCGTGAGCGCCAGCGCGCGGCGGACCCGCTTGTCGGTGAACGGAGCCTGGTCGGTTCTGAGATGCACCTGGTCATGCGAGCTTGCCTGCACGCTGAGCAGCTTGAAGTTGGGATTGCCTTCGATCGCGAGTTCCAGGCGCGTCGTGCTCGGGATGACGTCGAGCTGGCCGGCCTGCAGCGCCAGCACCTGCGCCTGCTCGTCGTCGAAAAACTTGATCTCGACCCGGTCGGGCAGCGCCTTGTCGCCCCAGTAGTCCTCATTGCGCACGAAGCTGGCGCCTTGCTTGGGACGGAAGGATTCCAGCTTGAACGGACCCGTGCCGTTGAAATTCTTCTCGAAATCGCCGGCATAGTCGGCCGGCAGGATCACGGCATTGTAGACGTCTGAGGAGACATAGAAGGGGAAGTTGCTGTTTGGGCCGTCGAGATCGAAGGCGACGGTTTCGTCGTCGACCAGCTTGGCGCCGTCCTTGGACAGGATGCCCTTGTAGGCCGACAGGGCCGACGAGCCGCTGGCCGGATCGACCAGCCGCTCGAAGCTCGCCACAACATCCCTAGCGGTGACCGCGCGACCATCGTGGAATTTCACCCCTGGCCGCAATTTGAAGGTCCAGCGACTGGCCGTCTCGTTTGCCTCCCAGGACAGAGCGAGCTTCGGCTGCAGACCATCCTTCGGATCGTCGAGGATCAGATACTCGCCGACCTGGCTGAGCACCCCGATGCTGGCCGGATCGGTCACCGAAACCGGATCGATCGCCTTGGTCGGCTGGCCGAGCCCGACGCGAACCGTGCCGCCGGCAGCAGTCGCGGCGCGTGCGCCTCCAAGCCCCTGCGAGGCGGCAAAGCCGGTCAGGCCGAGCAGTGCGGCGTATTTCAGGAGATCGCGGCGCTTGAGAAAGCCGCCCTGATATTCGTCGACGGCGACATTCCAGATGTCCCCCGACAGGTTGCGAACTGCGTCGATATCTCTGCGTTTGGTCATGTTAAACCCCTGCTCTGAAATGAAGATTGAAAAGCTATGCGACGGGTTCGCCGTCGAGATGGATGCGGTCGACGGCCTGCGGATAGAAGGCGATGAGCCCTTTGATCTTCGGCATTTCCTCTATCGGATCCCGGTAGCTCCAGGCGATGTCCGGGCGCACCGTTCCGTCGCTCAGCAGGCCGGACCAGTAGGAGGCGATGCCCTTGTAAGGACATCGCGTCGTTGTGACGGACGCCGTCAGCCGCTCCAGCCGGATGTCTTCCGCCGGCAGATAGAAACGCGTCGGCAGATGCGTCTCGAACAGCAGAACCGGACGGTGGCTGTCGGCGATTGGCTCGCCGTCGAACCAGATTTGCACATGGCTGGAGCTCTGCAGCACATCGATGCGCGCATACGGGTCTCGAGCGTGGACGAAGACTTCTTCATCCTCCTCGAACCACTGGTCGACGGCCTTCCAGGTGAAGGCGATGCGGCCAGCCAGCGGCGACAGGTTTTCATCCGGCGGCGAAACGAACGCCCAGGCCGCGTTGGCGCTGCGCCTGTCACCGGTATCAATATCCCAATAGGCTGTCTCGCCACCGACCGGATGCGGTTCGCGATGCAATGAGGGTCTCAGCACCGACGGGTCGACCGCTGACGGCGGGAAGAAATAGATCGGCAGGAAATGGTTGGAGCGCAACACCAGCACGTTGCGGCTGTCGGCGATGGTGCGGCCGCCGAATTTGACACGCACGCGCTTGGGGCTGTGCAGGACATTGACGAGCTGCGGCGCGGTGGCTTCGCGGGGCTGCAATCTTGGTGCAACGGTCATGATCGTTCTCCCGGCCTGACGTCAGGACACCGCGCGCGCATTGTCGCGCTGTCCGGCGAAGCGATTGGCTGGTCGCGCCAGGCCGAAGCGGTCGCGCAACGTTCCCGGCGCGTATTCGAGGGGGAATACGCCGCGCCGCTGCAGCTCCGGAACCACCTGTTCGGCGAAATTCACCCAGTCCTCGGGCAGCAGCGGGAACATCAGGTTGAAGCCATCGGCGGCACCCGAAACGAACCAGTCCTGCAATTGGTCGGCGATCTGTACCGGCGTGCCGGCGACGGTCGGCACCGAACCGCTGTTGGCAAGCTTGCGGGCGATCTCGCGCAGGCTGAGATTCTGCTTCGCCCACTGCTTGACCCGGTTGAGCGACGTGCGTCCGCCATTGAACGTGCTCTCGTCCGGCAGAGGCGGCAATGGCCCGTCCGGCGGGAACAGCGACAGGTCCAACCCGCTCCAGCTGGACAGAAGGTCGATGCCGACCTGATCGGGAAGCAAGGTCTGCAGATATTCCTGCTTTTCCCGGCCTTCCGCCTCGGAGGCGGCGACAACAGGCAGGATGCCGGGCAGGATCTTGAAGCTCTCCGGCCGCCTGCCGTGGCGGGCCAGCCGCTCGTTGATATCCTGACGGTATTTGATGCCATCCTCCTTGGTGCTGTAGATGGCGAAGTGCGCATCGGCCTGGGCGGTGGCGAAGTTCTTGCCGTCTTCGGAGGATCCGGCCTGGACGATCAGCGGATGACCTTGCGGCGGCCGCGAGACGTTGAGCGGCCCGCGCACCTTGAAATGCTTGCCCTTATGGTCGATGGGGTGGACCTTGTCGGGATCGGCGAAATAGCCCGACGCCTTGTCGATCAGCAGCGCCTCGTCTTCCCAACTGTCCCACAGCGCTTTGACGATATCGAGGAATTCGGCCGCGCGCTCATAGCGGAATGCATGTTCGATATTGCCGTCGCGGCCGAAATTGCGCGCCTCCTCGTCCATAGCCGAGGTGACGACGTTCCAAGACGCCCTGCCCTTGCTGATATGGTCGAGCGACGCGAACATGCGCGCCACATTGTAGGGCTCGCTGTAGGAGCTCGACGCCGTGGTGATCAGGCCGATATGCTTGGTCACGCCGGCTAGCGCCGACAACAGCGTCAGCGGTTCGAGGCGGGCATTGGCATAGTGGGCAACGCCGCTCTTGACCGAATCCCAGATCGACACGTGGTCGGCGACGAAGATGGTGTCGATCCTGGCGCGCTCGGCCGCCTGCACGAGATCGCGGTAGAACTCGAAGTCCAGCACTTCCCGGCCCGGTGCCCGCGGATGGCGCCACGACATTCGATGATCGCCCTGCGGGTTGAAGAAGAATGCGCTGAGGATCATGTGGTCTCGAGCCATGCCGGCCTCCTTCCAGATCTGCTCCGGAGACCGTCGCGCTGCTTCGGCAGGCGGCGACAATCTCTGCTGATCCGAGAAAGGTAGATTGCGCTCCGGCTTAATCCGAGTAATTTTATAGAGATAATGCGTTGCGAAAGCGGAAGCGATTGCCCTCGATCGCAGCCCGCGAAGAAAGTGGTTTCAAGTCCCCATGTCCTCCTCGGTTCTGAACGTCGACCAGCTGTCCATCGCCTATGACGGGCACAAGGGATCGCATCCCGCCGTCAGCGGCGTGTCGCTGCATATAGGCGAAGGCGAAGCGCTCGGCCTGGTCGGCGAGTCGGGATCTGGGAAAAGCTCGGTGGCGCTCGCCATCCTGCGCTATCTGCCGAAGAATGCCCGCATGGCGGTGTCAGCGCTCGAATTCCAGGGCCGGGAAATCCGCGACCTCTCCGCCGAGCAGCTGCGCCAGCTCCGGGGAAATCACATCGCCGCCGTCTACCAGCATCCGGGCGCGGCCCTCAATCCGAGCATGACGATCGGCCGGCAGATCACCGAAACGATCATGCGGCACCGCCCGGTTCGCCCCGACGAGGCGCGCGAGCGTGCCGCGGAACTGCTCGGACGGGTCCGCGTCAGCCATCCGGAGCGTGTGCTGGATCTCTATCCGCACGAATTGTCCGGTGGCATGCAGCAGCGCGCCAACATCGCCATTGCGATTGCGCTCGATCCGTCGCTGCTGGTGCTGGACGAGCCAACGACGGCGCTCGATGCCAGCGTCCAGTCCGAGATCATCGCCATCCTGCATGACCTTCGCAAGGATCACAAAACCAGCATCCTGCTGATCAGCCACGACATCCATATGATCCGCCGCTCCTGCGACCGTGTGGCGGTAATGCAGGAGGGCACGGTGGTCGAGAGCGGCGCCGTCGGCGATGTATTCGACAACCCCTCTCATGCCTACACAAAGGCGCTCATCGCCTCGATCCCGGCGCTCAACTACACTAAGCGGGACGGAAGACTGGCGGAGACGGACGGCATGCCAGCGCACCCCACAGCCCAAGGCGAAGACGCCGGCTTGCCAAAAGAACGCCGGATCGCGATCGCCTGCAAAGGCATCAGTCATGCCTTCGGCAGCCAGCCAGTGCTGCACGGCATCGATCTCGACATCGGCCAAGGCGAAACCTTCGGGCTGATCGGCGAGTCCGGTTCCGGCAAGTCGACCCTGGCACGCATCGTCACCGGCCTGCAGACGCCCAGCGCCGGATCGGTCGAGCTGTTCGGCAGAACGGTCGCGCCGCGCGTCGAGAAGAGAAACCTTGCCGAACGCCGCGACGTGCAGATGGTCTTCCAGTCGCCGGATCGCACGCTCAACCCGCGCCAGCGGATCGGCAGGATCCTTGGCCGCCCGTTGCGGCGGCTCGCCGGGCTGCGCGGCAGTGAGGTGAGAGCGCGCGTCAGCGACCTGCTGCAATCGGTCCGCCTCGCCGGCGCCACGGCCGAGCAGAAATCGCGGTCGCTTTCCGGCGGACAACGGCAACGGGCGGCGATCGCGCGCGCCTTCGCCGGCGTGCCGAAGGTCGTCGTGCTCGACGAACCCACCTCCGCACTCGACGTCTCGGTCCAGGCGACAGTGCTCAACCTGCTCAACGACCTGCAGCGCGACAAGGACACCACCTATCTGTTCATCAGCCACGACCTCAGGGTGGTGCGCTACATGGCCGACAGAATTGGCGTGCTCTATCGCGGCCGCTTGGTCGAGACAGGCTCATCCGACCAGATCTTTCGCGGCCCGAACCACCCCTACACCGCACTGCTTCTGGCGGCATCTTCCGATGAGGCCGCGCCAAAGCTTTCCGCTTCGGTCGAGACAGAGGCCACCGGCATCCCGAACACGGGATGCTCCTTCGCCGACCGCTGCCCGCTGGTCCTGCCCGACTGCAGAAAGGCAGAGTCGCCCGCTAACGAGGTCGCGCACGGCCACCGGATCGCCTGCTGGCGGCACAGCCAGGGTTTTTGAGCGGCTCAACAGCAGCCCGAAGGCCCGCGGCAGCTCGGTTTTAGCGGCAGGCGCGATGCGATGCCGGGATTGTCGCAGCATTGGAATCCAGCTTGCAAAAGCCATCTTTTGAGGCCAGCCTAGACGGATGATGGCACGCCGGTCGCCAAAACATATTCTTGTCATGCTGCTCGCGGTATTCCTGACCGCCGGGTTCAGCCTGTCTGCCGCTCAGGCGAGCGTCATGTCGGCGAAGATGATGATGACGACTGGCAGCGGCATGCCTGCCGGCACCGGCATGGCCAGGATGGCCGACACCGCCATGAATGGCGATTGTAGCGCGTGCCTCAAGGGCGCCGCCGACAGTGGCAAATCGATGCATTGTCCGCCGACCTGCGTCGCACCGGTGCTCGCGGTGTTGCCGCTCGAGTTCGCGGCGATGACTTTGACCCGGGCATCGCTGCCGTCGGCACTGCCGACCCCGTTCCTTCATGGGCGAAGTTCCTTGCCCGACCCATTCCCTCCCAAATCCACCGATCTCGTCTGACGCAGTTTCAGCCGCCTCGCGGCTGACTTCTGGCGTTTGATTACCGCTGGCGCTTTGCGCCGGCGAGCACACGGCAACTCGACGTCGAGAGGCTCGCCGTCGATCGAGATCGCAAAGGGCTTGAGAGTGAGTATCGATTCCAGTCATTCCATTTCACGCCGCAGGTTCGTCCTTGCCGCGGCGGGCGTTGCCGTGGCCACCCTGGTGCGCCCCGCAACGCCAAGAGCATCCACCATCGATGAGCGCCGCATCAGGATCGCGCCAGGCCACGCCAGCTTCACCGGCCCTGGCGGTCCGCTCACTCCTGTCTGGGCGTATGACGGGACGGTCCCCGGCCCGATGCTGCGCCTGCGCCAGGGCCGACCCGCTCGCATCACTGTCGAGAACGCATTGGACGAGGAGACCACGGTCCATTGGCATGGCATCCGCCTGCAAAACGCCATGGACGGCGTGCCCGGCCTGACACAGCCGCCGATCAAGCCGGGGACAGATTGCGTCTATGAATTCACGCCGCCCGACGCCGGCACCTTCTGGTACCATCCGCATGCCAACAGCCTCGTGCAGCTCGGCCGCGGGCTGGCCGGCGTCCTCGTTGTCGAGGAGACCGAACCTGTTGCCGTCGACCGCGACCTCCTGTGGTTGCTGCAGGACTGGCGGCTTGCCGACGACGGGCAGATGGCCCTCGGCTTCGGCAGCGCGATGGACGCGGCGATGTCCGGCCGCGTCGGCAACGTCGTCACCATCAACGGCACGGCGCCGGCCGACCAGAGCGCAAGGGCGGGCGAACGCGTCAGGCTGCGGCTGGCCAATGCCTCGCTCGCCCGCATCATGGCGTTGCGCTTCGAAGGCCACCGCCCGGTCGTCGTGGCGATCGACGGCCAGCCCTGTGATCCGCACGAACCGGATGACGGCCGTCTTGTTCTGGCACCCGCCATGCGCATCGATGTCATGATCGACACGCAGGGCGACCCGGGCAAGCGTTACGCGGTGATCGACGACTTCTATGACGGTCTCGCCTATACGCTGACCACCCTTGCCTATGACAGCGCATCGCCGCTTCGGACCCATCCTCTCGACACGCCGCTTGGCCTGCCGCGCAACCCGTTGCAGCAACCCGATCTCGCAAGCGCCGAACGTCAGGAGATCGTCCTGCAGGGCGGCATGATGGGTGGCGGCAAGCTCGCCGGCGTCGGCGGCATGATGGGCATGGCGACACCCGGCATGAAGGGTGGCGCGGCCTGGGCGATCAACGGCATGTCGATGACCGGTGACGGCCACGCCGGCATGGCGCCGCAGTTCACCTTGCCGCGCGGGGCAACCTGTCATCTCACCATGCGCAATGAAACCGCCTGGTGGCATCCGATGCATGTCCATGGCTTCAGCATGGTGGTGCTTGCGCGCAATGGTTCGACGGTGCCGCACCGGCAATGGCAGGACACGGTGCTGCTGGCTCCCAAGGACACGATCGAATGCGCCTTCGTCGCCGACAATCCCGGTGACTGGATGCTGCACTGCCATGTCGCCGACCACCAGATGGCCGGCCTCATGACGGTGTTTCGAGTGACCTGATTTTCTCGTCAACAACGTCAAGACAACAAGGAGAACTGCAATGAAACTGACTTACACTCTCGCCGCTTTCGCAGTCGCGATCGCCATGCCGCTGCCAGCCGTCGCGGCGACCATCAATGCAGTGATGTACAAGAACCCGCAATGCAGCTGCTGCGAATCCTATGCCAACTATCTGGAACACAACGGCTTCAAGGTCGACATCAAGCCGGTCAACAACCTGTCCCAGATCAGCAGTGATGCCGGCGTGCCAGCCGACCTCGAAGGCTGCCACACACTGATGGTCGATGGCTATGTCGTCGACGGGCTGGTGCCGGTCGATATCGTCAAGAAACTGCTGACGGAGCGGCCCGCCATCACCGGCATCACGCTGGCCGGCATGCCGACCGGCGCTCCCGGCATGGGGGGCGAGAAGGCCGGCCCGTTCATCGTCTACGCCTTCACCAAGGACGGCAAGGCGCCCACCGTCTACGCGACGGACTGAAAGGCAATCGCCATGTCTGCCGATATGTCGGATTGCCCTGTCCGAACCTGGCTCGCCATGATGTTCCGGTCCTTCGCACGGCCTGGTGTCCTGCTTTTGCGCCATTTCGCATACAAGGGCATGAGTTTGTGCTAATATACCATGGCCATGCACCTTCGTGCGTGACCAACCAATGGGAGGACGCGATGAACACCATGAATCGCAGGTCTGCAATTGCCCTCGGTGTGACGGCCGCCGCGGTGACGCCTTTTTTTGCCCTGACGGCGTCCGCGAAGGCCAAGAAATACGGCCCGAAGGATGGCAAGGAGATTGCGCCCGGCGTCAGGGTGGTTGAGGTCGGCACGGGAAACTCCGATATTCCTGCCTACAAGAGCATCTCAATCGTCGATGTCGTGTTTCAGCCCGGAGCGCACGCTCCCGCGATGATGATGGACAATGACATGGTCTGCACGATCACTTCAGGCGCGTTCACCATCAAGAAGGCAGACAACGAATTCAAGCTCAAGACGGGTGACATGTACACCTGCTCCAAGGGCAAGACCGACGAGGCGACGAATACAAGCAAAGAGGTCGGCGTGCATCGTATCGCCGTCCTGATACCGGCGTAGCAGTTGGAGTTCCGGCCGGACAGGCGGCTTGCATGCTGTCCGGCCGTCGTTTGCGTATCGCCGGGTGCTAGCCTCGTCCGGCATGATTGGGCCTACCACAAGCGCCTACGCCATTTCGGGGCGTTTTGAACCCTCGCGGATGGCCTTGTGCACGCCGCGCTGCAGATCCATGAATGCAGGGCTTTCCATCACCTCTTCGCGGCGCGGGCGCTCGATATCGACGTTGAAGGTCTGGGTGATGCGGCCCGGGCCGATGCCCATGACGACGATGCGGTCCGACAGATAGACGGCCTCCTCCACATCATGGGTGACAAACAGGACGGTCAACCTGTGTTCCTCCCAGATCTGGGTGAGCAGTTCCTGCATCTGGTGCCGGGTCAAGGCATCGAGCGCGCCGAAGGGCTCGTCCATCAACAGCATCTTGGGCCGGTAGGAAAGCGCGCGCGCAATGGCGACGCGCTGTTTCATGCCGCCCGAGAGTTCGGCCGGATAGCGGTCGGCGCTGTCGCACAGCTTGACGAGTTCGAGGTGCTCCAGCGCGATCCTGCGGCAGGTCGCGCGATCGTAGCCGGCGGCCTTGAGGGCAAATTCGATGTTCTGCCGCGCCGTCAGCCAGGGAAGCAGCGTGTAGGATTGGAAGACGACGCCACGGTCGAGACCAGGCTGCAGGATCGGCGCGCCATCGATGCTGAGATCGCCGGCGTCGAAGTCCTGCAGTCCGGCCACGATCGACAGCAGCGTGCTCTTGCCGCAGCCCGACGTGCCGACCAGGGAGACAAACTCGTTGTCGGCAAGATCGAGGTTGATATCGCGCAGCACTTCCGTGCGCCGCTCGCCGGTGCCGAAGCTCTTGTGCAGACCGGCGATCCGCAATTTGGGGGGGCTCATCGGCTGGACCTCATTGCGAGCGGCCCTCTTGCTTGAACAGCACCTTTTCCAGCGCCTTCATCACCTGGTCGGTGATGAGGCCGAGCAGGCCCAAGAGCAGGATGTAGCCGATGATCGTGTTTGTCTGGAAATAGCGCTGCGACACGGTGATGCGATAGCCGAGCCCCGATGTCGCGGCGACGAGTTCGGCCAGCACCAGCCACGTCCATGCCCAACCCAGGCTGATGCGCAGCGTATCCCAGATGCCCGGCAAGGCGCTGGGCACGACGATGCGCGTCAGGATCTTGCGATCCGGCAGGCCTAGCGTGCGCCCAAGGCCGATGAAATCGGTGGGAACCCGTTTCACATTGTCCATGATCATCAGCACCTGCTGGAAGAAGGTGCCGATGAAGATGATCAGGAACTTCTGCGAATCGCCGGTGCCGGCCCAAAGGATGGAGAGCGGCACGAAAGCGACGACCGGCATGTATCGGATGAAATCAACCAGCGGCTCGATGGCCGCCTCCCAGGAACGGAAACTGCCGATCAGCACGCCGATCGGTATCGACAGGGCCGAGGCGATGAGGAAGCCGATGGAGATACGGTACATCGAGGCTTTGAGGTCCAGCCACAACGTGCCGTCGGCAGCGAGCTTGGCGATCTGCGTCGCGACGCTGCCCGGCGAAGGCAGGAAGATCGGCTTTACCAACCCCAGTCCGGTCGCCGCCCACCAGGCAAGGCCCAGCCCAACGAACACGGCCACCGCGATGATCAGAAAGCGCGACCTGGCGATGGGCACGCCGATCCCGGAGGATCGGCGGCGCCTCGCCTGTTTCGCGATCGGTCCTGGCGCCGGTCGCTCCCCGGGCATCTGCGTCACCACCGCGATCCGGCCTTGATCATTCCGCCGCCTTGACGAAGGACGGGTCGATCATCTGCTCCGGCGTCACGTCGGCCTGCAGCAGCTTGGCGTTCTTGGCGGCGGCTTCGACATCGGCGAAGGTCTTGGTGGTGAAGTCGCCGGTGAGCGCCGTCTTGTTTTCGGCCAGCGAGTAGTAGCGCACGCCGTCAAAGGCGGTGTTGAGGTCCTTGACGTCCGAACCGACAGCCTTGGCGATGATGGCGCGGCCGCCGGGCGTATCAGCATTGTAGTCCTTGAGCGCTGCGTCCCAGCTCTTGATCATGGCCAGCACCTGGCCGGGCCGCGACTTGATCACCTCGTCACGCACCACCAGCACGTCGCTGATCAGGCCGGGATCCTCGCCGGCGGTGAACAGAAGCTTGAGGTCCTTGTTCTGCGCCATGGCGACGGTGAGGTACGGTTCATAGGTCACCGCGACCGGCACCTGGCCGGCGATCAAGGCGCTGCCGGCATCGGACGCCGGCATCGGGACCGGCTTCACATCGTCGATCGACATGCCGTTCCTGGCGAGCGCGTATTTGAGCAGGATGTCGCTCGTCGTGCCTTCCTCGAAGGCCACCTGCTTGCCCTTGAGGTCCGCGATGGAGGTGACGTCCTTGCCGGCGATGATGGCGTCGGCGGTCATGGAGACGTCGAGCAGCAGCACGATCTTCACCGGCAGGCCGGCCGCGACCATGCCCATCGCCGTGTGGGTGGCGATGTTGGCGGCGTCGAGCTGGCCGCTTGCAAGTGCTGCATTGATGTCCTTGTCCTCGGCGAAGTTGACGATCTGGACGTCGCCCAGCCCGTTTGTCTTGAACAGGCCCTTGGCCTCGGCGACATGCCACTGGCCATAGCCGAGCCAGGGCTCGATGCCGATCTTGAACGCTCCTGCCTCGGGCGTGGTGGGAATGGCCGCATCGGCCGCGTAGGCTGCCGGGGCGGCGGCGAGTCCGACGGCGGCGGCCATCACGAGCGCGCGAAACTGTCCTGTTAGGTTACGCATCATCTTTGTTCCCCTTGATGATCAGACCGCTTTTTCTAACTGAGGTAGCCGGCCTGGTGAGACTGCGGGTTTCTGCTCTTGCGGCACTGTGCCTCGGCGTCTTACCTGCCACTTCATGGTGAAGTGCGAGGATATTTCAGCGTCAGCGGGAGCGGATGTCAAGGCTAAAATACATACATGCATATACAAGTTGGAAAGACTCAATTTTCACGCTTTTTCCGGATCGATCCGGTCGAGGAAACCTGTCACCCGATCGGCCCCGGCAACGGGCTCGCTGCCAACCATGACCGCGACTGAGAAGGCAATGAGGGAGGAGACCGGCGTGTGGCTGCGCGCGCCAGCCCGCAGGTTCATAACCAGCGTCGGCGACAGGAAAAGACCGGCTCGCAGCACCGCGCGCCAATCGGCCGGCAGCATGCCGCGCCGTTTGAGCTCCAGCAGCAATGGCCGCCACAGCGCTGTCGCCTTGACCTCCAGCAGGTCGCGGCGGACGAGGCTCAGGTCCCAGTCCGTGTCGACATGGAGCAGATTTCCGTCCAGCCGCGCCTGCGCGCGAAAAGCCTCTGTCGCGGTCGCCGGATCATAGAGCCAGAACGGGTGGGCGAAGATGTTGTGAAACGTCGCCTTCACCTCGGCCAGCAGCGTCGGGATATGCGAGCCGGCAAAGGCAGGATCGAAGAAGGACAGCTCCGCCCTCCCCGCCTTCGCCGTGTACCAGACGTTGGCGTTGTGGGCGTCGCCATGCGCGACCACGCCGCCGGCATCGGCAAGCCGGTCCGGCCGTAAGCGCACAGCCGCGGCATCGAAAAGCTCACCGATGCTGTCGGTGTACTGCTGGTCGTTGATGACGAATTTCAGCCGGGAAAACCGGTCCCAATCCAGCTCGGCACCGGGAAAGACGAACGGCTTGCCGACATAGAAATCGGCCAGCCTTCCGCCTGGTGACAAGCGTGTCTCGGCATCGATCAGCCGCTCATGAAACAGCCTGTGGATCGGCTCCGCCGCCACGTCCTCGACAGTGACGGGATGCAGCGTCTCGAGATAGACCTTGAGCAGCCTGGCCGACAGGTCGCGCTCGGCAAGAACGGCTTCTTGCCGCTTGCAGGCATCGTCCTGCCCATCCAGCGCGAACAGCACATCCGAAAATCTTGGATCCGTGCGGCGGCGATAGACAAGGATCTGCTCGCCTGGTTGGGCAGACATATGCACGGGTTGGTCGACCGGCAGGCCGGCGCGCGACAGAATCTCGGCGCGGTAATACTCGCCCGTCATCGCCTCTTCCCGCTCCTCCTGATGGAACTTGAAGAAGTAGGCCTTGCCATCGTCCTCGAAGAAGCCGTTCAACGAATTGAGGCTGTACTTGTCGAAGTTGATGCGCACATTGCGGGGGGTCATCGCGAACAGGTCGCCCAGCAATGCCGCCAGCGCGCTTTGTGCTTCGGCAACATCATGCTGCGCGAGTGCCCGGATCTGCGCCGTGCGACTCGGTGTCTGCGTCATCTGTTGTCCTTCTTGGCCCGTTCATTCGAGAGCGAAAGCGTTCTCGTCAGCACATGTATATACATTGACAACGAAACCGCTCCCGACTTGCATTCATCCTGCTTCCGTTAGCTGCTTTTTGAAGGGGAATAGCGGCTGCCGAGCGAGTAGCGGCTGCCGGCATAAGTCAGCTTGCTGATCGTGGCCACCACCGCGCCTGTCCATGTCCGGCGGTGCAGGAAGAGGCAGCAGGCGCCGACATCGATGCCCAGATGCCGCGCCGTCTCGCCATCGGCCGGGATGGCGGAAATGATATGCTCGACCTCGGTCACCGGGGTTTTCTGCATGAGGTAGTCATAGGTCGCCGTCTTCGAAAAATCCTGCTTGTCATAGTCGGGGATGAGGCTCGGATTGACGAAGCGCTCTTCGAGTTGCACCGGCAAATCATTCTCGAAATTGACGACGACAGAATGATAGATCGGGACGCGCTTTGCGAACTCGAACGACAGCGCCAGCTCCTTTGTCGGCATGATGGTTTCGAGGACGAGGACTTCGGATCGATGCCTGTTGCCGCGCTCGACGATCTCGGCTGCGATGTTGTTGATCTCGATCAGCGTCGATTGCGGCCGCGGTGGCGCGATGAAAGTTCCCACACCTTGCAGACGGATCAGGAACCCGGCCGAGGTCAACTCTCTGAGCGCCCGGTGAACCGTCATCCGCGACACGCCGAGTGAAGCCACCAACTCATTCTCGGACGGCAGCTTGCGATCCTTGCCCCACCGGCCCGTTCCGATGTTGGCCAGGATGTAGTCCTTCACCTTCTCGTAGAGAGGGCTGGCCGTGTCGGGCAAAGTGATCATTTCAAAAGTCCTTTCCGGCGATTCATCGGAAATCACGACTGCTCGACAGGTTGCCGCATGCGGATGATTGTTTTCAAGCCGTCGCTGTGTCCCGCCAACAGCCGCTCATAGGCAGCCGGAATGTCATCCAGGCCGATCTCCTGGTCGATCAGCGCCAACAGCGGTTCGCTGAGTTCACCTAGCATCCGCACGGCCTCGGGCAGCTCATCGGCAAAGGCGTGGCATCCCAGCAACCCGATTTCGCGTTCGACCAGCGTATTGGGATCAATGTCGAGGCGGCCGTGAAAGATGCCCACCATGGCGATCGTGCCGCCGGGATCGAGAACGCCGAGCAACTGATTGAGCGCCGCAATGCTGCCGGTCGCCTCAATGGCCGCGAGCAGCGGCGCATTGGCAGTCGCAGCGGCAACGGCATCCCGGTTCAGATCGACGATCGTGGCACCCGCCACCCGCGCCACCCGGGCGCAGCGGCTCTGGTTGCGGTCGGCGACGAGCACGGTGCCGGCGAAGGTCCGCGACAGCAGCAGCGCGGCAAGACCACCGATCGGCCCGCAGCCGACCACCAGCACCGCGCCTGCCATTTTCGGCAGCCGCCGCACCGCATGCAGCGCCACCGCCAGCGGTTCGGCCATCGCCGCAACCCGCTCGTCGAGCGCGGCATCGATGATATGCAAAAGCCGTGCGGGCAGCACCGCCTGTTCGGCAAATCCGCCGTCGCAGATTTCTCCCACGAAGCCCAGCGACGCGCAGAGATGCCGCCTGCCGGCATGACATTGCGCGCAGTCTCCGCACCAGAACCGGGAATCGGCAACCACCCTGTCACCGACGGCGACGCTATCAACGCCTGCGCCGATGGCGGTCACCGTGCCGGTGAGTTCATGGCCGGCCGTCGAAGGCGACCGGCTTATCCACTGTCCCGTGCGGAAATTATGCAGGTCCGAACCGCAGATGCCGGCGGCATCGACCCTGAGCTTCACCCAGCCCGCATCCGGCACGCCCGGCGCGGCGACATCCTCGACGCGCAGATCGCCGGGTCCATAGAGTCGAGCAGCCTTCATCGCGATCGTTTCCGCTCAACCGGCGAGATAGCGGTCGCGGATTTCCGAGACCGCGTTCTCGTGCGAACTGAAGCCCTCGTAGCGGGCGAGCCTGCGGGCGTGCAGGGCAAGTTCCGGATAGGCAGTCGAGGTGACATAGCCGACCGACGAGCGCTTGACGAAATCCGTCACCGAAAGCGGGCCGTAGGTCCGCGCCCAGCGGCTGGTCGGCAGCACTGCATTGGGTCCAAGGACGAAGTTGGCAAGGGTCACCGGCGTGTGCGTTCCCATGAGGATTTCGGCCGCCTCGGTGATGCGTCCGAGATGGGCGAACGGCTCCGTCGATAGGATCTCGAGATGCTCGGGCGCATAGTCGTTGATGAAGCGGTAGCTGTCTTCCAGCGATGCGGTCAGCACGATGCCGCCGCGCTTGCCGGTCAG
The DNA here is from genome assembly GCF_040321775.1 of Mesorhizobium sp. M0243. NCBI lineage: Bacteria > Pseudomonadati > Pseudomonadota > Alphaproteobacteria > Hyphomicrobiales > Phyllobacteriaceae > Mesorhizobium > Mesorhizobium sp. M0243. The sequence continues at coordinate 10,563 of NZ_JAMYSF010000032.1, read as the reverse complement.
CACCGCGCGCGAAAACTCGACACGCTGCTCGGTCATCCGCGACCAATGCTCGGGAAGTGCGGCGAGTGCTGCTTCTGCGATCTTGCGGCTGTGCGTCACCAGATAGGCCGAGGAATCTGGCCCGTGCTCGGCTTCGATCAACAGGTCGAGCGCGGCAAGCCCGCCGTCGACGCTGTCATCGGCAAAGATGATCGCTTCCGACGGGCCCGCCGGAAGGCCTGTGTTGATGACCGACGACAGCACGCTCTTGGCCGCCACCACCCACGGGCTGCCGGGACCGACGATCTTGAGTGCGGGCTTCACCGTCTCGGTGCCGTAAGCGACGGCGGCAACTGCCTGGGCGCCGCCGCATTTGTAGACCGTGCCCACGCCGGCGAGACGCGCGGCGACGAGCGTTGCCGCGTCCACCGAACCATCCGATGTCGGCGGCGTCACGATGGCGATCTGCGGCACGCCGGCAATCACCGCCGGCACCGACGTCATCATCGTCACCGACGGGAAAGCGCCCTTGCCGCGCGGCACGTAGAGCGCAACGGATGCGATGGGCGTGTACCTGTCCCCGGCATAGGCGCCCGGCCGGACTTCCTTGAGCCACATCGTCTCCGGCTTCTGCTCCTCATGGAAGCGCCTGATGTTGTCGATGCCGAACTGGATGCTCTCGACGACGTCCCTTTCCACCTTGTCGAACGCCGCATCGAACTCGGCTTCCGACACCTGCAGTTCGCCCTCCGCGACATTGGCCTTGTCGAGTTCCCTGGCGAAGCGGATCAAGGCGGCGTCGCCTTCGTCCTTGACGGCCTGGATGATCGGCCGGACCTTCTCAACGAAGACCGTCAGATCGGCCTCGGCGCGCTTCAGCAGACTGGCGCGCTGGTCGGCATCGATGGATGACAGATCGTGGAAGCTGATGTCGGACATGATTGCTCGTCTCCTGGAACTCTTGGAACGCAATGACGGTTGGCCCGTGGATGGCCATAGTTCTGCGGGTCGACAAGCCGACCGGGGCAAGGATCAAAGCCGTCGAGAGGCTTCACTCAGGCAAAAGTATATACATGTATGTATGATGGTCGCCAGCAATTTTTCCATCATCCTTCCCGTCGAAACTGCGGAGGCAAACCTGCCTCATCAGATCGAGGCGAGAAAGCCGCCATCGACCGGAATGGACTGGCCGGTTATGTAGGCAGCCGCATCCGAAGCGAGGAACACGGCGATGCCGTGCAAGTCGTGGAGATCACCGAAACGCCGCTGCGGGATCTTGGCCAGCATGGAGTGCTGCCATGCCTCGTCGCTGTAAAAAACGTCGGTCATCGCCGTCCTGAAATAGCCCGGCGCGATGGCGTTGACCCTTATGCCAAGCTCCGCCCACTCCGCCGCAAGGGCGCGGGTCATGCCGAGCAGGCCCGACTTCGACGAGCCATACGGCACCGCGGTGGGGATTCCGACTTCGGATGTCAGCGAGCACAGATTGATGATGGCACCAGGGCGTCCGGCGTCGCGCATCTGCCGCGCGGCGGCCTGGGCGCAGAAGAACGCTCCCTTGAGATTCGTGTCGACGATCCTGTCCCACAGCGCCTCGTCGACATCGAGCGAGGGCCGCACCTCCTCCACGCCGGCATTGTTGACGAGAATGTCGAGACCGCCAAGCAGGCTGGCAGCCTCTGCGGTTGCTGCCCGGCAGCGGCCGACATCGGTGACGTCGAGAGCGATGGCGTGCGCCACTCCGCCGGCGGCGCGGATGGCTGCCGTGGTGGCCTCCAGCGAGGCCAGGCTGCGCGCCGTGACCGCGACGTCTGCGCCGGCAGCACTCAGCGCCCCGGCGATGCTGCGCCCGATGCCCCGGCTTGCACCGGTGACAAGCGCCTTCCTGCCGGAGAGATCGAAGAGAGAAGCGTTGCGCATGTGATCCTCCTGATCGGTGTCGGTTTCCGCTTCAGCGTCGAGACTATCAGATCAAGTTACATATACAAGCATATACAAACTGTTTGGGCTACGGTACGGATGACGAAATCCACCGCTGAGGAGCCCGCCCTTGTCGAAAGCCTCGGATATGGTCCGTACCGAAGTCAACCGCCTGTCGCCCTACAATTCCGGGTTGACAATTGACGAGGTTATGGAGCGATACGCACCGGCCAGGATCGCCAAACTGTGCTCGAACGAAAACCCGCTCGGGCCCAGCCCGACCCTCGCCACGACGATGCATGCCGGCTCCGAGATGTTCCGCCTCTATCCGGACCCTGCCGGGCGCAAGCTGCGCCAGGCGATCGGCGACAAATATGCCGTCACCGAGGACCAGATTATCCTCGGCAACGGTTCCGAAGACCTTCTCTCCGTCATCAGCCGTGCCGTGTTGCGGCCGGGCGACGCGGTCGTCACGCTCTATCCGTCGTTTCCGCTGCATGAGGACTACGCGACGTTGATGGGCGCTACCGTCAAGCGCGTTGTCGTCAACGACGATCTGACCATTAATGTCGATGCGCTGGTCGAGGCGGCGCGCGAGCGGCCGCGCATGCTGCTGTTCTCGAACCCGATGAACCCGGTCGGCAGCTGGCTCTCCGGCGGCGATCTGTCGAGGGTTCTGGATGCGACGAGCGACGAGACGCTGATCGTCATCGACGAAGCCTATGCCGAATATGCCGAGGGCGACGACTATGCGTCGTCCCTGCCCTATCTCGAAAAGCTGGACCGGCCCTGGATCGTGCTGCGGACCTTTTCCAAGGCGTTCGGTCTGGCCGGATTGCGGATCGGCTTCGGCATCGTCGGTGACCCGGAGCTGCGCGCGCTGCTCGACCGCGTCCGCACGCCTTTCAACGCCAACGGCATGGCCCAAGCCGCCGCACTCGCGGCGCTGGCCGACGACGAACACCTCGCCAGGGTCGTCGCGCTGGCCAGGGCGGAGAGAAAACGCGTCGAGACTTTCCTGGCAAGCAAGGGCCTCGACGTCGCCGCCTCCAGGGGCAACTTCCTGTTCTTCAACTGCCGGCAAGATGCTTCCGCCTTCGTTGAAGGCCTGCTGCGGCAAGGCGTCATCGTCAAGCCGTGGAAGCAGCAGGGTTTTGACACCTATGTGCGCGCCAGCATCGGCTCGGCTGCGGAGAACGACCACTTCATGGCCGTTCTGTCGGAACTGTTCTGAATACACGCTTTGTTCGCAATTCGGACGGGTTAGTTGACCCGCGCCTTGCGGCTGCGATGTGCCAATTCGGACACGATGTCACTCTGCGGCGCAGTTCGTTGAACGGAGGCAATAGATTTTTTGGGCTTCAAACCGACAGGAGGCCTTAACTTTCGCGGCGTGGGTTTTTACATCTCGGGGGTCTGCAAACGATCGACCCTGAGGAGGCTCCCTTGCAGCAACCAGATGACATCGCCGCCCGCCGATTGGGCATTCTCATCGAGCATATGTGGAAGCGCGCAAAAAGCACTACGACTATGTGTCGACCGAGCAGGCCTATCGGGCCATCCGGCAGGTCCTCAAACCCGCCATTCCCGATCGCGAACTCGACGACATGGTCGCCGCGCTTGCCGTGAAGAACGGCCTGGCGGTCGTTTTCGACCGCCAAACCAAAGCGTCCGCCGATCATGTCCCTCGGAGCGCAAGGCCCTAGATCAACGCAGGTCTGCAGGCGTCGAGCGCCACATCGATACGGGGCCAAACGGCCCCGTATCGATGTGTATCGCCGGAGGAACGAGCGATACACCTGCGCCATGGGCCTGTGTGCCGCAGGCCGACGGCCTGGCAGCTTCAGGCGGCAGTGCTGACCTTGCCCGGCTCGAGGATCGACTTGACCTTGTCGGCGACGGCGCGCCCCAGATCGGCGTTGTTTGCGGCGGTGAAATGAATTCCGTCGACACCGTCCGTGGTGAGGTAATCGCCGGCATTGAGGAAATCGATCTTCATAAAATCCGCCATCGCCTTGTATTGCCTGGCCAGGTCTCTGGATTTTTCGTGCCCGCCGCCGAACATGCCCTCGAACCACGGATCGGGCATCGGGGTCAGCGGCGGCGGCGCAATGACCAGCGCCTTCGGCGCCGGATACGGGGTGCCGATGCCCCCGGCACTGGTCAGGATCTGCCCGACCAGTTTCGCCATTCCATTGGCGATCTCATAAGGCGTCCGGCGGAAATAAGACTTGGTGTCGTTGGTGCCGAGCATGACAATGACCAGGTCCAGCGGCAGATGGCTGGCGATGGCCGAGGGCAGATAATTGGCCCCGTTCAGGCGCGGATCGTTGGGGTCGTCGAGACAGGTGGTGCGCGCGCTCAGGCCTTCTTCGATGATATGGTAGCCCGCCCCCAGCGCCGCCGACATCACACCGGTCCAGCGCTGGTCATAGGGGTAGCGGTAGGTCGGCGACCCCTCCTTGACCGGAACCCAGCCCCAGGTCAGCGAGTCGCCGTAGCACATGATGTTTTTTGGCGGTGACATCCATGTTTCTCCATCTGTTTGCAATTGTCTGAACGCCGGCGCACTTGCTTTTCGCCGTCTTAAGTCAGGGGTTTCGCACGCGCACTCCGTAGAAGATCGCCGCGCCGAGGATGATGACGCCCTGCGCGATGAGCTTGCCGGGCTCGTCGATGCCGAGCACCGTCATCACCACGAACAGCAGCGCAAAGCACAGCGCCCCGAAGAAGGGCCCCCAGACGCCGCCGTCGCCACGACCGAAGACGACGCCGCCGAGGATCGTTGCCGCGACCGCCAGGATCGGCAGGTCGAGGCCGACACGGACGCTGCCGACGGCGATCGAACCGGTCTGCACCAGGGCCGCGATCGCCGCGATCAGGCCGGCGAGCGTATGCGCCAGGATGACCGTGCGCTGGACCGGCACGCCGGAAAAATGCGCGGCTTCGGCATTCTCCCCGACCGAGGCGACGTAGCGGCCAAAGACGGTCCGCGACAGAAGCAGCCACACCGAAGCGGTCAGCAGGACCCAGAACAGCACCGGCGTCGGAACCGACAGGAATTTCGTGTTGTAGAGGTCGTTGAACAGCTTCGGCACATCGCCGGGCGGATTGCCGCTCGACAGGAACTGCACCAGCCCTACCAGGATGATGCTGACCGCCAGCGTGACGATGACAGCCGACACCCGCCGGCTCCCTATCATGAAGCCGTTGAACAGGCCGATGACGAGGCCGGTGGCGAGCGCCAGCACGACGAAGAAAGGCATCGACGCGCCGGGGAAAGTGCCCGACGAGATGAAATAGTTGATGAGCAGGATGATGCCGCCGCCGGAGAGGTCGATCGACTTCACCCGCATGACGACGAGCTGCCCCAGCACCAGGATGCCGAGCGGGACGATCTGCCTGACGAAGATACCCATGATGTTGAGGTTGAGCATGTTCGGTCGCGCGATCCACAGCGTCGCCAGCAGCACGAGAAAGACAAAATAGGACGGCGGTATGCGCAGCAGGCGCCGGGCGATCGGATTTGCGAGAACGGCAGCCATCTTTTAGAGCCCCATCTTCTTGCGGGATTGCAGCCCGACCACCGCCAGCAGGATGCCGCCCTTGATCGCGGTCTGGACAAAGGGGGAGACGTTGGCGAGGTTCATGCCATTGGCCAGCAGCGCCATGACCAGCGCGCCGATCACCGTGCCGTGCAGGCTGCCTATGCTGCCGGAGAGCTGGGTGCCTCCAAGGGCGACGGCGGTGACGGTGTCGAGTTCGAAAAGCAGCCCGACATTCGGATCGCCCGACACGATGCGCCCGGCCAGGAAGACACCGGCAACGGCCGCGAAACAGGAACAGACCACATAGGCGAGGATGATGTTGCGACGGTCGGAGACGCCGAAATTGCGGGCAGCACTTTCAGCGCCCGAAGCAATGCCGCCGCCAATCGCAAACAGATGCAGCCCGTATCGCGATCCGTAGAGCAGTTTCCACGCTGCCAGGATCACGACGATGCCCCAGAAAACCGGATAGGGAACGCCGAGGAAACTGCCTGAGACGGCATCGATGACGATCTCCGGCACCGTACCGCCGGACACAGGACGCAGGATGCGCGTGATGCCGAGCACGATGTACTGCGTCGACAGCGTCGCGATGATCGGATGGACGTTGAAACGGGTGATCGCCAGGCCGTTGATCAGCCCGATGAGTGCCGCCAGCACGAAGACCGCCGGGATCAGCACGACAGCCGGCTGATCGAGCGCCAGCACCGCCGTGGTGAAGCTGATGACGGAGCCGACCGACAGATCGAGCCCGCCGATGAGCACGACCACCAACTGTCCGATGGCCGCGATGATCAGCGGCATTGCCTGGGCCACCAGGTTGAAGAGGTTTTCGGCCGTGGCAAATTGTGTCGTCTCGACGGTCAGCCACAGCGAAATGAACAAGGCGACCAGCAGTGGCAGGCCCCACAGGCCTTGCCGCGTGTTCCGGCCACTCAGGATGTTGAACAGCGAGCGAACCATGGCAGCCCCCCTAGTGCTGGCGCGCGGAGCCGCCCGTCAGGGCCGCGTCGAGGATCTTGTGTTCCGTCGCCTGCGCCGCCGGCATTTCGGCAACGATGGTGTCGTCGTGGACGACGTAGATGCGATCGCAGAGCCCGATCAACTCGATCGTCTCGCGCGACAGCACCAGCACGGCGCCGCCCTTGGCGGTAAAGTCGCGCAGCAGGTGGTAGATCTCGGACTTGGCGCCGATGTCGACGCCGCGGGTCGGCTCCTCGACCAGCAGAAGATCGAGATCGGCGGCCAGGTAGCGGCCGAGGAGAACCTTTTGCTGGTTGCCGCCCGACAGGGAGCCGACCGGCGCGGACGGCCCTGCCGCCTTTATGTTCATGACCTCCATCATGCGGGCGATGACGTTTCGATACGGCTGCGCCGGCGCGAGTTCGAATCGCCTCGAATGCAATCCGATGGCGATGTTGTGGGCGATCGGCAAAGCGAGGAAGAGCCCCTCCTCCTTGCGGTCCTCGGGAACGAAGCCGACCCTCAGCTGCTGCAAATGGCGAACGCCTGATGATGCCGGGAGCGGCATTTTCAGCGCTTTGCCGTTGACGGAAATCGTCCCGGCGGAGGGATGATAGCGGCCGATCAGCGATCTCAGGAAGCGCTGCTGGCCCTGCCCCTCCAGTCCGGCCAGGGCTACGATCTCACCCTTGTGCAAAGACAGCGACAGCGGCCGCGATGTGTCGGTGATTCTGAGGTTCTCGACTCGCAGGATCTCATCACCCTTATCGCCCGTGCGATCGGGAAAAAGGTCCTGGAGTTCGCGTCCGACCATCATGGCGATGAGGTCGTCGGTGGTGATCTCGGACACCATCCTGGTGCCGACCAGTGCGCCGTCCTTCAGCACCGTCACCGTGTCGCACAGCTCGAAGATCTCCTCCATGCGATGCGAGATGTAGACGATGGCTTTTCCCTTATCGCGCAGCCGGCGGATGTTGCGGTTGAGCACATCGACATCGGCCGCGTTGAGAGCAGCCGTCGGCTCGTCGAGGATAAGCACGCTGGCGTCCGCCTGGATGCAATGCGCGATCTCGACGAATTGCCGCTCGGCTATGGTCAGGTTGGAAACGAGTTGCGACGGGTCGAGCGTGAGGCCGAGTTCGCCAAGCGCCTTGGCGGTCTGGCTTTTCATCGCCCGATAATCGATCGAGCCGAACCGGGTCGTCGGCTCCCGGCCCAGAAACATGTTTTCGGCGATCGACAGATTGGGCAGCAGCGAATGCTCCTGGAAAACGGTCGAAATGCCGGCATCGAGTGCGGCGCGCGGCGATTTCAGATCGAGCTTCTCCCCGTTCATGAAGATCTCGCCGGAATCGGGCTGATGCACGCCCGCCAGGATCTTCATCAACGTCGATTTGCCGGCGCCGTTCTCGCCCATCAGGGCGTGGACGCTGCCCGCCTTGAGATCGAGGGAAACGGAATGGAGCGCCTTGCTCCCTCCGAATGCCTTCGAAATGTGGGACATCTCGATAAGATTGGTCACGAAACCCTCGAACGAACCAAATTCAACACATGGAACGGCCTGCGGGGAATGCTTGTCCACTCCCCGCCAGCCACGGCGCCGTCACTTCTTGCCGTAATATTCCTTGAGCTTGTCCTCGGGCAGTTCGCTCGGCCACCAGACATTGGCGGTCAGGTCGTCGCGATAGTATTTTTTGGCCTTGTCCTGGTCCCATCCGTCGGGATTATAGACATAGCGTTTGTAGAGCTGCTTGCCTTCCAGAAGGGCAACAGCGGCGCGCACGCCGGCCGCACCTTGGGCGGGGCTGTATTCCGGCGAGATCGACTTGAACCCGTCCGTGATCCACTGGCCGAAATAGCCATTGTTGCCCTCGCCCGAAATCGGCGGAACGGGCGTGCCGAACTGCTTGAAGACATCGACGCAGGCGCGCGTCATGTCAGCGCCGGACGACCAGATGCCGTCAACCTGTGGGTTGTTCAGATAAAGCGTCTCGCACAGCTTCTTGGCCTTGTCGTACTGCCAGTCACCATGCTCCTCGGCGATGATCTGCACATGCGTGCCCTTGAGCGACTCCAGGAGTCCGTTGTAGCGGTTGGTGTCTTCCGGATGTCCGGCCAGGCCACGCAGGACCCAGATCTTGCCGTTGTCGCCGACGGTCTTGACCAGCCAGTCGCCCATCACCTTGCCGAAATGCTCGGCGCCGCCCTGGATTTCGGTGGTGTAGGCGTCGGAATCGATGCGACCGGTGTGGAGAATGACGGGAATGCCGGCGGCGACCGCCTTGGCGATGCTGGCATTCGCCGATGTGCTGGTCACCGGCTGCACGATGATCGCGTCGACATGCTGCGCAATCAGGTCCTCGATATCCGCCACCTGCTTCTTCTGGTCGAAGCCGGCATCGAGCAGGATGAATTTCGAGATGCGCTTGTCCTTGGCCGCGGCATTCTCCGCCTCATGCGCCACCTGTACCGTCCACGTGTTTGCGTTGACGCCGAAGTCGCTCATTCCGATGACCCAGGGCGGGTCCTTCTTGAACGCACCGGCCGCGGTCATGCGCGTGTCGTCGGGGCGCGGCGCGACGCCGTCCATCAGCTTGATGTCTTCCGCATGCGCCAGGGACGTCACGGCAAGCGTGGACGCAACTAGCATCCCCAGGCCGACGGTTTTCAGCAATCCTAACATTCAACTCTCCTCCTTGTGGTTGTCCCGGCCTACGAATTCGTATGGCCGGCCGTACGAATGTGTACTGCCGCGAGACGCTCTCCCGATGCATGCTCGTCGTCGCAAACCGACCGATGCACGCGATTCTCCCGTCCCCGAACACATGCGTGTCGAGGCCCAACCCGGGCTGGACGATGGTGACGGTTGAGAACTCCTCCGGCACTTTAGAAGCACAGCGGATTCGCCCTGTCAATAGTTAGTCATGTTGAATGACTATTCCCTTGCTTGCCTTTCACCGCTCCGCTATCCATCATGAATGGCGCTCGCCGGCTTCGGCGCGCTGTCAGTCCCGGCGGGAAAAACATGCGATCAGTCTTGTGCTACGGCGACTCCAACACGCACGGCCAGATCCCCGGCAGGGGGCCGCTCGAGCGCTATGGGCCGGGTGAACGCTGGCCGGGAATATTGCGTTCTCAGCTAGGCCCCGACTGGTATGTCATCGAGGAAGGATTGAGCGGCCGCACCACCGTCCACGACGACCCGATCGAGGGCGCCCACAAAAACGGCAGAACCTATCTTCGCCCCTGCCTGCAGAGCCATGCGACGCTCGACCTCGTCATCATCATGCTCGGCACCAACGACCTGAAGATCCGCTTCAACAAGCCGCCGTCGGAAGTGGCGATGGGGATCGGCTGCCTCGTCTATGACATCAAGGAGCTGGCGCCTGGGCCAGGCGGCTCGACGCCCGAGATCATGATCGTGGCGCCGCCGCCGATGCAGGACGACGTCAAGGAATGGAAGTCCATCTTCGCCGGTGCGCCGGAGAAATCGCGCCTGCTCGCGCTCGAGTTCGAGGTTCTGGCGGACTCGCTCGAACTCCACTTTTTCGATGCCGGCTCGGTGGTGTCGTGCAGCGAAGCGGACGGCTTTCACATCGATGCCGAGGCGCACAGATTGCTGGGCACCGCACTTGCCCGCGCGGTCGATGCCATCGGCTGGAGCCGCTCGACATGAGCAACACTAAAGCCACCGGGCAACGAGCTCCAACCGACGGGGCGACCCTTGCCTGACATGAGGTTCGCACCACCCAATCCATTGCGCATCGCCGATCGCGCGAGCGGGCTGAATGCGTTGAGCGTCCGCAGCTACAATGAGCGGCTGGTGCTGTCGCTGCTGCTTCAGAACGAAGGCATTTCGCGGATGGAAATCGGCGAAAAAACCGGCCTCTCGGCGCAGACGGCATCGGTTATCGTCCGCTCGCTCGAGCAGGAAGGCCTGGTCTCGCAAGGCGAGGCGCAGCGCGGCCGCGTCGGGCCGCCCACCATCCCGCTTTCGCTCAACCCGGAGGGCGCCTATGCGGTTGGGGGGGGGGGGGGGGCCCGCCGCGGGGGGCGCGCGCACAGCCAAGATATAAAGTGCGGCGGGGCTGTAAAAAAAACGTCGGCGGCCGGACCCGAACAGGGGGGTGGAATAGGGGGGGGGGGGGGGGTT
>NZ_JAMYSF010000031.1:0-88448 GCF_040321775.1 Mesorhizobium sp. M0243 | reverse complement strand
TGGCGGGGCTCCGGTTCCTATCCTGCTTATGAGCAAGACGCTCTGACCTCCGGCTTACAGGGCAGTCGCACGCAGTTGGCGGCGCTCGCCGGCACGGAATGCTCACCTATACTTCCGCCCCATGGTCCGCTTTTGGTGAATGGACGGGACCGTACGAATGACTGCCATTGGGCGCAAAGCTGACATTTCGCGAAAGCGCCCAGATTTTGGAGCAGGACTTCAAAATTTGCCGATATAGAACCTTCCCGTAGGCTTGTCGTCTTTCATCCAGATCAGGGCCTGCGTCATGGAATCGACTTGGTCGTCGTGCCTGCCATGCGGAAATGCGAGCACCTCAAGCAGGAAGTCATCTCTCCAATGTGCGTCTTTCGGAAGATTGACGTTGCCGTTTTCGATCATCGCGGCAACGCGTGACAGCCGACTTTCCTTGTCGGTTCTGGCTTTTACCGCCGTCGTGCTGATGTCTTGGCTTTCCAAGTCGGCGATGAGGCTTGAGCCAGAGCCGGCATCTTCAATGAGGATGATGTCAGGGTCGTGCTCCAAAAGGGAGTTTTTGACGGACTTGATGAGGTCTGGATAAGCTGCCCTGACGCGCACGAGATCAAGGAGATAATAGTTGTTGTCGTCCTTGGCCCATGTCGTTCCGACGGAGTAATCGCTGGAGGGGTCGCCCTTAAGGGCGGTGTCCCAGCTTTGAACGATGGTCATCGACCGACGGTCGAGCTGATGCGGATCGTAGTCGCGAAACCACACCCTCTTGACCATGTTGCCGTCCGGTGGGGCAGGGGATTGTTGGTACTGCGCGGAAAAGTTGAGCGATCCTAATAGGCGCTTTAGACCGTCCAGTTCGGCGTGTCCCAGACGCGCGGGGTGGAGCAAGTCGCCGAACTTGCGATCGTGCCAGCGATTTACACTTGTCTGGACGCGTTCGTCCTGCTCGGCAATCGCCGACAGGTTCAAATGCTCCCAGCCGCCAGTCTCCAGAAGCACGCCTGCCAGGTCGTCGACATGCAATCTTTGCATGACAAGGACGACGGCACCGGCAGCGGGATTGTCGAAGCGCGACATCAATGTCGTGCGAACCCAGTCGGCGCACCTATTGCGAGCCGATTCCGAATGCGCTTCATCTGCCTTCAAGGGGTCATCGATAATGATGATGTCGCCACCGCGGCCGGTTAGCTGACCACCGGTCGAGGTCGCCAGGCGCCCACCGCCGAGCGTGGTCTGCAGTTCATTTTCAGTATTCTTGCGCGGGCTAACTTTGAACGTCGGAAACATCGACCGGTACCAGGCGGTGTTAATGACGGTTCGAAAATCGTTGGCGTGCTTGACCGCAAGAGGTTGAGCATAAGAGACGCAAATCATTTTCTTCGACGGATCGCGGCCAAGAATCCATGCCGGGAACGCGACCGAGCTGGTGACCGACTTCAACGATCGCGGTGGCATCGTAATGATCAGGCGCTTGCACTTGCCCGCTGAAACGCGCTCGAGTTGATGCGCAATCGCTCGGATGTGCCAGTTGGGCAAATACTTGGCACCTGGATCGACAGCGGAGAAAGCCAGCGCCACGAAGGTCGCCAGGTCATCGCGGGCCGCGCCCAACAGCAGCTGAAGGGCAGTCGGTGCAACGGGCGAGGAGGATGGTCGGCCCGGTAGGGGGAGTGGGGCGTTCATTCCTCATCTCCCTGGTCGCCGGTCTTGGAAGGGGCCTCAGTATCGTTCTCCGGCGAGTTCTTGTGGTCGAGATAATCCCGCATCATCTCGACCATTGTTTGCGGATCGAACACGTCGACCTCCGCATCGGGTTGCCGGCTTTCCTCAAGTTCGGCACAACGCGATGCGAGCTGAAGAGCATGGGCAGCCGACCGGAAATCGCCTGACAGCGCGTTGTTGCGCATTTTGAGGAGGATGGCCTCGAGTGCCGTCACCGTCGTCGTCCTTCCATTCTGCTGGATTTGGATCGGCCCAAAGAGCGTCTCGCGGACAATAGTGTTCATGTTTTTTTTGCCTTTCGGTCGCCCTTTCGGATTGCCTGACATTCCTTTCTGGAACCGGGCTTCAGTTGGAGGCTTGCCGTAGCCTATCGGGTAGTCGGCAGATTTCTTTCTCCGGGTGGTCACAGCACGCCTGCCACAGTTTCAGGCGCTGGGGTCGCGGACGCTGTTTTGGCGAGTACGCCGGAAGCTTTGACGCTTCCACGCTGCTCGAACATTTCCTCGAAAGTCTCGCCCGTGGTGGCGAGCGTTGCCTGCTTGCCCGTATGCCTTTCGAAGCGGCGGATGATCAGATCGCAATAGTGAGGATCGATCTCGATGAGGCGTGCATGGCGCCCCGTCTTGTGCGACGCGAGTAGCGTGGTCCCCGAGCCGCCAAATGGGTCCAGCACGACGTCGCCGCGGCGGCTGACGTCCAGCAGTGCGTCGGCAACCAGAGCGACAGGTTTGACGGTCGGATGCGCTTCGAGCTCCTCCATCCGCGTCGTGCCAAAGCTGTTGGCGCCGCGGTAGGTCCAGACATTGCTGCGGTGACGTCCATGTTTGCCGAGTTCGACATTATTGCGATGCGGCTCCTTGCCATTCCTGAACACCAGCACCAGTTCGTGCTGAGAGCGGTAGAGGCTGCCCATGCCGGCATTAGTCTTATTCCAGACGCACAGATTGAGCAGATCGCCGAACGTCTGTTTACCCGCCAACGTGGTCTCTGCGATATGGCGCCAATCCATGCACACGAAGGCGATCGCGCCCGCCTTGCTCGACCCAGCAATCAGTGAGAACGACTGCTCCAGAAACCCTGCGAACTCGTCGTCGGACATCTCGCCGGATGCCATTGCAAATTCCCGATGGCTCGTCTTGCCAAGACCACTGACGTGTCCGCCGATCGGAACATTGTAGGGCGGGTCTGTAAAACAGACGGATGCCTTCTCGCCCTGCATCAGCATATCGAAATGCTCTGCCGAAAGCGCGTTGCCGCAAAGCAGTCGATGATCGCCAAGTAGGAACAGATCGCCAGGCCGTGTTACTGCTGGTCCCGCCGATTGCTTCAGATGTTCCGCTTCGTCCCCTTCGGCCTCATCATCCTGATTGTCCGGCGAGAACTCGCTGATGATCAGATCGACCTCTGGGATGTCGAAGCCGGTGAGGCTCACATCGAAGTCGAGATCGACCAGCGCCTGCAACTCGATGGCCAGGATCTGCTTGTCCCAGCCGGCCTTCTCGGCGATCCGATTATCGGCGAGGATGTAAGCGCGCTTCTGCGCCTCACTGAGATGGTTGATCGAGAGGGTTGGAACGTCCTTCCATCCCAGCAGGCGCGCTGCTGAGAGTCGGCCATGGCCGGCAAGGACGTTGTTCTTCTCGTCGACCAGGACCGGATTGGTGAAGCCGAATTTTTCGATGCTGTCGGCAATTTGTCGGATTTGTTTCTTGGAATGGGTGCGAGCGTTGTTGCGGTAAGGGGTGAGTGCGTCGATCGAAACTGTGGTGATGTTGGTGGCCATGAGATCCTCTGAATGCCAGCGCAGGAACGACCGACATCGGTATGTTCCTGAGAATTACCCAGAGAATAGCGACCATTGACTTGGCGCAAAATACCAAATCTTCGGATCCATCGAACGAAACTTGAACTAAATGCATTTTTCTTTGTGTTATCACGACTTGAGATTGCAACAAAATATTTTGTCGCTCGGCAAAAGTGATGCTGAAGGCCGACAAAATGTTTTGTTGGCCTACATCTAGGCCGAACCAATACATGCTTTTTCAGCGACCTCAGCGTCGCAAGCTGATTCGCAAAATGCTGAGGGCCTCCTGTTTGAGCCGCAGAGCCAATGCCTTGGCCTCTTCCGGCGTCAGTTGATTGAGAGCCACACGAAGCGCTTCACACAGTTCGTCGAGAATTGGGTCATTGTCTTCTGATCCGGTATGGCGATGGGCGCGTTGCTGGAAGAACAGACTGAGCCAAAGGTCGAGCGCGCTGCCTTGCCATTTGCCCGTCTTGCGAGCTTGCCCCGACATTGCGATGGCAAGGCCGGCTAGAGCGTCCATTCCTCCGGCGACCTCGTACCCGTTGAGGAAATGGGCGAAGCGGCCGGATTGATCCCACTTAAGGGGCGCGGGCATGGTTGAGAAGTCGCCCTCCAGGGCCAGCCGTTCCCATTTGAGCAGCCTTGTCATTCGGCAGCCTCCGCCATCAGGCTGAGCCTTGGGCGGATCAACGAAACAAAGCGATTAGCCGTATGGCAGAGCCAGTCGAGCTGCTGGCCTTCGTCTGCGAAGTCTGACCTTGGCCTAAACACGCCCAACTCCGCATGAAATGGCCTGTCCGATTTCAGCCGCGCGACCAAATCAAGGCCGGTTTCTCCGCGCAATTCTGCAATGTCGTTGTGGAATTCATCAAAGAGAGCCTGACCATCCTCTTCGCGGAAGGTCAGGAACAGGCCGACTTCGGCTCTGCTGCCAGTCGACCGAAAGGCAGTCAGCCATCCTAGCGGGTCGGGCAGGGGAACTCTCACCCAGTTGTCGCCGCCGTGGCGTGGTGCCAGTTGGTCTGCGTGGTCGAACTGTACCTCATCAATGAACCGCTGCCAGAATGCGCGGTTGATGCCCCGCCGGTTTACTCGGTCGGGATCGACAACATTCTCCATGGTGTCAGCGGGCAGGGCGCTGATAGGTTCTGGCGTTTCCAAATAGAGCGGCATACCGCCGAGATCGACCAAAACTCTCTGCTGCAGGACTTCGGTCCGCAGCGGCACCGTAGGCACAACGATAATATTTCCAGAAGTCGCTTGCCAAATCTGGATTTCAAGTAGCGCGAGTAGTCCGCCGCCCTGCGCGTTGAGGTGCTCGGCAATCGCGTGAGTGTCCGATCGGATGCCGTCACCGGCAATGATGAGCTGAAAATCTCCGAGTCTTAGCGATCGTGTTACCGCATCGACGAACGGAGCTTCTTCCAGGTCTGGCCACCGAAGCTTCGCCGCGGCGAAGATCGGGTTGGGATCAACCAAGGTCAGCTTGCGCCTCAAGGTCGAGGATAGATCGCCAAAACTCCAGTGTCGTAGCAAAGCGGCATATTCGAGGATCTGCGCCAACACTTCTCGTCGTGCTTGGGGATTTCGCCAAAGCTTGCACTCGATGACGACCAGCCGGCCACTTCTGCTAACGCCCAGGAGGTCCGCAAATACTGTCCCGCCCGCGCGAGGCAGAGGGAGTTCGCAGCATAGGGGAACGATATCTCCAAGGCCGTGATCGCGGTCGGCGACGATGAGTTCGGGATGTCGAAATAGAAGATCGCGAAGCCAGCGCTCGTCATAAGCCGGCGCTGAGACGCTGGTGGGAGACTCTCCGACGCTCGGTGCATTGCGCACCAGAGGGTGTCGACGCAGCGGCGTGGCAATGTCTTGCAGGGATGATAGGAGCAATGCACTCATTCGGGTATGACGCTCTTTCTGAAAGGATGTGCCGGCTTCACACTGGACGCGGTCACCGCTGGTTCGGTGATGTTTCTGACGTGACTTGAAGTAAACTTCATGATGATGACCAATGCTGAAGCTGACTTCGTTGTCAACGAGAAATGCCGAAGTCACGCTTCAAGTATGAGCGACTCTTTAAAGCAGGCTATAGGTGCGCGAGTTCAGGCTGCGCGGCGCGGGGCGAAGCTGAGCCAGGAAGTGTTGGCTGACCGTGTTGGGCGCACCCCTGAGAGCATTTCCAATATCGAACGCGGCAAACAGCTACCCAGCATTGAGACGCTTGCCGAGTTAGCGCGCATCCTCAAGATGCCATTGATGGACTTTTTTGATGGTCTGGAAAAGACACGCCCGCTTTCGCGCGAGCGGGCGGAACTTGAGGCCGAGCTCCTCGAGACGGCGCGCCAACTGACACCTCGGCTTATCAAAGTTGCGGTGGAGCAGGTCAAGGCGCTGAGGCAGTTGGGCTGACGTTGACAACGGGCCTGGTGCCAGCGCCCGATGTTCTACACGGGATTTTGGGTAGCAAGGGTTGGGGGAATCTTTGGCGCGTGGCTGCGGTTGGCGTTGACACCCAATTTATCGGCGCTGTCGATGTCATTAGCGTCACGCGCAAGATCGTAAGGGCGACGCTGATCGCAATCATACTTTAGACTGCGGGCGGGCTCGTTGTCGTCCAAAGCCCGGCGCCCGCTAAGGGGAAGCCCTCCAGACGGGGGAGAACCCACCTCAACAAATATGTGTCATCTGCAGCTGCCGATAGAGAATGCAAGTCGGCATGCAAGCTCAGTCTATTTGCCCACGCTCCAGGCGGCATGGGGTCGACCGGCAGGCACTCAAAATTATCGATACATACATCGGCTACTTGGGCTTCTCCTCGGGCTTTTCATGGCCAACAGAATTGCCTCCAAGGTACGGCTCGATATCCGAAGCTTGACGATTCTATCCCACATCCACCTCATGTCCGCACCCTCAGCGCCTGCTCCAGCCTGTCGGCAATCTGTGTGACGATATAGGCAATCACCATATAGATCACGACGGCAATCACGAAGGCTTCGAGGTAGTAGTAGTTCAGCGCGGCGGTCAACTGGGACTGGGCGAAGATATCGACAACCTCGATGGCGAATCCGAGAGAAAGGGCCTTCATGATGACCATCATCGAAGTCGTCAGGTCAGGAATTGCCGTGAGGGCCACCTGGGGAAATAGGATACGTCGGAACAGTTGGCCGCCCGTATAGCCCAGCGAATGGGCTGCGTCCGACTGACCGGTGTCGAATGCATTCAGGGCTCCCTTGATAATCTCCGATTGGAACGCGGCGACACAGCCGGTAATCGCAACTACAAGGATGACCCAATTGGGGGTTTCGTGGGCGTTGAAGTTGATACCAAGCAATGAGAACAGGAACTGGAATGCGGGCGGCAGACCGAAATAGGCGAGGAAAATAACGATGACCATCGGAACGCCCTTGAAGACGATCTTGTAAGTCATGATGAGCTCTCGCAGCACCGGTACCCGTCTGTATTCGATAAGTGCGAATATGCTGCCGACTATCGTCGACAGGACGAAAATCATGAGCGCCATTCCAATCGTCACGGGTACGGCACTCAGAATTTCCTGCGTGTCCTGGAGCAAAATATCGGTATCAAACATGGTTGAATACCCTTACGTCAGACGCTCGCGAGGAGCTGGTTCTTGATCGGGGTTGTTGGCGTCGCCTCAGGCGCTTGCATCGGTGATCGAAGCTCGAAGAAGCGCACGATGAGCCATGCGACCAGGCACATCAGCGAATAGATGACCGCCAGGACGAGATAGGTTTCGAACTGGAATTGGTTGTAGTCTCGCTCCATGATCAGATGCGCAGTCGCCATGATGTCGGCCGCCCCGATGTACATGACCAGCGCAACGTTATGGATCAGGTAGATGACGGAGTTCCCATAGCCCGGCAAAGCGAAGTGCACCGCTTGCGGGCCGACGACGCGAGTAATTTTCTGTCGGAACGTATATCCAAGGCTGTCGGCCGCATCGTGCTGGCCGCGATCGACGGCCAGGTATGCAGGCCGCATGACTTCCGACAGATAGCCGCCGTGGTAGAGGCTCAACCCCACCATGGCAGCCATCGTCGCCGAAATAAAATCTTTGGCGCCGAACAGGATCACCAACAGCGGAAGCCCATAAAACGCGACGAACAACTGCAGTACGACAGGAACGCTCCGGGCATAGGACACGTAGAGGTCCACCAGGTGACTGATGACTGGCACCCTGCGGACCCGGAGGGTTGTCGCGATGAGAGCCAGGCAGAACCCGGAAATGAGGGCTGTAAACGTGATGGCGAGCGTCAGCGGCAGTGCCGAGAGCAACTCGGGAATCATAGCAGATACATCCACTTTGAACGCTCCTTCTTGCAATTCAGCCTTGCCGCTGACTAGCGAATATGGTCGCCGACGGCCGTGCTATTTCATGTACTGGACGATGCCCTCGCCGAACCACTTCTGCGAGAGCTTTTCGATCGTGCCGTCGTCTTTCAATTCCTTGAGAACCTTGTTCACATCGTCGGCCAGAACCTTGTTCTCGTCAGATCGGTGGATCAGCATGTAGGTGTTGTTGCTGAACACTGGCTCGGACGCCACGATATCGAGTTTCTTTTGCTCGATGACGGTCTGCTCACCGAGATTCGACGGCAGGACGAGAGCGTCGAACTTGCCGTTCTGAACTTCGTCCAGCCGGTTCGGGTAGGGGATACCGGCACTCGATGCCGTGACATCGAGCTTGTATTCCGGGTTTTCTTTCTGCCAATTCATGATGAACTTGTAGGTTCCACCGCCGGCCGTGGTCGGAACGATCCTCTTGCCGACCAGGTCTTTCATTTCCTTAATGCCGCTGTCTTTCTTGCTGTAAATCTTCATCAGGCTGGCGCCCATGGGATTTTCCGGAATGAGGAACTGCTTGGAGCGTTCGGGCGACTTGTAGTAGCCACCGACCGCGATGTCGTACTTGCCCGTGGCGAGGCCGGTTTCCTGGGCAATGTCGGAGACGCCTTCCATTTCGAACTTATACTGCGGCAGCTTTGCGTTGATCGCCTTCAGAAGATCGGGCTCATAGCCTTGCGGCTCGACGCCGATCGCGCCCCATGCCAGCGGCTTGGATTCGGCAGAGGTGGCGATCTTGATCGTCCGAACGGTCTGGCCATGGCTGATCCCCGCTGTTGCAAGGGCAATTGCGATGCCGCCAGCGATGGCCAGGGCATAGCGGCGAGAAAAACTGGATGTGATTGCAGACATTTCTTAGGTTCCCTTCTTGTTGAGCTATTGAAAAGCGAGTTCCGACTGCAGGAATTGGGCAAGTCGCGGGCTGGAAGGTGCATCGAAGATTTCAGCCGGGCTGCCATCGGCGGCAACCACGCCACGATCCATGAAGACAATCCGGTTGGAGATGTTCTTTGCGAATTGCATCTCGTGGGTCACAAGCAGCGAAGTGATCCCTGACGAGGTGACATCCTTGATCACCTTTAGAACTTCACCGACGAGCTCGGGATCCAGCGATGACGTAGGCTCATCGAAGAGTATCACGTCGGGGCGAACCGCCAGGGCGCGCGCGATGCCGGTGCGCTGGAGCTGGCCGCCCGACAGTTGGGAGGGATAGCTATCTCGCTTCGGGGTGAGGCCGACCCGCTCGAGCTCCCGCAAGGCGATCTCCCGCGCCTCATCTGCGGACTTGCGCTGCACGATCACCAGGGGATCCATCACGTTCTGCAGGACCGTCATGTTCTTGAAGACGTTGAATTGCTGAAAGACCATCGCCGTTCGCAACCGGATCGCCTGGACAGCGGTCTTGTCGGCACGCTGGTAATCCATCCGAATCTGATCGAACGCGATGGTTCCTGAGGACGGCTTGGCAAGGTAGTTGATGCATTTCAGCAACGTGGTCTTGCCGGTGCCGCTGGGGCCGATGATCGACACCACGTCACCCCGCTTTACCGAGAGATTGACGCCGTTCAGAACCTGCGTGCTTCCGTAGGACAGCTTTATATCTTTGAGTTCAAGCATTCTGGTTGGTGCCCTTCACAGTGTGGGACGGAGTGCCTTGACCGCATGCGACATCATCACCCGCTCTCCGCATGGCCGAGAACGTGCATCAGCCGGTTTGCCCAGCCGAAGATCGATATGGCGTGGATCAGATCGATGATCTCGCGGTCATCCATGCCAACTGATCGAAGCGCGGCGATGTCGTCTGCCGTCGCTTCCGACGGCGCCGCCGACAGGCGGCGGGCAAAGCTGTAGATTGCCGCATCGCGTTGGCCGAGCGCTTCAGGTTTGTCGAGATAAAGTGCGGTGACCACTTGGTCGCTCTTGGTCAACTCCGCATGCCGGCGGGCGTGGACAACGGCACAGAATTTGCAGCCATTGACGATCGAGGCCCCCAATGCGCCAAGTTCGCGGTCGGGACGGGCGAGCCCGCCTTCGACATACATGATTGCGTTGAACAGAACCGTGCGGGCAAGATAGCTCTCTGGGTCATGCGCAAGGGTGCGCACATATTCCGAAACTTTCTTGGCCGAAGGCGTAACCTTCATCGCTTCAAGCTGTTCCGGCGTGGCTTCGGATAGCTTGACCGGCGCGATGTATGGCTGCCAGTTCAGCGGCTTCAGGCGCACCGAGGAAATCATGCCGACCTCATCAATCGCAAGCCGGTCGCTACCCGCGTCTGGAAGTTGACGAAGGCAATCAGTTCGGAGAGCGCGACGATCTGAGGATTGCTCAATCCGGCCTGGGCGAGCAGGGCGATGTCGCTCGCCTCGGCCTTTTTTGGCGTCACCGTGACCAGGTCGGCGTGCCGGGCGATAGTCGCCAATGGTTCTTCCAGAGCCGTCTCGCCCTGGGCTACAGCCAGAAGCTGCTCTGTAGGATCAAGCTGATCCAGCTGAACATCATATTCGGCCACCAGGACCGGATCGGCATTCAGGGCGGCCATGCGACGGGCAAGAGCAACACGCAAATTCGGCGCCAGCCCCTGATCGTTTGCCGGGTGCAGCACCGAGAGGCGACATTCCTCGGCCCCTCGCACGAATTCGGGCCGAAACCGCCGTGCAGCGAAAAGGGCATCGTCCGGTGAAAGACCCGCTGCCTTGTCCATTGCGTCAATCACAGCGCGGCCTCCTTGTGCAACAAGGGTGTTGAATCGACCCACTCGTCGCCCAGAAGTTCGGGCGTGTCGTAGGCGATCAGATTGGCGAAGTGGGTTTCGACATCCTCGGCAAACAGCGATGCGGCAATGCCGCGCACAAGACGGTCGGCACCGGCGCTGACGGCCGGGATGTCGCCGGAGACCTTGCCGTGCGTTAGCATGGCGGCGTCGTTGAAGCAGTGGATATGTGCAAGCATCGGGCAGGAGCCGGGGACGCGTTCGCGAAACTCGAAGGCAGGACCGAGATCCGGCGCGTCCGACATGCCTGCACGACCCGGCCCCATATCCGGCCTATATCGGCCATCCGACCAGGTGCGGATATGTGGGGCGATCGCCGCGAATTCCGGGCGGCCGTTGAAGTCATTTGAAAAACCGGTTGCCGCGATCAGGAAGTCGTAGCGCATCAGCCCTTGTGTGGTTTCGATCAGCAGGCCCTCCGGATCTTCCCTTACCGCAACGATGCCGCAGTCGAGAAAGAACCGGGCATTCGCGTGGCGAGACACGCGAAGCGTGGATGAACGCGGCGGCGGCGTCTGGGTGGAGGCGGTGTAGTCGAAGAACTTCCACTTCCAGGCATCGGGCAATTCATGCATGCCGAGTACGACACCCGGGCTGCCGATGCCGGTCAGCTTGTTGATGCGCGGCATCTCCTTGCGCCGGATCAACATGTCGACAGAACCGGCGCCCGCCTCGAGTGCGGTCGCAGCATTGTCCATGGAAGAGGCACCGGCGCCGATAACTGCCACACGCTTGCCTTTCAGCGCATCGAAATCGATGTCGTCGGCAGAATGGGCCCAATAGGCGCGATCGATCCCGTTGAGGAAATCGGGTACGGCAATACCGCCCAGACCGGAGCGACCGGTGGCCAGAACCAGACGACGGGTGAGAACCCGGCCGGATTCCGCGCCTTCGATATCGATCGCAATCAGATCACCAACGGGTTCGACGGCGGTCATGCGCACGCTGTTGCGCAATGGCAGAGCCAGGACCTTGCGGTACCAGACCAGGTAATCCATCCACTGGCCCTTGGGGATTTTGTCCAGCGACCGCCAGGCCTCAACGCCCCATTGCGCCGTGAACCAGGCGCGGAACGTCAATTGCGGCAGGCCGAGCGACGGACCGTGCAGGGTTTTCGGCGACCGGAGCGTTTGCATGCGGGCAAACGTTACCCACGGCCCTTCGAGCCCTGCCGGAGCCGCGTCATAGGCGACGACATTGGTTATCCCCGTCAGCACCAGCTTTGCCGTGGCAGCAAGTCCACACATGCCGGCGCCGATCACCACGACGTCACGGACAGGGACACCATCGTGCGAACGTGCCGGGACCCATGGCCTGGCAGGCAGTTCGAGGAAGTCGAGATCCTGCGCCAGCTGTGCCTCGAGCGCGGCAAGACTTGTCAAAATTGGCGCGGTGGGGGAATGCTTCATATCCCCGTTCCGTGATTTGTGGCGGATGCAGGATCGGTCACCAGTTGGCCGGCCAAGGCCGGATCGAGTTTCTTGAAGCCGACTATCGATCGTTCAGCCACCGCTTCGACCGCCTCCATCAACGCCTGTGCGACTGGACGAAGGGGACGTTTTTCGGCAGCCACAACCCCCCAATAAAAGAGAACGGTCGCGTCAATCGGGCGGATGGCGACCCCTGGCAAGGCCACGCCATAGGCGGTGAGGGGATCAATGACAGCGGCAACGCCGGTCCGGCGCACAAGCTGCAACGCGCCATAGGCAGTATTCGTCCGGATCACTGGCCCGGTGTCGATACCCCTGGCGGCCAATGCCTTGGAGACGTGCAGTTGGAAACGCAGCGGGTTGAGCAAGGTAGCGACGCGACGGCCGGCAAAGGCCGAAAGCGGTATGACGTCGAGTTCTGCCAGCGGATCGTCCTCCCGCACAGCAGCAACATCGGGCGCCGAATAGAGCCGCAGGACATCCAGGCCGGGTGTATCGAGCGGCAGGCTTGAAAAGCCGATCTCGGCACGACCGCTGCGCACTTCCTGGGCCACGATGGAGGGAAGAAACTGTCCGAGATGTGTCTCGTGCGGAAGCTCGATACCCTTGAGCTCGGCCATGGCCGTCGGGATCAGGCCAGTGCCGATCGCGGAGGTTGTGACAATCTGCAGGATCCGACCCCGGCCGGCGGCGATCATCTTGGCCCGCGCCGCGAGTTCGGTGAAGGACATCAGCAGTCGCCGCGCTTCTTCTTCAAATGCGACACCCTCTTCAGATAGCTGCACCCGTCGACCGACCCGGTGCAGCAATTCGAAGCCAAGTTCGCCCTCAAGATCCTGAATGGTGCGTGTCACCGCAGGTTGGGAACGCCCGAGCATGTCAGCCGCCTTGGTAATGCTGCCGCTGGCAGCCACCGCAAGGAAGGTCTGAAGGTCCCGAGTTTCCATATTCTCCCTACATGTGAAATACGTATGATTGACATCGTCTCATTCATTTTTGATATATGTCAAGCGGAAACTAATGTTCTCAGCGGCGCTTGCCGGCTCAGAGCCGGAGCCCTTGATCGAAACGGCTGGGGGCAACCGAGGTGACTCCAATTCGAAACCTCGTGATGAAAAAACTTGTAGGCCGGGACTACAAGGATTCTCGAACCATAAAGCCTGCAACAGGAGGAATGTTATGCGCGTGAGTATTCTAGGCGCCGGAGCAATTGCCTATGGCCTTGCGGCCTATTTGGCACAATCGGGACACTCGCCAACACTTTGGTCACCGTCGGGACACCGCACCAGAACGTTGGCTACTGGCGAATTGTTGAAGGCGACGGGGGATATCGAGGCGACGGTGCCGGTGCGCATTGCCAAGGATTGCAGAGATGCTATCGAGCACGCGGACGTGGTGGTGATCGCGCTTCCGGCTTACGGCCACAAGATGGTGATGGACGCCGCCGTCCCTCATCTGGCAGATGGAATTCCGGTCATCATCAGTTCGCATAGTTCGTTCGGGGCTCTGTATCTCTGGAAGCGGTTGGCCGAGCGCAAGGTCAGGTTGCCGATCGTCGTTTGGGGCACAACGCTACTGACTGGCCGCCAGCTCGGATCAACCGAAGTCAATGTCACTTCCATTCGCCAGAAGCTTGATGTTGCGACGCTGCCTTTCGATGCGCTCGACCAAGGGTACGAGCTTTGCACGGCCTTGTTCGGCAATCGTTTCGTCAAGCGGGATGGTCTGCTGGCGATTGCGCTCAGCAACCTCAATCCGCAGAACCATCTGGGAATTGCCCTTCTCAATCTCACACGCATGGAAAAGGCCGAGCAGTGGAGCCAAGGGGGAAATGTCACTCCTGCCGTTGGTCGCTTGATCGAGGCTCTGGATGCCGAACGGTTGGCCATCGCTGCCCATTTCGGTATCGCGGTTCGTACGGTCCAGGAACATTTTTCATTGTCGTTTCATGTGCCCATGAGCACTGTTTCGGACATGAACCAGGAGATGGATCGTCTAGGCCGCGGCGGGTTTGGCCCGACAACCATCCAGAGCCGCTATATTCTCGAGGATGTTCCGTTCGGCCTGCTACCGACTGCCGTTCTGGGGAAGATCAGCGGAAATCCGGCGACACTCCATGAATCCGGAATTTCCATCTTGTCGGCGGCTTATGGCCGGGATCTCAAGGGAGATAATGATATTCTTCCTGCGCTCGGCATCGAGGAAATGACAAAGGCGGATCTTGAAACCCTTTGCCGCAAAGGGTTATAACAGCTTCCAGTGCGCTGTAGCCCAGCTGCAGTGAATATTCTCCCAGCCCGGCATCGGCAGGGTCCTTGGCCGCAGGCAGCGTCTCTGCACGATCAGGAAGGATGATTGAAGCGACGAGCGCGTTGCGCGATCAGGGCGCTATCCATCGGTGTTGGGTGGCATAGGCCTCATTGCCAACCATTGCTCATGCGACATCGTTGGCAGGTCAAACTGGTGGCGGGTGGTCGAATAACCGTGTCCACCCATTCTGCCGACGGCGTCTAGCGCGAGTTGATCGATATAGAAACGCTCCTGGTCAACAAGATCCTCACGAATGTGCATCCGCATAACTTGACCAAGGACAATCTCGCGCGACTTACCCAGGCCAAGCGTCAAATGTCGGCGGCATTCGAAGGCTATAGGCGCTTCGAAAATGTAGGGGCATTGGACCGTCTCACCGGGCACAGGCGTCAGTCCGGCCTCGGCCAGTTCGTCAATGTGGGAAGGAAATGGGACGGCACAGACGTTCATGGCGTCAACCAGCGCATGGTCCACGATGTTGACTGTGAATTCCTCAGTCAGTCGGATGTTGAGCGTCGTATCTTTGAAGGACATGTCATTATGGTTCTCCACACCCAGGGCTAGGATTGGAGGATCGGCCGAGAGGCAATTGAAGAAGCTGTAGGGCGCAGCATTGACAGTCCCGTCGGGGTGTCGTGTGGTCACCAGAGCGATTGGCCGAGGCACCACTGCCCCGATCAGCAGCTTGTAGCGTTCGCGTGCCGAGATGCGGGCGAAGTCGATGCTCACGCGGCTCCGCTGCCCCACCGGCTCGGGCTGGGGGTTGAGCATTATATCCTCCTGAATTTTGCCAAGCTGCTTGAGAGTTGGTCACCCTGCCTGAGCGTATGTACTCAGGATGGAGCGAACGTCGGGCTCAGTTTGATCGCTGATTTGCGCCCGAGCCTCGAGTGCCTCGAGATGGTGTTCCATCGCATGCATGGCGCGCTCGGGATTGTGTTGGCGCAGCGCCTGAATGATTTCGACGTGTTCGTCGACGCCGCACTGATCGGAGTGCGGACGGCTGTACAAGGCTAGGATCAGCGAACAGCGCGATACAATCTCGCTGACATAACGGGTCAGCGGCTTCGATCCCGTGAGTTCGGCCAGCAGAATGTGGAATTCGCCCGCCAGCCGTATCGATAATGGTCCGCTCGTGTTTACTGCGTCCCTTTCAAGTTTGACGTGGCCCTCAAGTGCCGCAAATTGAGCGGGTGTGATCTTTCGCGAAAGCCGGTCCACTACCTCGCGCTCCAGGCAGCGTCGTAGGGAAAATATATCTAACGCTTCCTCGAGCGTCGGTTCGGCGACGCAGGCTCCGCGATTATTCCTCACCTCCACCAGGCCTTCGGCACTCAGTCGGACAAGCGCGTTTCGTACGCTGGTCCGGCTAACGCCGAACTGCTCGCCGATGGCGTCTTCGGGCAATTTCATACCGGGGCGAAGCGCCTGCTCAATGATGGCGCGACGCAGCGACAAGTAGACGTTTTCGGCTCGACTCGATTTGGTCATCGCATCCCCCTAAGCTCCCGCAACTTATCGATCAAGATATATTTTTGTCAATATGGGATACGATTTATCTTGAAATAGGTATACAATTATGCGGTAGTTACGTACACGACCTGCAGGCGGCCGTCGCCGTGCCGCAGACGATAGGCTGCCTCTGGGAGGAGCGCACCGCATGACAACCAATTTGTTGATTAGAAATGTGCGCCCGATGGCTGGCTCCAATGTGGATATTCTTATTGAGAATGGCCGCATTACCCGCGTCGAGCCGGAGCTTTCACCTTTGGGCGGGCTGGTGGAGGACGGCGGAGGTCGCATCGTCGTTCCGGGCTTGGTCGAAGCGCACACCCACCTCGACAAATCGATGATCGGAATGGCGTGGTATCGCAATGAAGTCGGCCCTCGCTTGATAGACAAGATCGAGACCGAGCGTGAAGCCAAGATCCGCTTGGGTATCGATCCGGTCCGCCAGTCGCGTCGACAGGCGCTTGCCTCAGTGGCGCAAGGCACCACCCATATCCGTAGCCACGTCGATATCGACACCGTGCACGGCCTTGCCGGTGTAGAGGGCGTCATGCGCACTCGTGACGAGCTACGAGACCTCGTCGATATTGAGATCGTCGCCTTTCCTCAAGGCGGTATGATGATCCGGCCTGGCACTGTCGAACTTATGCGACGGGCGTTGGAAATGGGCGCCGAGGTGGTCGGCGGGCTGGACCCTGCTGGGGTTGATCGCGATCCCAAAGGGCACCTCGATGCAATTTTCGACCTCGCTCAACGCTTTGGCCGGCCCATAGATATACATTTGCACGAAGCGGGAGAGCTTGGCGCCTTTTCGCTCGAACTCATCATCGAACGCACCCGTGCACTCGGCATGCAGGGAAGGGTGGCAGTCAGCCATGCCTTCTGTCTCGGCATGCACGATGCCGATTATGTCGGCCGACTAATCGACGAGTTGGCGGAGCTTTCGATCCATATTCTTACCACCGGGCCGGCATCGCAGCCGTCGCCTCCGGTCGCCAAATTGCGATCTGCTGGAGTGGTCGTCGGCGCCGGAAATGACGGCATCCGTGACATCTGGGGACCTTACGGCAGTGGTGACATGCTGGAACGCGCGATGTTTGTCGGCTTGCGCAACAATTTTCGCCGCGACGATGAACTCGAATGGGCCCTCGACGTCTGCACGCGCGGCGGTGCCGGAGTTCTTGCGCTGGAAAGGTACGGCCTGATGCCCGGCTGCTGGGGGGACATGGTTTTGGTGGAAGGCGAGACACTCGCCGATGCCGTCGTGTCCCACCGGCCGCGCGCGTTGGTCGTCAAGCGCGGCAAGGTCGTCGCGCGAGGCGGGGTTGCGGTGCAGACCTCACCTGCGCAAATGAGCACAAAAACTTATTAGAAGGGATACGATGTCTAAATTAAATTGTATACAATAATGTGATATGTCTATACAAAAAAGGCCCCAGTGCCTTTCGAGGCAACCTAGGCCCCAGGGAACAATAAGCAACGAGAGGAGCAATCATGTCATTCAACAGGCGTACATTTCTGCAGATCGGATCAGGGGCGTTAGGACTCGCAATAACCGATGCTACCTTCACCAAATTTGCCTTTGCCGAGGGGGCGGCGGGCACATTGCGAGTGGCGATCGCCAAACCCGCGGGCAATCTTGATCCGCAGAGCCACTACGCGATCTGGGCCATTCAGGACCTGATGTTCGAGCCGCTGGTGCGGTACGGCAAGGGCGGCCAGATCGAGCCTTGCCTTGCGACCGACTGGAAGATCGAAGAGGGGGGCAAGACGTTGCATCTTACGTTGCGCCAGGGGGTAACGTTCCAGGACGGCGCAGTGTTCGATGCAGCTAGCTGCAAGTGGAATCTGGAGCGTTGGCTAGGACTCGATCAGTTCAGCTGGATGAACTGCTCCAAGTATTTTCAATCGTTGGAAGTGATCGATGAGCACCAGATAGCCGTTCATTTCAAAGAACCGCCGCTGGCGCTCATGCAGGAGCTTTCCTACACACGGCCGCCGAGGTTCCTTAGCCCCAAATCGGTCGATGCGAATGGCAAATTTGTCGAACCCGTCGGCACCGGTCCTTGGCGTCAACTTAGCGCTGACGATACACAAAGTGTTTTCGAGCGCTACGACGGCTACTGGGGCGACAAGCCGACTTATCAGCGTCTCGAAGCCAAGGTCATCCCTGATCCGCGCGCGCGGGTTGCCGCCCTGCGCGCTGGCGAGATCGATCTCGTCGGCGGGTTTTGGATCGCGCCGCTTACCCCCGTTGAGGCAAAGCAGCTCGAGGCCGCAGGGCTCAACGTGGTCATCGATCCCGGCAACGTCACACTGGTGATGGCTTTCAATCCCGATCGCACCGAAGCGCTCAAGGATCCGCAAGTGCGCAAGGCCGTCAGCATAGGGATCGATCGCGCGGCGATTTCCCAGGCGCTCTACCAAGGCTTTGCCCGACCGGCGGGCAACCTGTTCTCCGATGCATTGCCATTTGCTGGCACCCAGCATGATGCCCCAGTTCGCGACGTTGCGGCCGCATCAGCGCTCCTGGAGAAGGCGGGTTGGACGGGTGGTCCCGTGCGTTCCAAGGACGGCACGCCACTGACGCTTGAGATTGTCGTCAGTCCCGACGCCGTTCCCGGCTCTCGCGTCGTGGCCGAAGTCATACAATCCGAGATGAAGGAAATCGGCATCAATTTGATCGTCCGCTCTGTCGACCACGCTTCTAAGCACACCGACATGCTCGAACGGAAATACGATCTCGGCTTCTTCCTGACCTACGGGGCTCCTTACGATCCGTTCGGCACGGTGGTGGCCTTGTGCCTCTCGACCTTCAAAAACGATGTCGAGGGCAAGCTGTTCACCGATCCGGCCAACCTGGACCCGCTGATCAACGCTGCGACAGCGGCAACCGGGGATCAGATCGCGCCATCGATCCAAAAGGTTTACGACTGGCTGCGTGACAACGACGCGATAGCGCCGTTGGTTTACGTTCCCAGCATCTGGGCGCACTCCAAGCGGGTCCAGGGCTTCACCAGCCCGGTCACCGAATACGATATGCCATACGAAAATATCGTGCTGGCCGAGTAGAGGGAGGGCGCGTTGATCCACTTCATCAGCAAGAGGCTGAGGCACTCCCTCGTACTGCTGTTCATGGCGTCTCTGGTTTGCTTTACCCTGGTTGTTTCGGCTCCGGGAAATGTCGCTGTTCTCATCGCTGAACTCAGAGGAGCAGTTGCAACCCCGGGTTACGTCGAAAAGGTTGCCGAAGAGATCGGACTGCATAAGCCCCTGCTGATGCGCTACGCGGGTTGGCTCGGCGATGCAGTCCGAGGAGATTTTGGCATCTCCTACAGAACGGGCCAGGAAGTCAGTGCGGACTTGCCAAAGCGCATGTTGGTCACCGGTACCCTGATCGTTGGCAGCGCCGTGGTTGCGACCCTGCTCGGCCTGGCTCTCGGATTCCTGGGTGCCTTCTGGCCCTACAGACTGCCGGACCGCGTTTCGCGCGGTTTGGCTCTTCTCGGCGCATCGACACCGACATTCTTCGTCGGGGCGCTGATGATCTATGGTTTCTCTGTCACCTTTCAGCTCTTTCCATCCTTCGGCTTCGGCGGTCCGGAAAGTTGGGTGCTGCCATGGGTCACTGTCGCGGTGCTGCCCGCCGCCGTGCTCAGCCGTGTCGTTCGTGTGGGACTGGAAGAGGCCATGGCCAGCCCCTTCGTGTTGACGGCCAAAAGCAAAGGTCTGGGACGGACCGCCATCCTGTTCCGGGACGCGCTGCCAAACATCATACCTGTGTTCATCAACGCACTGGGAACCCAGGTCGGCCTGATGACCGCAACTGCTATCATCGTTGAACCGCTGTTCGCCTGGCAGGGCGTGGGCGACTACTTTCTCCAAGGCGTGAAGTTCCGGGACTTCATGGTCGTGCAGGCCTGCCTGTTGATCTTCCTCGCCTTCTTCATCGTGGTGAATCTGATCGTCGATCTCGCAGTTCTGATGACCGATCCACGTGTCCGGCGCCAATGGAGCTGACCATGAATAGATTAAAGCCTGCATTCGCCCGGTTGAACAAGTTGCCCCGCGTGGCCTTGATCGTGATCGGCCTCTTCCTCGCCCTGGGCAGCTTCGCGCCATGGCTCGCTCCACAAGATCCCAGCGCACAGAACTTACTGGAGACCGGCCTGGGACCAACTGCCGCACATTGGCTCGGCACCGACCATCTCGGGCGCGATACGCTCAGCCGCCTGATCATTGCGGCGAATACGTCGTTGGTCAGCGTTGGCTCGGTCCTCATCATTGCAATGACGGTCGGTGTCGCCATGGGGACCATCGCTGGCTACCACCGCGGTTGGGTAGACGACCTGCTGATGCGCATCGTCGACGTCGGACTGTCCATCCCAAGCCTGATCACTGCCCTTGCCGTGATCGGGATCGTCGGGCCGGGCTACTGGACCATGGTACTGGCTCTGTCATTGGCATGGTGGCCGATGAGCGGTCGTATCAGCCGGGCCGTGGCGGTCAGCATCATGAGCAAGCCGCATATCGAAGCCCTGCGTGTGCTGGGCGCCAGCCCATGGCGCATTTACTTCGGCCATTTGCTCCCCGGCACCATCGGCGCGGTCATGGTCTATGCGACGGCGGATGCCGGGACAGCCGCTTTGGCTGTCGCAACACTCAGCTTCCTTGGTCTGGGCATTCAGCCGCCCACGCCGGAATGGGGACAGATGCTTGTTGATGCTTTGCCGTATCTCGAGTCGGATCCGCGACAGGTTATCCTGCCCGGCCTGGCCCTGACCGCTGCGGTGATCGGCTTCAACATCCTCGGCGAATCCATAGCACTTAATCGCATTCCCAAGCCGCTTTCGAGGCGGACGCTTGCCTTGCGCAGAATTGAGGTCGCCGGCTGGGCCAAGGAGAATTCGGATGCATGACGAACCCCTTTTGAACGTCAGCAATCTGACGGTCGATCTCCTGACCGCGAAGGCCGCGGTACGCCCCGTCGATGGCGTCAGCTACACCGTCCGGCAAGGAGAATGCCTTGCCATCGTCGGGGAAAGCGGCAGCGGCAAGACTGTAATGAACTTCGCGCCGCTCGGTCTGATGCCGACCGGCGTGACGACGAACTTGTCGGGATCGGTGCGCTTCGATGGGCGTGAATTGATCGGCCTGCCGGAATCCGAGATCCGTAAGGTACGAGGCAAGTCGATCGGATTCATTTTCCAGGATCCGATGAGCGCGCTGAACCCCGTCCGCCGTGTTGGAAGGCAGATCGCCGAGATGGCGGAGCTCCATCTCAAGATGACCCCACGCGCTGCGGAGGAGCGGGCGTTGGAACTCATCAAGCTGGTCGGCATCTCGGATCCAGCAGCGCGACTTCGTCAATTCCCCCACGAACTGTCGGGTGGTCTCAGGCAACGCATCGTAATTGCCATTGCGCTGGCCGGCGAGCCAAAACTTCTGATCGCGGACGAGCCTACGACCGCTCTCGATGTGACGGTCCAGGCTCAAATCCTGCGCCTGCTCAAGGACCTGCAGCGGCGGCTCAACATGGCCATGGTGCTGATTACCCACGATATGGGGGTAGTCGCCGGAGCGGCCGACAACATCGTTGTCATGTATGCGGCTCGGGCCGCCGAACGAGGTCCCGTGGACAAGGTCCTCGTTACCCCACGCCATCCGTACACGAGAGGGCTGATCAACG
Organism: Mesorhizobium sp. M0243; assembly: GCF_040321775.1. NCBI lineage: Bacteria > Pseudomonadati > Pseudomonadota > Alphaproteobacteria > Hyphomicrobiales > Phyllobacteriaceae > Mesorhizobium > Mesorhizobium sp. M0243. The sequence continues at coordinate 66,849 of NZ_JAMYSF010000031.1, read as the reverse complement.
CGATCCCACGGCGGGAAGACCCGATCGGTTCGGAGTTTCGCGGTCTTCCCGGGATACCGCCAACGCTGGGCGCGCCATTCAAAGGCTGTGCCTTTGCCCCGCGCTGCGAGCTCGCAATTCCCGCATGCACCGCAAGCCGCCCTCCACTTGCGCGGTCGGTCGACAGCGCTGTTGTCGTGGCCTGCGCGGTTGTCAACCAAAGGAAGGCAGCAGCATGACGCACGGTCCTGTTCTGAAAGTCGAAAACCTGCAGACGCGCTTCAAAAGCGTTCAGCGAGGCAAGTTCATCCATGCCGTCGACGACGTCTCGATCGAGCTCTATCCGGGCGAGATCGTCGGTCTGGTAGGCGAGTCCGGTTGCGGAAAGTCGACGCTGGGCCGCACCATTGTGGGTCTCGAAAAGGCAAGCGCGGGACGAGTCCTGCTTGATGGAGTGGACCTCACCACACTCTCCGGTGCAGCACTGCGCGAAAGCCGCAGGGCGCTCCAATACGTGTTTCAGGATCCATATTCGTCCCTGAACGACAGACAGACGGTCGGTGAGACGATCGATGAAGCGTTGCTGATCAGCGGGTTGAAATCACAATCCGACCGCAACCATCGTACCAAGGCGCTCCTGGATCAGGTCGGACTGGCGGACGCTTTGAAGGATCGGCACACGCGGGAACTGTCCGGAGGGCAGCGCCAGCGCGTTGCGATTGCCCGATCCCTCGCCGTGAATCCAAGAGTGCTGATCTGCGATGAACCAGTTAGCGCACTGGATTTGTCCATCCGAGCCCAAGTGATGAACCTTTTCCTGCACCTGCAGAAAGATTTTGGGGTGGCGTGCCTGTTCATTGCCCACGACCTTGCGTTGGTCAGGCAGGCTGCATCGCGCGTCTACGTGATGTACCTCGGCAAGATCGTGGAGCACGGGCCATCGCAGGAACTCTACGATCACCCAGGCCATCCCTATTCGCAGATGTTGCTGGCCTCGACACCGGAGGTGGATCCGATCGCCGAAAAGCAGCGCAGGGTTCCGGTCATGATCGGGGAGGTGCCGAGCCCTACGAATCCACCATCCGGCTGCAGGTTCCGGACTCGCTGCCCCTTGGTGGTCGAAGAATGCAAACAACAGATGCCACCGGCCTTGAAGCTATCTCCTGGGCACAGTTCGGCTTGCGTGTTTGCCAAGGATCTCCATCGCGGCAAACGTTCGGCGCTGATTTCGCCAACAGCCAATGCGGCATGACACGTTGACACAGCCTAGCGGCGCACCAATTCACCACGCCGCCGCCTACCTCGACACGAATGCTCACGGGACGGTGGTGCGCCAAACAGTGAGGTCGTGGCAATGAACAGCGCGTCACTCCGGCGCCAAACGGCGCCGGATAAAATTGACGTATCGTTCACATCATCCGTTTGATGTCGGTGTAGGCACCGTTCGTCTTCAGCGTCACGGTGACGTCGGCATCGGTGCGGTTACGCCAGAACCAACCGTGATTGCCGTCAAACGCTGCCTCAAGTACGCCCTCGTCCTCTGCAGCCCCGCGGCCCTTCTCGTATGAAATGTTTTCGCCGCCGCCGTCACCATGGGTGTCGAAGTTCACCGCCGCGCCATTGGCCGTCCAAGAGTATTGTGCCTGTGCGCCCTTGGCCATGACGAGCTTGATCTCAGCTCCTTCGCCGGGCTTCAGGGTGACCGACATTTCGTCTGTCCGGAGTTCCTGGGCAGAGGCGGAACCCATCACCAGTTCAGCGAAGACGCGCTCCAGAAGACTCGACTGCTGATCTCGGGCTGGCACGGCGATCGGAGTGCCGTTTTGCAGTTCGCGAAGGCGGTCATGCTCGGCCTCTTCGGCCAGTTGTGTCTTGATCTCGCCCATCTCGGTGAGCTCGAGCGCTCGCCCAACGCCGGTGGGATCGATGGCGTATTCGGCCGGCAGCACGATGGTCACAAGGATGGCAGCTGCCGCGAGAATTGCGATGACGGTAGAGCGAAGGAGTTGCATGGATGTCGGCAGCTCGGCGCGGGTCGGGATGTCGGTATTGTACATAGGAGAATTCCTTTTTTGGGATCTTTACTTGGAGGCTCAGGAGACGACCCAGCCGGTGAGCTGATAGCCGATCAGCACAAACCCGGCGGTCATCATGATGGTGTTGGCGGTGTATGCGTGGCGCCAGAAACTGTCGGTCCGGCGCCAGTAGCCCATGACAATAAGGATGGCAGCGAGCGCCAAAAGCTGGCCAATCTCAACGCCGACGTTGAAGGCAAGAAGATTTGGCACTAGCCCGTCGGGCGAGATGTTGTATTCGATGATCTTCGTCGACAGGCCGAAGCCGTGGAAAAAGCCGAAGATCAGCGTCGCGATCCTGGTGTTCGGCTGGAAACCGAGCCACCTCTGGAAAGCGCCCATATTGTCGAGCGCCTTGTAGACGACCGACAGGCCGATGATCGCGTCGATGATGTAGCTGTTGATGCCCACCTTGAAATAGACGCCAAGCAGCATGGTCGTGGAATGGCCGAGCGCGAACAGGCTACATAGATGCCAATGTGCTTCATCCGGTAGAGGAAGAAGATCACGCCGAACAGGAACAGGATGTGGTCGTATCCCGTCACCATGTGCTTGGCGCCGAGATAGATGAAGGGCAGCAGATTGATGCCCGTGATCTCCTGGATATAGCCCTTGTCGCCTTCGGCAACGGCATGGGCGAGGGCAACCGCCCCAAGCAATGGAAGGGTCAGGAGAGCAATGAGCATAGGAAGGGCCAACCGCCAGCGCGCGCAAGGCGTGCGTGGCGGACCCTCGTAGAAGGATCCTTGCATGAGAATTCCAATCGTCGTCGTTGAGGATGGCCGCGCGTGCGGCCGCGATCATGCGATGACGATCTGCCTGGGAGGGCGCTCAAGCCGGAAACGGATTTTGAGGTCGGCAAACGAAGGCGGGTAAACCAGCCAGCTCCGGCCTATCGGCGGTGCTGGCTGCGCGAAGCCCGGAAGCGTGCTCGCCGTCTCATGGGTGTGGTCGGCCGGATTGTGGCCGTGGGTATGACCAAAGCTCTGCTCATCGGCTTCGCCATCGTCATGCTGTGGCCGTGTTTTTCGATCTGTGCTGCCAGCTCTGCGTGACGCGCTGCCTCGGCGGCAGCGAGCGCCATCGGGCTATGCGAGGCCGAACCACCCATTGGGGAGACCAGCACGCCGAGAGTCATCGCGAAAGCGACGATGAGACGAAAGGCTATGCTATGGATCCAATTCGGCATGCTTAACGATTATTCTCTAAACTCCTAACGAATGGTTGCGTGCACCAGAATCGAGGCCACTTTGAGGCTTGGAATATCCTCTCTGGGGGGATAGCATCAAGGTATGAATGAGCGTCCCCACGTCCACGAAACCCATCCTGCCATCATCAAGCGGCTGAAGCGCGCCGACGGCCATCTGCGCGGGATCGTCGAGATGATCGAGGCCGGTCGACCGTGCCTCGACATCGCCCAGCAACTTCATGCCGTGGAGAGGGCCATCGCCCAGGCCAAGAAGACGCTGATCCAAGACCACCTCAACCACTGCCTTGAGGACGTCGTCGGACCGCTGGCGCTCGAGCAGCGCCGCTCGATCGACGAGTTCAAGGATATCACCAAATACCTGTGAGAAGCGCCATGATGGACAAAGTTCGCGATTGGTTCGGATTCGGCCCGATGACGCACGGCATGGGCGGCCACGGACATGATCACGGCGAGGGCGGCCATGGTCACACCCATGGCGTCATCGACCCGACGATCGCCACGACGACGCGCGGCATCTGGGCGATCAAATGGTCATTCGTCGTTCTGGCCATCACGGCGGCGCTTCAGCTCGTGGTCGTGTTCCTCTCCGGCAGCGTGGCACTGCTGGCCGACACGATCCACAATGTCGGCGACGCGGTCACCGCTATCCCATTGTGGGTCGCCTTCATGCTGGCCCGTCGCAAACCGAGCGAGACGTTCACCTACGGGCTGGGCCGCGTCGAGGATCTGGCCGGCATTCTGATTGTCCTCATCATCCTGTTCAGCGCCATCGTTGCCGGCTACGAGGCGATCGACAGGTTGATCAATCCGCAGCCGATCGCATTTCTTGGCTGGGTCGCCATAGCCGGCATCATAGGTTTCTTAGGCAACGAGGCCGTCGCTGTGTTCCGTATCCGTGTCGGCCGCGAGATCAACAGCGCGGCGCTGATCGCGGATGGTTACCATGCCCGCACCGACGGCTTTACCAGTCTGGCGGTCGTGCTTGGCGCTATTGGCGTGTGGCTAGACTTTCCGCTTGCCGATCCGATCATCGGACTGTTGATCACGCTGGCGATCTTCGCCATCGTATGGCAGTCGTCGAAAGCCGTGTTGACCCGCATGCTCGACGGCGTCGAGCCTGGCATCGTCGATGAAATCCATCATGCCGCCAAGCATGTATCCGGCATCGAGCGTGTCCAAAGCGTGCAGGCGCGCTGGATCGGCCACCGCCTGCATGCCGACGTGGCCATCAGTGTTCCGGAGATGGCGACGGCCAACGACGTGCTGGGTGTAACTGAAGCCCTCAAACAGGAGCTGTTCGCCCACTTGCCGGCGTTGGCCGAAGCCAACGTTCGCTTGGTGAGCCCGGCCGTCACTGGCGCGGAAACCTCTCATGCTCACCATCATGCGCCGGAGCCCTTCAAGGTCGCCTGTGATCTGGCTGAAGGGACATTGGAAATCGTCGATACACCGGCTGGCGAGCGGATGCGTCTGACGATCGACCGGCATGCCGACGATTTGACGGCGACGGTGATCATCGACCGGCCAGAGGGGCCGGAGACGTTGCACCTCGATCCTGTCGCCGACAATCATCATCGCCTTGAGAGCACAGTCACCCCTGCCGAGCCGCATGAATTCGAGGCAAGACTGGTCCTGAAGGCCAAGGATCGCGAACAGGTGCTACCGTTCAAGATGGTCGAACCCGAAGGTCACCATCATTAGGTCGACAGACAGATACGCTGTTCAATGACCGATCTCGCAGCCTACGCTGGTCTTTTCCTGGCAGCCTTCATCGCCGCGACGATCTTGCCGATGCAATCGGAAGCGGTGCTGATCGGGCTCTTGCTTGCGGATTATTCGCCCTGGTTGCTAGTCGGAGTCGCGAGCGTCGGCAACGTGCTTGGGTCGGTGATTAACTGGTTGCTCGGCCGAGGCATTGAGCGCTTTCGGGACCGGCGGTGGTTTCCGGCGAACCAAACGCAACTAAACCGCGCACAAGTGTGGTATCGCCGTTACGGGAAGTGGTCGCTTCTGCTGAGTTGGCTGCCAATTGTCGGTGATCCGCTGACCGTCGTCGCGGGCGTCCTGCGCGAGCCTTTTCGGGTTTTCCTCTTGCTGGTCACTGCGGCCAAGGTCGGCCGTTATCTTGTTCTTGCCGCCATGACGCTGAGCGTGATTTGATCTTGAGCGGCCCACCTTAACCGCATGTCCCATTTCGGCCTGCTTGCAATGCCAGACGTGCTGCCTGACCGGAAACGATGAAGTGCGAGTGAAAATGCGACTGACGGGCATGGTATCAGGCGTCGCGCTGTTGCTCGCTTCCGCCGCGGCGGCGAGTGCCCATCCCCATGTCTTTGCCGAAGCGAAGCTGGACATGACCGTCGGTCAAGACCGCACGGTCAAATCACTTCGGCATCTCTGGCGTTTCGACGACCTCTTTTCCAGCACTGTGCTGATGGAATTCGACAAGAATTCCGACCTTGTTCTTGATACAAAAGAACTCGATGAGGTTGCTCTCACCGTCCATGCGTCGCTGGCCGGGTACAACTACTTTCAGATGGTGACCTTGAACGGCAAGGACGTGACGATGGCGCCGCCACCGAAGTTCAGCGTCAGCTTTGAGAATGATCAGCTCGTTGTCCAGTTCGAAACGCAGCCGAAGGACCCGTTGGCTCTTGCTGGAAAAGTCAGCATCGGCGTATATGACCCGACCTTCTACACGGCGATCGATTTTACCGACGACGACAAGATTGCTGTGGCTGGCCTGCCTGTAGGCTGCTCACGCGCGGTCGTCCGTCCAGATCCGGACACGGCCATCGCACAGAACCAGAAAAGCCTGACAGACGCGTTCTTCAGTGACCCAACAGGGACCGATCTCGGCAAGATTTTCGCGACACGCCTCGAATTGACCTGCGGCTGACCCGGAGCCGGTTCGATGGCCATGTTCCAGACGCTGGTCGACTTCCAACGCACGATCTACCTGGCGCTGGCCGAGCAGATCAAACTGCTTTCGGCCGGCGGCGATTGGCTGGCCTTCACGGCCTTTCTGCCGATGGGCGTGTTATTCGGTGCAGCGCATGCGCTGACGCCGGGTCACAGCAAAGCCCTACTGGCCACGTATTTGGCCGGTTCGGACGCAAAGGTTTCGCGCGGTCTTCGGGTATCACTGACACTTTCCTTCACGCATGTGACGATTGCCGTGCTGATCGCGGCGCTCTCGCTACCGTTGGTGTCTATTGCCCTGGGCAGTGTTGGCCGCGCGCCGCTACTAGAAGACGTCAGTCGCGGGCTGCTTGGACTCATAGGCGTCTGGATGCTCTGGCGCGCATTGAGCCACGGCCATCACCACAAGCATGAGGGCGAGGCCGTCGGCGTCATGGCCGGCTTGATCCCATGCCCGCTGACGCTTTTCGTGATGACCTTCGCAATATCCAGAGGCGTTCCGCTCGCCGGTATCCTGTTTGCAATCACCATGATGGCCGGCGTGGCGCTGACGCTGTCTTGCGTTGCGGTGTTGTCGATCCTGTTTCGGGAGCGCCTAGTGCATTTCTTCGACAGCCGGCCACGCCTGTTCGATGCCATTTCGCGGACGATCGAAGGCGCTGCCGGAATTGTTCTAGCCGGCGTAGCGGTCTGGCAAATCACTTCTTCCTAACGCTGTCCAAAGCCAGAGTCCCCGCGTCGGGGCAGCAGCTCCGCGTGATAATTCTGAGCCCAATGCGGTTGCGCAATAGCGCCAAATACGCTTCACAGATCCCGCCAGTCAGATCCAGCAGAGGATATCATGCCGGCGGACGATGGTAGTCTACGCGACATTCTTGGAATTCTGTTGGTTCTAGTACTCGTTGGCGCAAATGGCTTCTTTGTCGCTGCGGAATTTGCGTTGATGGCGGTCAGGCGGAGCCGAGTCGACGAACTTGCTACCGCTGGACGCTTGAATGCCGGGCTGCTTCAAAGAGCCTTGGCGAATCTCGATGCCAATCTTGCCGCGACCCAGCTGGGTATCACCATTTCGTCGCTGGCGCTTGGCTGGGTTGGCGAACCTGCACTCGCCCATCTGATCGAGCCACTGCTGGTCGGAGCGATGGGGTCTCTTGCCACCGCCGGATCCCATATAATCGCCGTAGCAATTGCTTTTATTATCATCACTGCTCTCCACATCGTTCTGGGCGAGTTGGCGCCGAAAAGCCTGGCGCTTCAGCGTAGCGAGGGCACGGCACTCTGGGTGGTGCGGCCGCTAGGCCTGTTCCTGTTCCTGCTCAGGCCGGCGATCCTCGCTTTGAACGGTCTTGGCAATCTGGTGTTGCGTCTCTGAGGATTGCGGCTAGGGACGGGCGAGGAGTCCCTGCATTCGCTTAGAGCTGAAGCTGCTTGTCGCGGCGAGCCAGGAGGCAGGGCTGCTTCACCAGACCCAGCAGGAGCTCGTCGAGCGCGTCTTCAACATTGGCGATCGGCGCATCGCCGATATCATGACGCCGCGGCGCGATATCGACTGGATCGGCGTGTCGTCCGCAAACAGCCCGGAAGGTAAAGACCTGTTTCGCAAGGCACAGCTCACCTCGAACCTGCAACTCAATTGGGCCGACGGGATGCAGGGCGCTGGCCCACCGTCTGAGCAGGTCGTTTGCAATGCGTTGCTAGCCCCACAGGGTCTTTGGCGGTGGCGGATCACCCTCAGGATTATCCAAATCGTCTGGGTCGGGAAAGAGATTTTGCTCGCGCAGGTTCGAAGTCAGCACATCAAGTTGGTTCTGCGCTTCGATGTGAGCCAGCCGCTGTTTGGCCCATTCGATCAATAGCCGCGGCCGGGAACGGGTATCTGATAGCGAGCACAAGTCTTCGCCAGCCCTCGTCCGATATGTCGAACCGCTCAGCAAGCGTGACGATAGGGGTCGACCAAACGAGGTCATACAATTCTTGGCGGGTGAAGGTGTGCGGCATTTTTGGCTTGGGGACGGATTCGGTGGGTGAGACAACCCAGTCGCTAGGCCGCTCAAAGTCAAGCAAGCGATGCGCATTTCCCGCGCCTGACGCACGTGGCGTTTCCCTGTTGGACTACTTTCATTTCCCTGTTAGGGCGAATAGGGAATTCCTGGACAACGCGTTGAAACTACTGTGAGATTTCAGGCCGGAATTGGCTCGGCCGCTCAAAATCGCCAGAAATTCGCTGTTTTTCGGGCTCTAATAGGGAAAATCAGACAGAGACTGGTTCGCCAATGACTGCCTGCACCACCATAACCATTGATTTCATTGATAAAAATATGCCTCGGCCCAAAACGTTTTGGGCCCGTTATGGGCCCAAAGAGAATGGGCGGCCGATGTAGCACCCTGCGCATGGCCGGTTGATCTCACCTACTTGACGACGCGCAGGGCCGCTCGCTGCTTCATCGCATCGCGTTTGGCCTCACGCTCGTTGATGGCGCGGGCTATGTCGACAGCGATTCGCTTCTTGTTGGCCTCTCGGACATATTCGTCCGTGACCGTCATGGAAGAATGCCCCATCGCCTCCATGATGGCGCGTGCTTGGATGTTGCATTCGGCGAGATAAGTGCCGAATGTGCGGCGTAGCCCGTGCAGAGTGTAGCCCTCAGGAATGCCGGCCTGCTTGTTCCAATGTGCCATCATGCCGGTGAGGCTCTTTTCCGCGAATGGACGCCCATAGGCATTCTTCAGGACCGTCCCGCCTTTCGAACGATCGAGCGGCGCCAACGCTTGCGCGAGCTTGTCGACGATGGGGATAAACATCTCGCGCCCGCCGTGACGGTTGCGGTTCTTCTTCTGCCGGAAATCGAAGGCCTCGATCACCTCTAGAGAGCCATCGAACAGTTCGATCTCTTCGAATACCAAATCGTCCCATTCCAACGAGGCGATATCGCCGCGTCGGTTGCCGAGCCAGAAGGCGAGCGCGTAACAGGTGCGCGGCGGGGAGCCGATCGGATGGCGCGCCTCGAACTTTTCACGAATGGGGACGGGCCACGCGGGATTGGCGGTCGATTTAGGAATGCGGACGCGGATCGACAGTGAGGGATCGTCCTGCGGTTTTATCCATTTCTCAACTTCGATCCCCACCCACAGGAGCTTCTTGATTGCGACCAGCAGGTGCTTGGCAACCGTCCGGTTGGCGGCAAAGACGCTTTCGACAATCGCGCGCAGATGGTCGGCGTCGAGATGTTCTACTGGCGTATCGCGCCAAGTCAGCGGATAGGCAGGATCCACCTGCATTCGGAGGAAGCGTTCAATAAGCCGGGCATTTTTCCGTTGCGTCGCTTCGTCAAAGTCCAGCCATTCCATCGTCGCTTCAAGTCGCCGCGCAGCATGACCGAACGTCTTTGGCAACGCCCGACCGGGGAGGTCGATAATAATTGCCTTCAGGCCCTGACCCTGCGTTGCCCTTTCATAGGCAGCCTCGAATTCCGGATCGCCGGGCTGACCTGGGAGGCGGATTTCAGGCATTCCCTTTGCACGATAGCGATAGACTGTCTTTCCATGACATCTCCTACGAGTTGCGCGCCGGTTCCAAGGAAACAGGCCTTAATGAGGCCGTACTGGAGATCGGTGCAGTCCTGGAACTCGTCCAAGAATACCTGGCTGTATGTTTCCTCAGCGCGTTCCGCGCGATCACGCTGCCCTCGACGATCGTCTTCGCAAGAGGGATCATGTCCCTGAATGTAATCGACTGGCCCTGGATGCGAGCCGGCCCGACGGAGAAGTCCGCAGCCAGTACGTCCTGCCCGGTGAGCGCGAGGCGGAACTGCTGGATTATGCGGAGCACGAAGCGATGGAATGTGAAGCTGTCGAAGCGTTCCCCAAGCTGGTGGCCGCACCGGCGCCTTACGCGCGCCTTGAGGTTCGTGCTGGCATCGACCTTGAAGGAGATCGCAAGGATACGCTTTGGGTATCTGCAGCTTCGCGTCCGCAGGAGAAAGTCGGCGCGTTGCGAGCATCTCCGTCTTGCCGGCTCCCGGTCCGGCAGTGAGCGCTAGGTTGGCTTCGGTCTCTGTTGCTGCCTCTAGGGCATTGGGCTCCAGAACGAACCCGTCCGAAGGTTTCCAATGTTCCGCACGGATCATTCAGGAAGATTTCCCAGCATCGTCCTCACGCGTTCGAGAGCCGATCGAGGAGCTGGCGAAACGGCCGGAGGTGCGCTTTCGCACGCGCTCTTACGAAACGGTGCGCTCGGCCGTCGCATCCGGCTTCGGCATGGCCGTCCTCAACATGCGGCCTATCGGTCGCGCCACCGCCGATGGGGAGGAGATCGTTCGAAGACCAATCCTCGATGAACTGCCGCCACCGACGCTGATCGTCGCCGACATGAACAATCGAGTGGGAATGATTCAGGCCCACTCAAACGTCGATTGGCTTTGATGAACCTTCGCATATCGCCCACCCGGATTTCTAGGTACCACCATCAGAGCAATAAGGCTCACGGTGGTGCTTTTTAATGCCCAATGCGATGGAGAAAAGGCAATTTCCTGCCATGAAGCCTTCAATTGTCCTGAGGTATCTTTCAGGAGGCAATTGCTATGTTGTCGGCGTCGCCCTTAAAGCACTGAAAAGAACTATAAGCTGGCTGACCGTGACGGCATCTACGTCCGCGTCATGTCCAGGGGCGCGATCTAGGCAGATACGGCCGAGACGATCGCTCGCGGAGATCCGATGTCGCGCGCTATGGTACTTCGCTTACCCAAACGGATATGACTCTTGGGATCTGATTCCCCTGCGATAGTCCGGCCAGTCCAGAATGAGGCGGGCTATCTTGATTTCTTGGCTCCAATGACTGAGTACCCGCGCCTTGCCTACAGCATGAAAGCCGTTCGCAAGGCAGGCGACCGGCTGGCAAAACCTATTCAGTTCGGACGAGACATCACTGTCGGCCAGTATGTGGACGCACTCGAAATCTTCTCAATCGCCAATAGCTGGCGCGACTCGCACTTTCTGCCGATGCGCAGCGTTCGGTTCTCTGTCGGTCATCACATAAGAGCCCTGCGACTGGAGGGCGACATGGCATCCCGGCCGAAGCGCATGGCATCCATTCGTCGGAAGCTTCGAGAGTCCACCACCAATTTGGACACCATGAACGACATCGGCGGTTGCCGAGCGATCATGGCCGATATCAAAGGTGTTCGCTCGCTTCTCGCATCGATGCGAGACAAGTTCCCCCATGAGATCCACTCTAGGGAGTTTAACTATATCGATGAGCCGAAGCCGGACGGGTATCGAAGTCACCATATTGTTTTCAAATACCGACCCAGAGATGCCGACACCGAGGCTTTCGACGGACGACGCATCGAGTTGCAAGTTCGTACCAAGCTTCAGCACTCATGGGCAACTGCGGTTGAGGCTGTCGGGCTATTCCGGGGCCAGGATTTGAAGCACGGAGAGGGCGACCAGGATTGGCTTCGCCTTTTCCAGCTTATGTCGGCGGAATTCGCGCACGTTGAGCAGTGCCCCGTTCATGTAAGTGTTCCGGATCACAATGACCGGGTTCGAGAATTGCGGGATCTCAACAAGCGTATAGATGCGATCGGCATACTAGAAAAAATCAATAATAATACTCACTGCCCAGAAAACTTCGTACATAAAGCAGCCAAAACTCGATACTATTTGCTTCAATATGGAAAAGATCATAAATTGTCCATCGAGCCGTTCTGGGCGCTTATATTAGGTGCGCGAAAACTGAAAGAGATCGAGCAAAAAATCGAGCTAAGGGGCAGTGAGGTGAAGGCTGTCTTGGTCGAGGTAGATAAGAAAGAAAAGCTTGTGGAAATGTATCCGAATTACTTCGGAGACGTTTACTTATTTGCTCGTAATCTGAAATCCATCTGCACGGGAAAAGCGGCTATCGAATACAGTTAGCCTGCACAGGTGGTAGCTCCGAACCCTACGAAAGGCCCTATTATGGTTCGGCTTAAGCGCCGTCGCTCGCTTCCGTGTGAAGTAACCCGAGGCGAGGCGCTTGCCGACGATACCATCGAGGCTGCGACCGGCCCGTGCATCGTCGTTCATGCCAGGGGCTACGCGTGAATTATGGCGGAAGTCATATTCGGAGAGGTCGCGGTGCAGATGCTTTTTTGCGCAAGGCTGATAGGTGCCACGCATGCCGCGCTTGAAGATGCTGATGCGCCGGGTATTTTGGCAGTGTTTACTCAGCCGCCGGGGCAGGTCATTCCGATCTCGGGGTGACATCGGGCGATCGCAGCAGTCTGGCGAGTGCGGAGCGTTTCGTCGATCTTGCGCACGTGAGCGGGACCGATGACCGTGACAAAGTTCACCGTTTAATCGAGCATGGCCTCGACGGTGGCGACAAAGTCGTCGAGCGAGCGATCCCCGCGAATCTCGATGCGTGGAAGATCGATGGGATCGCAATTAAGGTCCGCCGGCCCGTGTCTGCTGCCGAAGCCGATCCGATAGCCGGACTCCTTGGCCAGTCTGCCGAGCCGTCGGTCGGTGACAGAGAAGGGTGCCGCGAACGCCGAGGTTGGCCGACCGGTCCAACGTTCGATGAACATACGAGAGCGCAGCAGTTCGGCGGCCAAGTCAGAGCTCGACAGACCATCGATCGCGCGATGCGTCGCGAGATGGCTTCCGAAGAACGCACCTTCGGCGGCGAGCCGCCGCACCGTCCCGGCATCCATAAGCTGCGTCGGCGGACCGTTTTCGGCATCCCACTGCGCGCTTTCACCCACCAGGTCAGTCACCAGGAACACTTCCGCGGTCAGGTCGTTCGCGCGCAAGGTTGGCCAGGCTTGGTCGGCAAAATTCTGGAAGCCGTCATCGAAGGTGATGAGCACTGGGCGGCCAGCGAAAGGCTGACGGTTGGCGATGGACCGTTCCAGTTGCTCGGACGTGGTCGCGTGAAAGCCATTGGCGCGCAGCCATGCCATCTGGCTGGCGAATGCGGCGGGCGTTAGCCGAAAACGGGCGAGGGCAGCCGGACCTTCTTCGGCGACGCTGTGGTACATGAGGACAGGGATACGTGGCCGCCGCTCGCTGCGCGCGACGTCGCGGCGCAAGGCCCGCGCCCCGCCCCAGACGATATTTCGGGCGACCCCGAGTCCGATGGGCGCGCGGATCGGCGCATGATCAATCCTCGGTTCCGTCACTACATCGTGCGGTGACAGGCGGCGGAAGCGGTCTATGCGATAGAGCTCGGTCTGGATCGACTGCTCGAGGACGAGACCTTCGGTCGCTGCGAGCGCCTCTGAGATCGCTTGTGCCCCGAATGTGTTCCAGTCGAAGCCCGTCCTTTCAACATTGTCACGCAGCACGAATGCGTGGGCGCTGATGAAACTGCCGCCAGGCGCCAACGCCTCTGCGAATTTTTTGGCAATGCGCCGCAACTCGGCGAGATCATCCAGATAGTAGAGCACTTCCGAACAGAAGATCAGATCCATTTCACCCGGCAGCGTGTCTGCGGAGAAATCCAGTACGCCGAATTCGACGTTCGGCTGATCGCTGCATCGCGCGCGGGCCCGTCCCACGGCTATGGCGGAGATGTCGGTTGCGGTCAGATGGCTCACTCGCGGCGCCAGCTGCCGCGTGAAGTGGCCCTCCGCGCAGGCGAGCTCAAGTGCCCGTCCGATGGGACCCGCAGGCAGAATCTCGAGTTGCCGCTCATATTTTTCCTGCTCATAGGACGAACCGTAGTTCCAGGGATCCTCGGTCGTGAAATAGCCATTCCAGAACAACGTGCGATTCTCGTCGTGCCTGGGCCGTGCACGGCGCGGCGCGGCAGAAGGCTCCGCAGGTTCGGCGCTCGACCGGACCAACTCCCGCGCTTGCGCAGCCAATCTCGCGAGTTTGCCGAAATGGCTGTCCGGATCAGGCTCGCGTTCGGCTGTGCCTGACAATGCCCGGGCTGGAAGCGTGTTCGGAGTGTTGGCGCCAGCCTCCTTTTGCGGTGCGAAATTCCGGATCAGTTCAATCCAATGATCCCTTGTCACTGTCCCGAGCACGCCGAATTGTACGACGGCCTCGATGTGGCCATCCATCATCAGGTAGGCATAGATTTGGTCGATTCCTTCCGGCAGTTCGGTCGAGGTCGGATTTCGAGCGTCGACGCGGATTCCAAGTGTTCGCGCCAGCCTGCGCGGCGCGCCAAGATCGTCGGCGTCGAGAAGCATTTGCTCAAGCTGATACTGGATGCGGCGAGCCGCTGCGGGATTGTCCCAGACCTTGCTGAGTTCGGTAATCAACTCGGTGATGGCGCGGCCGAACCTTCCCCACCTGGCAGCCAGTTGCGCCGGCACAGACAGGCTTCCCACCGCAAGGCCGTTGATGGCTACCTTGGCGATCTCACTCGCCCACTTGCGTCCGGCCGGAAGCGCGCGCAGGGACTGCGGGTTGATCGAGCCCGAGCCGCCGCCGCAATCCGACGCGGCGTTCCAAAATGCGAACCACGCGAGTGCTTCGGAAGCGGTGCGGCCATCCGCCGAGTTCGCTCCGTTGGCGTGGATAGTCACCGGGTGTTTGACTCTGGAGTCGGCAGAGAAGCCACGGGCGATGACGATTTCCGCGTCGGCCAGCATCTGAGATGAATTGCGGGTGAGCGAGTTGGGGCTAGCCCGGTAGAAGGCGAGCGGCTCGTCGACCATTACCCAATTTCTGCCGAGACGGGCGAGGCGCTGCCACAGATCCCAGTCCTCGCATGTACGCAGCGACACATCGAAACCGCCCAACTCGACGATTGTCTCCCGGTCGAGCAGCAGCGCGTGGGTGGCGATGGCACACCGGCGGGCAAATGTTTCAAAGGGCTGGATCGCAACCTCTGACGAGATGCTCAACCAGATAAGTTCGCCATCGGGCATCACGCATTGGGAGCCGCAATAGGCGGCCACTGAATCGGGCGCAGCCTCCAGTGCGGCTAGCATTTTCGCGAGGAAGCTGGCGTCTACCCAATCGTGCGCATCCAGAAACATGAGCCAGTGGCCGCGCGCCGTCGAAATCCCGCTATTGCGCGCGCCGGCGGGGCCACGGGCGCAAGAATTCAACGTCCGAAATCGGGAATCTTGTTCCACATAACTGGCAATGATCGCGGGGGTGCGGTCCGTGGAGGCGTCGTCGACGATGATCGCCTCCCAATCCACGATTTCCTGATCGAGAAGGCAATCGAGTGCGCGCGCCAGCGTCACCTCTGCGTTGTGCGCAGGAACCACGATTGAAACCAATGGATTATGCGCCATGCCGTCTTACCCAAGCCTGGTTCGAAGGTACAAGAGCCCCGAGACATAGCCGGCGATTTCCCGCCAAAGGAAACGGTCACCGAGGATGCTGCATCCAAACAGTCTCCCGTGAACTCTTCCGAGCCGTCGCGCCGCCATTTGGCTGCAGTGCGAGCTTGCTCCTGTCCTGCTAGCGACGTTAGAAGCCTGGCGCAGCATTTCATCCGTGCCGCCGAGATCGGACGCCGGCTGTCGCAGATGCACGTCAAAGCCAAGCATGCCGCATACTCATGTCGATCCCTGAACTCGGCGCCATGACCACAAGCTGCGGTCCCTGGCCTGGCTATGGCAAACTGCCGTCCTTTGCAATCGACGACGCAACAATGCAAGCCCACTGAAGCTTTGGTTGAATGACTGCCAGCTATTGGGACCTATTGCTCTCTCCTATCGACCGAAACACCTCGATTCCGGGCTGCATTCTTGATCGGCGATTCCGCGTGTGAAAAGAAGATTCTCCTTCTACTGTTGAGCTCGCGCCGGAAGCTGATGGTGGCAGTATATAGCGGAGCGAGAGCCAATATGCTGCCCGCTGGAACAGCTATTTTAGCAATCTCTAATGAAAACTCATTACTTACATCTGTCTAAATAGATATACATAATGCCATTGTATCACTCGGCTTCATAGTAGATTTCGCTCGATAACCAATTAGATTAAACGGCTATGGTTGCTATCACAGAGAGGGGCGAGAGCAACACCTAGCGGTACTGGTGCTTTTTCGGCCGGTCCAAGACGTGTAAAAAGAGCACGCAAATTGGCTTGCGCCAAGAAGATTCCGGCTTGCAGGTCGCGGATTTTGCTGGCATCTTCACCTGTTTATGGGTCTCTGCACTGTGGCAGGTGGTTCAAATAGAGGGGTATAAGGATGGCCAAGGAATCTTCGAGTACTTCGAGTGCCGTTTCCTCCGCAAACAAGGCGGACGCAAATTTGATCGGTAATGCAGACGGAAGCGGGCTGAACTTCATGGCGGCCCAGGTTCGCGAAAACGGGGGCGCCGGCGACGCCGTAGGTGTCGACAAGATACGCGATCTGCTGTTCGGCAACCAGATGCAGGACTATGACCGCCGTTTTTCCAAGCTTGAAGAACGGGTGTTGCAGCGCTTCAAGGATGTCGAATCCGAAGCCAAGCGCAATCTTGAGATGTACGAGTCAAATGCAAAGAAGCAGATCGATTCGCTCGCGGCGCAATTGCGGAACGAAAAAGACTCACGAGCCGATGCCGACAAGGAGATTGACCGGAATCTTCGCGAGCAAAACCAGGCACTTGAAAAGCAGGTGCGTGCGTTGTCGGATCAATTGAGCGCGCTTGAGCGGGACGTTTCGGACCGGATAAATCGAAACGATCATTTGTTGCGTGAGGAAATTAAGCAGAAGAATGAAGGCGTTCAGATGCTGATAGAGAAAATGTTTGCCGATCTCAGCAACGTTAAGACCGACCGAAATCTTTTGGCTGGCCTGTTTGTAGAGGTTGCGAAATGTCTGAATCAGGATCCCGTCGGCAGCAAGGGCAACTCGGATCGTAGCTGGAAAGTGAGTTGATGGGACCTTGACGTCAACCGTCGACCCAATCAGTCTTCCACAAAGAACAGCCTCGAACGATACAGAAATTGATCGCGAGGCTCTGGCTCGTCTTTTGGTCGAAATTGCCCGGAACGTTGATCCGGACTATCGTGCGCGTTTCGACGGAGTTCCAACCGCCGATCCTCGCATGGAAACGCTGCGCCAGTTGCTGGTCAGCCGCGAAATTTCGGAGCTTTCACGAGTTACGCATCTGCTGGACGAACCCGAGCAGCTTGCGGCAGCGGTGGGCGATGTTCTTCCCATTGCGGTCGCGCGAGCGACTCATGCGCAGCTCGGCGAGGCGCTTGCGCCAGCTGTCGAACGGGCTGTGCAACGGTCAATCCAGAAGAGCCCGCGCACGCTGACGGATATATTATACCCGGTGTTTCTGCCGGCAATCCGCAAGTCGATCGGGGAAAAGATCGACCAGACATTTCAGTCACTGAATGAAACTTTAAGACATATATTTACCTGGCATGGGCTCAAGTGGAGATTTGAAGCTTGGAGGACAGGTGCGAGCTTCTCGGAAGTTGTCCTAAAGCATTCTCTTATCTATCGTGTAGAGCATGCCTTTCTCATTAATCGTAATTCCGGGCTTTTGATAGCGCATGTAGCTGCCGACAATGCGACGAGCGAAGATCCCCAGCTGATTTCGTCGATGCTTAGTGCAATTCAAGATTTTGTGAAAGATTCATTCAACGAGAGAGAGCAGAGCGGCCTGGACACTATCCGTTTTGGCGACCTTCGTCTCTGGTCGGAAGTTGGACCGTTTGCGACCCTGGTTTCGGTGATCCGGGGAAATCCGCCAGAGGAATTGCATGAAATAGTTCGCGATGTATTGCTTCGCATCCATGAGGAATGCTCACAGGCTTTAGTAGAGTTTGACGGCGACAGTTCGCAGTTGGCCGGGGTAGAGGCGCAATTGCGGACCTGCGTGGAGCAGAAGCAGGAGGAATCAAACGAGGGATTTCCGTGGCTGGTGGCCGCCGTGGCCCTGCTGTTTTTGATTCTGGCAGGCGGTTGGTTCTTTCTTTCCTGGCAATCCGGGCAGCGCTGGCAGGCTTATGTGTCGCGCTGGCAGGCCTACGTGTCGCGACTGGAGGCCCAGCCGGGCATCATCGTTGCCGAACAACAGGCGCGCGACGGCCAATTCTATATTGCCGGCCTAAGAGACCCGCTTGCCGCCGACCCACAGTCGCTGTTGTCTGGAACGCAGGTCGATCCCGCCCGGGTTCATTCGCAGTGGCAATTCTATCAGAGCCTTCAACCGGAGTTCGTGCTGAAGCGGCTGAAGGCGTCGCTGGCTCCGCCGGATTCAGTACGACTATCAATCGACAATGAGCGCATCGTTGCCGAGGGTGAGGCTCCCGACACCTGGATAGATCGGGCGCGTGCAGCGGCCCGACAGCTTTCGGCAGGCGGACCGGAATTCGACATCTCCAAGGTTCGTGACGTAAGCCCCGAAGTACTCGAGGCGAAGCGCTGGCAGGCCTACGTGTCGCGACTGGAGGCCCAGCCGGGCATCATCGTTGCACAACAAAAAATACGCGATGGCCGATTCTATATTGCCGGCCTGAGAGACCCGCTTGCCGACGACCCGCAGTCGCTGTTGTCTGGAACGCAGGTCGATCCCGCCCGGGTTCATTCACAATGGCAATTCTATCAGAGCCTTGAGCCGGAGTTCGTGTTGAAACGGCTGACGGCGTCGCTGTATCCACCGGATACAGTACGACTTTCGATCGTCAATAATCGCATCATTGCCGAGGGCGAGGCTCCCGACACCTGGATAGATCGGGCGCGCGCAGCGGCCCGACAGCTTTCGGCAGGTGGACCGGAATTCGACATTTCCAAGGTTCGTGATGTGAGCCCCGAAGCACGCGCGGCGGAGCACTGGCAGTATTATGTGTCGCGACTTGAGGCCCAACCGGGAATTGTCGTCGCCCAACAATCGACCAGGGGTGGACATTTCTATATTTCCGGCCTGCGAGACCCGCTTGCCGCCGACCCGCAAGCTCTGCTGTCCGGAACGGAGGTCGATCCTGCCCGCGTTCATTCACAGTGGCAATTCTACCAGAGCCTTGATCCGAAGTTTGTGGTGAAGCGGCTGACGGCGTCGCTGACGCCGCCGAAATCGGTCCGACTTTCGATCATCCAGGGTCGCATCGTTGTCGTGGGCGAGGCTCCTGCCGCCTGGATCAACCGGGCGCAGGCCGCCGCTGAACAACTTTCGGCGGACGGAGTGGTTCTGGATGTCTCGCAACTGCGTGAGCTGGACCTTGCAGAGCTCAATCATTTGAGAGAGTCTATCCAGACGACCGACATTTTCTTCTCTTCCGGCAAAGTTGTGCCGGGACCAGAGCAGACGCCGGTTCTCGACAGATTGGCGGATCAAATAAAGGAATTCGCCCAAAATGCCCGCAAGTCAGGCGTAACTGCGCGGTTCATGTTGACCGGCCATTCGGACACCACGGGCCGTGAGACGGCCAACGCGTCGATCAGCGCCGCCCGTGCCGAGACAGTTCGTGCGCTTCTCAACAAGCGCGGCGTCGCCCCGGAACTGCTGCTGGTTCGGGGCGCGGGCACCTTTGAACCGGCGGTGCCTGAAAATAGTCAGGCTGGTAGCTCCACCAATCGCCGGGTTTCCGTTACGGTAAACTTGGACTAGGTCGGAGCCCAAGATGTTGCAAAAAAAGATCTGTATGTTGGGCGGGTTCTCTGTTGGAAAGACGAGCCTGGTTCGCAGGTTTGTGAAAAGCATCTTTTCAGAGACCTACTTGACCACGGTGGGAGTGAAAATCGACAAAAAGAGTGTCGCACTCCCGGACAAAACAGTGGATCTGATTTTATGGGATTTGGCCGGCGAAGATGATATCGGCTCATTCCGCGTCAGCCATGTGCGAGGTGCGACAGGCCTCGTGCTTGTCGTCGATGGAACCCGCGCCGCTACCCTTACCGCTGCACTCACGCTGCGCGAGCGGGTCGAGGCTGAATTCGGTGCTATGCCGTTCGTACTGCTTTTCAACAAATCAGATCTGGCCGATCGGTGGGTAATACCAGATAGAGAAATTGACGAACTGAGGCAACGCGGATGGCAAGTCTATCTGACAAGTGCGCTCTCGGGTGAGCATGTCGATGATGCGTTTCTTAAACTCGCTTCGATGGTCACCAAATAGACCATGCAAAGATTGCCAAGAGAGGTCGGAAGCTGGATTTACGATTTCTTCTACAACGAGCGTGCTATTGCGTATGTGAAAATTGACGCCCAGCTGCGGACAGCGGCGAAGGGCGGTAACGTTGAACATTACGGGCTCTCATGCCTTCGCATCGGTAAGCCTGTAGCCGACCAGCTTGAATTCATGGAAGGTTTGCTGCCTTGCCCGGAGCTTCCATTTCATATGCCTATGGTCGAACTGCCCAGCGGGCGTGTCGCGGACCTTCATCTTTTTGCTGATGATGACTGCGTGTGGCTGCTCTTTCTTGATGCCACTGCCGAACGCGACAACAAGCAGCGGCTTCAACAGAAGGCTTATGAAATGACTCTTCTGCAAGAGAGGGAGCGCCAACTCAACGAGAAGTTACATTCGGCCAATGAGGCGTTGAGGAAGAGTCAGGAGGGATTGTCGCGTGAATACCAGCGCGCGGAATCCCTGCTCCTCAACATTCTTCCGGCGTCGATCGCGAAGCGGTTGAAAGCGCAAAAGAAAATTGCCGACAACCACGCGGAGGTGAGTGTGCTTTTTGCCGACATCGTCGGTTTTACCGAAAGAGCGCGCAGCGTCGGAGCGGTGACTACGCTCGCTATCTTGAATTACTTTTTCAAGGCGGCGGATAGGCTGTCGGAACGACACGGCTGCGAAAAGATCAAGACTATCGGCGATTGTGTCATGGTGGTCGCTGGCCTGCCCACCGCGCGATCCGATCATGCACGAGCCCTCACGCACTATGCAGTTGAACTGCGCAAGGCGGTCAAGCGCGAACTCTTCGCAGGAGAACCGATAAGGCTGAGAATTGGAATTCACTCGGGACCGATCGTCGCTGGCGTCATAGGCAAAAGGCGGTTCGCCTATGACCTGTGGGGCGAGACCGTTAATCTCGCCTCACGTATTCAAACGTCCGCGGAGCCCGGTGAAATCCGTATCTCCGATGCAACGCGCCAACTGCTTGGGCCAAAATTTGCTTGCGACCCACTTGAGGAAACGGAATTGCGTGGTGCAGGTCGTGTACGAATGTGGCGGCTCCCAGCCTGATTTCCGGTTGCCGATCCTGGAGCGCACTGCATCTCAAGCCGCAAATGATCAACGCAAAGATTTGACCCAACTAGTGACCCTCATTGGGCGACTTGGGGCTGGCTCGCAACGACAGTTACGGCCATCTGGGCCGTTTTCCCCACGCGTGGGCGGCATGGCAGGAACTGCTCGCGTCAATCCTGACTATTCGCTGGAATACCGTCGCAAAGTCTTGCCTTACAAGAACCCTGCCGATATCGAACTCACGGTCGACGGGCTCCGCAAGGCCGGAATAGTGCAATGACAAATGAGGGCATGCGGCCGGATCAGACGCCAAAGGCTCGGCCTATCTTGCGCCATCGGGCGTTTTCACGAACCAGTTTCAGGTCGTCGGTCGTCTCGGCAAAGGTGTGCGAACGGTAGTGCCCGAGCAGGTCAGGAAACAGCCTCCCTGCCGGCAGGCCGGCAACCTGTTCGCGGACCGACATTTTTTCATCGATGACCCGGGTGCCCCAGGCATTTTCCCGAACCTGCAACTCGGCAGCCAGACCGCGCTCTTCCGGCGCGGTTTCATCCAGCGCGGCCAGCAGGATCGAATGGAAAAGCGCTACATAACCGATCTGCCTCAGGCCGCCCACGACCCGCACGCGCGGCAATATGGCAAGAACGAGGAACGTCAGGAACAAGTTCGGCAGCAGCACGCCGTCCAGCAGCGCCTGCTTGAGATGCGCCCGCTCGAACGGGATGGAAAGACCATTCGGCCTTTCAGGCTCGATCAGGTGCCCGTTCTCGAGGACGAGCTTGCGCACGCGCTCCTCGCGAATGCCCCAGAAATAGGCCGTGGCATTGGGCAGGAATCTGCCAAATGGGCCCGATTCGGTCTCTTGCAGGGTACGTTCGAGACGCTGACGCCTTGCGGGCTCAAGGAGCAGCTTGGAAAGAAGGCTGCTGTCATGGTCCAGATGCCGCGCCACGACGGAAGCCGCGAACCGGTCATCGATGAACACCGGCCGAGCCATGCCGGAACGATCCCAATCGGCGACCAGATCCTCGTTGAGTTCTGTCAGTGCATCGGCGGCGGTTCCAAACACCTTGTCCTGGCTGGCGAGCAGTGTGCCCAGCCAGCGGCTGGCATCCGTTTCGTCGCCCACCGCTTCGAGCGTCCGCTTGTTGAGGGTGACCGGGCCGGCCGCGCAGGCGCTTTTGCGGCATAGTTTGTGGCGCCCCATGCCAAACAAGTTGACCTTGTCGTCGCCGACATCGAGCCATCCCGGCCCCTCCCGGCCAATTGTCTCCATGGTCATCGTCGTTCCCATGAAGCCGACGAAGGCCGACAGCCCGTTTTCGACCGCGCCGAGCCAGGCAAACAGGAGGGCATCGAAGGTGATCCGGTCCATCAGAAGCAGGCAGTGGAGGCCGGACTGAATCACCGGTCTGTGGTCGAATTCTTCAAGGGCCTTGCCGACCTCTTCAGGCTGCATGATCAAATCAAGGCGCTGATGCAGTATATCAAGCAGGATCGAACGGGCAGCGATCGCCAGACTCGATGCAGGCCTTGCCACCGGCCGCCACAGATGGCGGGCGTATTCGGAAACCGGTGCATTCCAGTTCTGCTCGATGTCACGCACGACTTCCGGGCAGAGCAGTGATAGCACTGCCAGAACATCCACCGGAGCCTTAAGGGTCGGATCAAAGTCCGTGGTCATCAGAACCGCAGCCGGGCCATGCTCAGAAGGTCGTGATACCGCCCTTCGGTAAAGCCGGCCTTCACATGCCGGCCTTCGACCTCGAAGCCGTGGCTTGTGTAGAGGCGGATGGCCGGTTCATTGTCGGCATAGACGGTCAATTCGACTCGCTTCAGGGCGCGCCAGTTGTCGGCCACGTCAAGCAGCGCGCCAAGTATGGCAGAGCCGATACCCTTGCCGACAAAGCCATCGTCAAGGCCGATATTGATCTCGCCGATGTGCGAACGGCGCGGCGAACCCTGCACGACCAGGCTGCCATGGCCGACGACCTTGCCGTCCAGCTCGGCAACGATCCAGGTGGTTTCCTGGCCGGACTTGGCGATACGCCGTTCTACCTGCTCCACCATCTCGAATGGCATCCTGAGCGTGCCCCAGCGGAAGCCCGGCATGTTGAAGATGGCGCAAAGCGCCTCCGCATCGCTTGGCCGAATGGCCCGGAGTTGCGGCTGGATTTTCTTTGGGAATGGCGAGGTCGTGCTGGTCATGGCTTTCCCGGCAAAGGCAATGGGCCCGGCACGATGCACCGGACATCATCTGAAAATCCAGCCATCTCATCATCCTATGATGCCGATTGCGCGCTGAAGTACCAGGAGACGGCGTAGAGTTTGAAGATGCCGCTGATTCCGATCCAGCCGAAAATGGCGAGCCAGCACAATGTTCCCGTCGCCGTCCAGTCGATCCGGTGCACTGCGGCCTCGGTGATGACAAGGCCAAGGATGGCAAACAAGCCGACCAGAAACTGCGCCAGACCGAGCACCAGCAGCTCTTCGCGCGGCGCGCTTTTCCTGACGAGATATGTGCCGCCCGCTCCGGCGAGGAAGATGGCGCTGTAGACCTGAGCGTGGAAGGCGTCGATCGGCCACGGCCAGAAGCCGCCGAATGTCAGGGGAAACAGCAACAGACCGACGCCATAGAGCCCGAGGATCACCATTTCCATCGACATGTAGCCGCGCCATGCAGAGTTTAAGGTCACGCCCTTTGCGGAAGGACGGCCCCTGGCCCGCCAAAGGAACGATCCGGATACCGCGACCGAAGCAAGATAGACCAAGAACCAGAGCCAGGGCGCTTTGCGCTCGAAGTTGAAATAGCCGAGACTGAAGAACGAAGCCGCCGACACGATGACGGTGAAGATGAAGGCCATGACAAGCACGAGCCTGCCTGGCGACCAGCAGTTCCAGACCAGCAGCGCCGCCATCACGACCATTTCGGCGGTGTAGAAGCCGCCGAGGAAGCGGGCATTGAACGGCGTGACGGCCCAGGGCCAGCGCGGCTTGACCAGCGCAGGCGCGAAAAACAGGCCGGCGCCGACGATCAGGACGATGATGACCCCCGCCGAGAAAAGCCGCAGGGCCGCGGGAAATGGCGGGTTGCCGGGTGTCGGCGCGGGAGAAAGTCCCAAAGATGAATACCCCATGGACTCACCATAGTGCCGCTTGCGATCGGTGAAAATCCCGACGGAAATTGAACCGTCGCGCGGGCTCTGCCATTCGAATGGCCGTACGATCCGTTTCGAAGTAAGATGGAGCTCTCGGAACAAAGACCGGTTCCGGTGAACCACCTAGGGGGCGCATTTTCCGGAGCCTGCACGATGACCGAAATTCAGGATCTGTTCTCGCTTTTGCGGCAATCAACCGATGTCGATCTCCAGGCAATCGACGCGATCCGGCGGACCATCGCGGAAGGCAAGGATTATGAACTTTGCCGCATCAATGTGCCGGCTTTCGCCAGCAAGCATGGCCTCGACGAGGAACGCGCCATAAGCGCCTTCCTCCATGCGGCGCGGGTGGGCATCTTCGACATTTCATGGAATGTTCTGTGCCCCGGCTGTGGCGGCGTGCTCGACACCAACGCTACGCTGAAAACCCTGCAGAAGGACGAATACACCTGCGCGCTATGCTCCGAAGGCTATTCGCCGACCCTTGATGAGATGGTCGAGGTGACATTCACCGTCAGCCCTCGCGTGCGCAGGATTGCCGCCCACAATCCACACGAACTGCCGTTGGTGGAATATTTTCGCCAGATTTACTGGGGATCCGGCGTCGATCTGCCGGAAGAGGATCTGGCGAAAAACATAGGAGCGTTCTCGCTGGAGGATATCGAGCTGGCGCCGGGTGAAAAGGCCGTCCTGCTTATACAGCTTCCGCCCGAATTCATCATCGTCTTCGAGCCGGTCACCCATTCAGCGCAGTTCATCGACGCGAAGGGCGAACCAACAAAAGAGCGGCGAAGCCTGTCTTTGGCTTTCGACCGCGACCATGTCCAGAACCAGACACTGGAAATGCTACCCGGTCCGCTGCGTATTTCGCTGGAAAACAGGACCGACACCCGCGTGCTGCCGGCAGTCTTCATCGCCGGCGAGGCATTGCATAATCTCCTGGGCAAACGCCGGCCTTTTCTGACCGCCAAGCGCCTGCTCACCAACCAGACGTTCCGCGACCTCTATCGTACGGATACGCTCGACATCAACCAGCGCCTGAAGATCACCAGCCTCACCTTCCTGTTCACCGACCTGCGCGGATCGACCGCGCTTTACGAGCGGGTGGGCGACCTTTCAGCCTTCGATCTCGTGCACGTGCATTTCCAGGTTCTGCACGAGATCGTCGCGGCGGAGGCAGGCGCGGTGGTGAAGACCATCGGTGATGCGGTGATGGCGACATTCGCGACGCCTGATCGCGCGATGGCTGCGGCCCTCAGGATGCGTGATGCCATGCGTGCGCTCAATGACAGAAGCGGGCGCGAGGATCTGCTGCTCAAGATCGGTGTCCATGCCGGCCCCTGCATCGCCGTGTCCATGAACGAGCGACAGGACTATTTCGGCCAGACGGTCAACATTGCTTCACGGGTCCAGAACCTGGCCAACGCACAGGCTATCTTCGCCACCCGTGCAGTGGTCGACGACAATCTCACCGCCGATCTGTTGCGCAGGAACGCTCTGACGCCCGTGCTTCACGAAGTCTCGCTGCGCGGCATCGAGCGGGAGATAGCGGTGTATACAATCCCCTGAGCAATTGGGCCGTCCAGAGCAATTCCAAGGAAGTGTAAACGGTTTTCGGAAAAAGCGCCTAGCACTTTCCTTTGGAATTGCGGTAGAGCATCGTTTGCGTGAAAAGATGAGGGCTCTCGGCCGCTCACACGCGCTTGCAGAGGAAATAACGATCGGCGGGCTCTGAAGTCGGCGCCGGGAGGCGTTGCAGCAGCGGGTGATCGAGCGGCGTGCCACTGACCGCGAAGCCGCCGACGCGAAGCAGGCTCGCAATCAGATCGGGAAGCCAGGTAGCAGTCACTGCATCGCGATCGTCATAGCCGGTGCCGATGTCGGCATGAACAAGGGCGGCTTCGATGCCAATGAACTTGCGGGCCGTCTCGCGTATTTCGCCGAGCACGAGGTTTTCGGCTTCGGGAATTGAGCTGGCATGTGCACCGACTTCGCGGTCGAACACCACGATCCGGCGCCCGGGCAGGCGCTCGCGCAGATGGTGGAACGTCCGTCCGTTGCCGAGGCCGAGCTCGAGCACAAGCCCCTCCATCTTCGCCACCTCGACGCAGACTTGGTCGAGAATGTCGCGCTGTGCGGTCATCCTGCTGATGAAATTCTCAAGGCGACTCATATGCTTTGTGTGTCCTGAACCAGCTCAAGATCGGCAATGCCTCCGACAAGAACTGTTCACGGGTGTATCCCGAAGGCGTAGTGCCAAACTCGATCACGTGTCGGAACATATAGAGGCGGACGATGAACACTGCAACAACCGTACAGGCAGCCGGCAAGGATCATACCGGGTGGAATAGGCGGCACGGCGCGCGGCAAAATAACGACCTCACTTGTAGGGATCTGCGGCGTCCCGCAAGCCGTCACCGAGGAAGTTAAACGCCATGATGACGAGAATGACGGGGAGCATCGGCAGGAGAAGCCATGGATAGAACGCGATCACGCTGACGCTGCGCGCCTCGGTGAGCAGGATTCCCCAGCTGGTTATCGGCGCCCTCAGGCCGAGTCCGAGGAAGCTCAGCGCCGTCTCGCCCAGGATCATGCCAGGAATCGAGAGCGTCGCCGTCGCGATCAGATGCGACATGAAGCCGGGAATGAGATGCCGCCTAATGATGCGGCTGCTTCCGGCGCCCATCAACTGCGCGGCGAGAACGTAATCTTCCTCGCGCAAGGCCAGAAGC
This sequence comes from Mesorhizobium sp. M0243, assembly GCF_040321775.1. Classification (NCBI taxonomy): domain Bacteria; kingdom Pseudomonadati; phylum Pseudomonadota; class Alphaproteobacteria; order Hyphomicrobiales; family Phyllobacteriaceae; genus Mesorhizobium; species Mesorhizobium sp. M0243. The sequence continues at coordinate 39,688 of NZ_JAMYSF010000031.1, read as the reverse complement.
TTTGAACGCACGGCCCGCGCCAGTCCGGTCCAGTCGAGCACTCCGAGGATGACGGTGATGCCGAAATAGATCAGGATTGGGCTCCAGGTTATCGGCATGATCGCCGCCAGGGCCAACCATAGCGGAATGCTGGGAATCGATTGCAGAACTTCGATTATTCGTTGAACGATCAGGTCGAAGATACCGCCGTGATAACCGGCCAGTCCGCCGATGACGATGCCCAGCAGGAAGCTGAAACTGATGCCGACGAGGCCGATTGTCAGTGAAATGCGTGCGCCATAGATCATGCGCGAGAGCACGTCGCGCCCCAGCCGGTCGGTGCCCGCCAGGAAAAGCTGACCGTTTTCGGCAGCGCAGACAAAATGCCTGTCACCTTCGATCAGGCCCCAGAACCGGTAACGATCGGCCTTGCAGAAGAAACGGAGCCGCTGAACATCGTCCTGGTTGTCGATGTAGTTCCGCTTGAGCGTGTCCATGTCCAGCGTCATCTGGCGGCCATAGACGAACGGCCCGACGAACTGGCCGTTGTGGAACAGGTGCACCTGCTGCGGCGGCGAATAGATGTAGTCCATGTTGCGCGTGTGCAGGTTGTAGGGCGCCAGGAACTCGCAGATTAATATCCCGAAATAAAGCACTACCAGGAATATGCCGGATACAAGGGCGAGCCGGTGCAAGCGGAATTTCCACCACATCAGCCGCAACTGCGACGCCTGAAAGACCTTCGACTGCTCCACCGTCATCGCCTCGACCGACTGCAGGTCAAAGGGCGCGCTGGAAACATAGTGTTCTAGTGGAGCACTCGGAGCGGGGAGCGGCGAATCCGTTTTCATTTGGTGCTGCCGCCCTGCAAACGAATTCGTGGATCCAGCAGCGCCAGCGCCAGGTCGGAAATCAGGACGCCGATAACCGTCAGGAAGGCGAGGAACATCAGGAACGACCCCGCCAGATACATGTCCTGGCTTTGCAGCGCCTTGATCAGCATTGGCCCGGTCGTTTCCAAAGACAGCACGATCGCGGTGATTTCGGCGCCGGAGATGATGGCCGGCAGGATGGAGCCGATGTCGGAAATAAAGAAATTGAGCGCCATGCGCAGCGGATATTTGACCAGCGCCCTGAACGGATGAAGACCTTTGGCGCGCGCGGTCACCACATATTGCTTGTGTAGCTCATCGAGCAGATTGGCGCGCAGCCGCCGGATCATGCTTGCCGTGCCGCCGGTGCCGATGATCAAGACCGGGATCCAGAGATGGGAGAGTATCGACTTCGCCTTGGCCCAGCTCATCGGCTCGCTGAGATATTGCGGGTCCATGAGATGGCCGATGGACGTGCCGAACCAGATGTTGGCGAAATACATCAGGATCAGCGCCAGCATGAAGTTCGGAATGGCAAGGCCTAGGAGGCCAAAAAAGGTCAGGCCGTAATCGCCCCAACTGTATTGATGCGTCGCGGAGTACATGCCGATCGGAAAGGCGATGAGCCAAGTGAAGATGATCGTGACGAAGGAAACCAGCACAGTCAGCCACATTCGGTCCCCGACGACGCCGCGAACCGGCAACTCATACTCGAAGGAATAGCCGAAATCGCCGTGCAGCATCCCGCCGACCCAATAGAAGTAGCGAATGATCGGCGGCTTGTCGAAACCATATTCCTTACGCATCATCTCGATGCGATCGGAATCCACCCCTTCGCCCTGTGCCCGAAGCTCGGCGACATAGCTGTCGAAATAGTCGCCGGGGGGAAGTTCGATGATCGTGAACACCAGCGCTGATATCACCAGCAGCGTTGGAACCATCACAGTAATGCGCCAGACAATATATCGAAGCACGCTCAGGACTCTCCAAGCCAGAATGTATCCGGCATGTAGACACCGAAATAGGCGGTCGGATCGTAGCCGAAGAGCGCCTTGTCAGGCAGATTGCGCAGCCGTGAGGACACCAGAATCGGCTGATGCGTTCCGTTCACGGTCCCGATCGAAAACACCTGATCGGTGTAGATCGACAGCATCGAATTCCAGATTTCGGCGCGCTCTGTCGCTTCGATCGATGCGTTCCAGCGCTTGAGCAAAACCATCAACTCGATCACTTCAGGAAGATCGGGCGCCTCGCCCATCTTGCCATGGGACAAGTAGTGAGCACCCCAGAGCGGCCATTGCAGCTGATCGTCGATGGTGGGGGCCAACTGACTCGGGTTCATGTCGGCGGTCGGCACGCCATTGTCGATGCCCGACCACATCGACATCATGATCTGGCCGCCAAGCGCGCGGCTGCGGAAGATGTCGCGCTGCGAAGTCCGGATGAACAGGGCGATGCCGATCTTTCGCCAGTGATCGGTGATGAGTTCGAGCGCGTCGGTTTCCAGCGTGCTTTCGCCGGCGGTTTCCACGATGATCTGGGCAGAGCGTCCATCGGGAAGTATCCGCAGGCCGTCATCGTCACGTGCCAGAAGCCCGACCTCGTCGAGCAGCGCGTTGGCCTGGTCGGGATCATGGGCAACCCAAGCTTTAGCGAATTCCGGCCGGTAGAGCGGGCTCTCGGACAAAACCGTATCGGCGCTTTCCTGCGCCAATCCGTAGAACACGGCCATATTGATCTCGCGCCTGTCCACGGCGAGCGAAAGTGCGCGGCGCACGCGCACGTCACGCAGAAGGCCACGCCACACCTGGTCGGCACAATTCAGATTCGGCAGCAGCGCCAGCCGAGAACCCTGTGTGCGTTTCCACAGGTGCATCTTCACCGGATAGCGCTTCTCCGCGTCCTTCAGGAAGGAGTAATCGCTGAAGTCAATTCCCATGCATTGCAGGTCGCTCTCGCCCGCCCCGGTCTTCGCGGAGATGATCGCCGATGAGCTGACATTCATGATGATTCGGTCAACATAGGGCAGTTGCCGGCCGTTCTCGTCTGTCCGATGAAAGAAGGGGTTGCGCTCGAAGATGAATTGCTCGGCCGGCGGCTTGGTTCGGTTCTGCCAGGGGTCGAGCGTCGGCAGTTCCGGGTTCTCCGGGCGATATTGCCGCGACATACGGATATGCAGGAGCGTCCATTTCTGGGTCCGGTTCTCCTTCATCAGGCCGGCGAGCCGGAATGGATCCTGATATTTCTTGTGGAACTGCTTGAGATAGGCGGATGGCAGAACAAGCGATATCGGCGAAGCGGCAGCGAGCTTGGGCAGGAAGTCGGGATTGGGCGCATCCCAACTATAGCGCACCGTCAACGGATCGACGATCTCGAAGCGTGGCGGCTTGCCGTCCGCTATCAGGGTCGGGGCGAGCCCGCCTTGCGAAAGCTCATCGTTCAGCCAGACATCTTCCCAACAATAGCGAAAATCCTCCGGCGTCAGCAGGCTGCCGTCGGACCATTTGTGTCCTTCCCGTATCTTGAACGTGAAGATGCGATCATCCGCGACGTCGAAATTTTCGAGAATGTCGGCCTGCAAGCTAAGCTTTTCGTCGTAGCCGACCAGGCGAGAATATCCGTAAATCGTCATCATCCGGATATCTTTCTGGCTGCCGATGATCGTACGCAGCGTGCCGCCATATTGGCCCGGCTGCCGGCCCATCGTGGCGAGATTCAAGGCGCGCGGGCTCTTGGGCAGGCGCTCGGTGAGTGCTGGCAGCGCCCTGGCCGTCAGCTGCGGCCGAAGAAATTCCGGCTCCAGGTCGCCAGCGCGCGACGTGCCCGGCAGGAGTGCCGAAGCCATCACGCCAAGGACGGTGCGACGGCTGATCAATGGCGTAACTCGCTGACATCGGCCGAACGTCGGGCCAGCACGAGGTGGCCGCCGCCAAGATCGAGCGGCGCCAGGACATCCTCGTCGCCTTCTTCGCGGAATTGTGGTCCCCATGCGCTGGTGTCAGAAGCGCCGCCGAGCTTCAGCGTCTTGAAATCCATCGGCCGGTCGAGATCGGGGAAAGGTACCGCGGCGACCAGGGAGCGCGTGTAGGGGTGGATTGGTTTCCTGAGCAGAATTTCGCGCGGCGCAAGCTCGACGATACGCCCGCCGCACATCACCGCGATGCGGTCTGCCATGTAGTCCACCACCGCCAGATTGTGGGATATGAACAGGTAGGTCAGGCCCAGTTCTTTTTGCAGGTCCTTCAGAAGATTCAGGATCTGCGCCTGGACAGAGACATCGAGCGCCGAAACCGGCTCGTCGCAGATCAGGAGTTCAGGCCCCAGCGCCAATGCGCGCGCGATGCCGATGCGCTGACGCTGCCCGCCGGAGAAACTGTGCGGATAACGCTTGATGAAGCGCGGATCGAGCCCGATTGCCTGCATCAGGCTCTTGACCGTGGCGAGTCGGGACGCCGCATTGCCACGCTCATGGATCTCCAGCGGCTCGCTCAAGATGTTCTCCACCGTCATGCGAGGTGAAAGCGACGAAACCGGGTCCTGGAAGACCATCTGGATTTTCGCGCGCAATATGCGCAGGGCATCTCCCTCTGCGCCCAGGACGTCGGTCGGTCCATCGCGGCCGTTGAAGATCACAGAACCGCCGCTGGGGGTAATGGCCCGCATGAGGATCTTGCTGACGGTTGTTTTGCCACAGCCGCTTTCGCCGACCAGACCCAGACACTCACCCCGCCTGATGTCGAAGCTCACGCCGTCCACGGCGCGAACAGAGGATTGATGACCCCCGCTGAACCATCCTGACTTGCGGATGGTGAAGGTCTTAGTAAGATCCCTTACCGACAGCAGGATGTCGTCTGGCCCCTTCGATGCCGGGGCAGTCTGCTTGCCGAGCAGGTTCCCGACATTCACCGGCACCTCGCGGAGCGCCTTTAGCCTTTCACCGGGCTTCAGGTCGAAATGCGGAACGGCTGCCATTAGGCCCTTCAGGTAAGGGTGGCCCGGCCGGCGGAATATCGCCTCGACAGGCCCCATTTCCATGATCTCGCCATGGTACATGACCACCACCTCGTCGGCGACATTGGCGACCACGCCGAGGTCGTGCGTGATCAGCAGCATCGCCATGTTCAGCTTGGTCTGAAGCCCGCGCAGCAATTGCAGGATTTGCGCCTGGATGGTGACGTCCAACGCCGTCGTCGGCTCGTCGGCGATCAACAAAGCAGGCCGGCAGATAAGCGCCATGGCGATCATGGCGCGTTGCCGCAATCCTCCCGAAAGTTCAAATGGATACATGTCGTAGGCGCGCTTGGGATTGGGGAAGCCGACAAGGCCGAGCATTTCCTCGGTCCGCGCCTTGCGCTCCGCCCGAGCCATAGGCGTATGAATCTGCAAGGATTCGCTGACCTGGTTGCCGATCGTGTGCAGCGGCGAGAGCGATGTCATTGGCTCCTGAAAGATTTTGCCGATGCGGCTGCCTCTCAACGCCCGGATTTCGGTTCCGTCACGCTGCATCTGCAGGATGTCTTGCGTCGTGCCAGGCTTTTCAGGATCAGAAAACAGGATACGGCCGCGAACGTGGGCCGTATTCGGCAAAATGCCCATCACTGCCTGGCTGAGAACCGATTTTCCGGAACCGGACTCGCCCACAAGCGCGGTAACCTTGCCGGGCAGGACGCGGAGATTTGCGCGTCTGACGGCATGCAACGGTCCCCCGATCATGGCAAAAGAGATGCCAAGATCCTCGATCCGCAGCAGATCCATGCCCGAATTCATCCTCACACCAGCCCCACTCTGGCAGTCTGCCGGGCGGCAGACCCAAAAAGCGAGACTAGCGTATTGCCAGCCTAGAGCAACTTGGATTCGAATCGAATTCCGCGACGGAACCGGCGACCGGGCTGCACACCAAGGCTTTCGGACCGGATCGTGTCGGTTACTGGAGCTTCCTCCGGTCGCTTGCCGACAACCGCGCGGCATCGCGATGAAGCAGCATGACCTGCTCGGCGTCCGATATCCGGTCCTGAATCGGCGCAGCGTCTTCATCGAGCGCGAGAGCACCCGACAAATCGGGTGAAAGCACCGTCAGCTTCTGCTTGATACCCGCCAGTTCCTCCGTGCCGAGCGTCAGCCAACTGTTGTCGCCGCAATAGCTGGCGAAGTCCTTGCTGGCGAGAACGCTGTGCGGATATTTCTTGGTCAGGGTCTGGAGACGCTGGACCTCGTTTACAGCCGAGCCGAAGACAGAGAATGTCAGCCGGTCGGTAAGTCCGACGTTGCCGAACATCACATTGCCGACATGCAGGCCGATACCAAACTTTATGTCGCCCAACCCCTGCTCCTTTCTGCGCAGATTGAGCTCCATCATGCGCGCGCTGGCCTTGTGCGCTGCCGCAAGAGCAGCCTGGCAGGCGATCTCGGACTGCGAGCGATGCCTTTCGCAGGGGTAGACGGCGATGAAGCCATCCCCCAGGAAACTCATGATCTGCCCGCCTTTGCGATTGAAAGGTGCAGCGATGGCATCGAAAAACTGGTTCAGCGTATCGATGTAGATTTCGCGACCGGAGGTTTCGGCAAGCCTTGTCGACCCCCGCATATCGCCCATGACCAGTGCGGCCCGGATTGTGTCACCCTCGCCGCGCTTGATCTGGCCGTCCAGCACACGTCTGCCGGCGTCGCCGCCAAGATAAGTGGTCATCATGTTGTCGGCGAGCTTGGTGAGCACCGCCATCTTGGTGGCGATAGCGAGATAGTTCTGGATCCGCAATAGCGCCGAAATCATGCCGTCGCTGAAGCCAGACGCACTGTCGGTCGACCACGACCCCATCATGCCCTGGCTGGTATCGCCGTTGAAGGGATGCACGAATGCCATGTAATCGGTGACGCCCATACGCCTGAGGTCGTCGAAAACAGGAAACTCCGACCGCACCGAGGGGTCAAGCCGGCGCCGCAGGTGGTCGAGCTTGTTGCTGAGCAGATGGTAGTATGGGCTGGTCAGGAATCTGTCGGAATGAACGCCGTTCTCACTGCGGAAGCCTTCCACTTCCAGGCCCTGGCCGCGAAGCCAGGTAAAACCAAGCGCGTCATAGAGCGGATGAAGCATCGAAAAGCTCAAATGCACCCGCTTCAGCGGCAGGCCGGCAGCAGCCAACCGTTCACAAAAGCCCTTTACCAATGTTTCCAGGTCGTTGCCCGCCAGCGCCGATTGGCTCAGCCAGTCGGCAACTTTATCCATGAGAATGGTGGAAACTTCTGCTTGCGCTGTGCTCATGCTATCTCAAACCCGTCGAAGACGAGCCATCTCCTTTGATCCGCCACACAAGTGAAGGCAGTGAAGCCGGCTTCGGCGACGAAAGCCGGCGAAGAATTTCCTAAATAACTCCTTGCAGGAAGGAAGCAGGCGTAAACAGCATCTATCACCTGGAACCCTATGTGGCGAGGCTTCCGGCGGAGTGCAATCTCGATCCTGACATCGGGCAAAGAATTCGCCGTCTCAGACATCGTCGGGCCTTCACCACCACTGTCGCTTGGACCAGCCCGAGGCGGCCAAAATCATTGCGTGTGTCGACGACCAGAGGAGCGTGATCAGCGATCGCCTGATAGTCGATCGCGTCGTGGTAGGTTGCCACACGACAGCATCGGATCCTTCGGGGATCCTCTCCGGCTCCCGGTGTTTCGTCAGCGGTGTCGGAACGCAGATTATGATGGCATCGCAGACGGCTAGTTCGGCAAATCCGCAGTGGTGCGGAACCGCCCGGCCGGCACGGCTGTCGACGTCACTGCCTCAAGTAGGATTGGCCGTTGCTCAGGCATCGACCTTCCGGGCTTCGATGTCGAAGCCGGAAACCGGGAACCCGGCGCGTGCGATCGCAACCGACAGCGGCAACCCGACATAGCTCGGTCCGATCACGCCGACTTGCGCGACGCACCTCGAAATCCGGTTCAGAAGACGGTCATATGTTGATCGTTAGGCGTCCAAAAATCTGCTTTCCCGTCAATTCGGACAGGCTACCCGCTCCCATGGCGCGGCTCACCGGTGCCAAGAACCATGAGTGAGGGCATATTGCGGAAATCGATTTCCGCAAGCAGTCAGCAGACCGGCGCCTTCGCCTTCAGGCTTGCGGCAGCCATCGCGTAGCCGCCGGCGGCGCCATCGATGAAATGAACATGATCGCGCTGCAGCGGCGAGATGACGAGGCAGGTCATCAAGGCCGACTTCTGGCGGTGCAGGCCATAATTGCAGATGCCCGCCTCTTCCGCCTGCTTCAGCCGGTCTTGGATCCGATGCAGCACATCCGCGTCAACGTCGATGGTCATCTTCAAGCCGTCGTCGAACTTTCGGAAATCCGAATTGCTGGCCACCTCGCGTTTGTAGACCTTCGGATCGAAACGGCCAATCGTCCAGCCAAATCGATCGGTTACAGCCGTAAGCGTCATCAGGAACACGATCCACAGCTTCGACCGCCACCGCCATCCTGCCGTGGCCATCGCCCGCGCCTCGACATCCAGGCCGGCGGGCAGCAGACTGTAGCCCGGGCCGTCCACCGGCACCGGGTGGCCATCGCGCTCCTGCCTGCCGGCGAGGGCGATGATGTCGGAAGCCAGAAACTGAAACCCGCGCAAGTCGCGCGACGCCCCCGGTGTGGCTATGATCGAGACGATTTCGCCATGCCGTGCTTCGATCGGGTTCCAACGGCAGGAAAGGCCGGTCAGATCCGGCCGCGCGCCGACCGGCGCAGGATCGATGCGGTAGCGCCCCGCTTTCATCTCAGCTTCCGCCCAACTGCCGCCACCGCCGGCGAACATGGCATAGAAGGCCGCTTCGGAGGCCTGGAACCTCGCCACGCGAACGTCGAGGCCCTGCGCCCTTATGTCCCCTATCGGCACGATCGCGGCGCGCAAGGTCAGGCCCAGTTCGTCCGCCACCCATCTTTGGACGGCCGCCAGCGCGTTGCGGGCGATCTCCAGCGCCGAGCCGGGAAACGCCACGAGTGCGCCGTCGCCGCCGAAGACAAAGGGGAGATCTTGCCGACCCAGCGCATTGAGCAGCGCCGAAATGACGCTTGCGCCGGCCATATTGACGGTTTTATAGCGCCCCGCCTCGATCGCCTTGGTCGAGCCGACAATGTCGGCAGTGGCCAGCGCCCAGCCATCGGGGAGGGGCCGATAGTTATCGATATCGGCAACGCTTTCGAACTTTGCGAAGACCGGCAAAGAAGCGACAAAAGGGTCGGACGCGACAGCTGTTTCCATGGCCATCAGATAGCACATTCCACGACTTGAAGGTGAAGTCGATCACGCTTGGAAATTGACTTGCGCAGGCTTTCCGATGATAGGGTCGCGCGATGCGAATTGCCTTCTACGCGCCGCTGAAGTCACCCAATCATCCCGTTGTCTCCGGCGACCGCCAGATGGCACGGATGCTTGTCAAAGCGCTGGAGTACGGAGGGCATAGCGTCGAATTGGCATCTGAGTTGCGCTTCTATCTACGCCAGCCGGAGTCGAAAAGTTTCGAGGCACTCAAGATCGAGGCCGCAGAGGAAGCCGCGCGGCTGACCAAGCTTTGGGATCGTGACGGCAAGCCCGATCTCTGGTTCACCTACCATCCCTATTACAAGGCGCCCGACTTGATCGGGCCGGAGCTGGCGTCGGCCTTTGCTGTCCCCTATGTGACAGCGGAAGCCTCCTATTCCAGGCGACGCAATGCCGGCTTGTGGGCCGATAGCCAAGCATTGGTGGCGCGAGCCATCGAACAAGCGGCTCTGAACATCTGCTTCACCCAAAGGGATCGTCAGGGACTGGCGGATGCTATTCCCAAGGCCGCTTTCGGTATGCTTTCGCCCTTCATCGACATATCGGCATTCCGGGAAATCCCGGCACGGGGTTGTCCGACGCGCCTCGTTACCGTCGCCATGATGCGCCCGGGCGACAAACTGGGTAGCTATCGCATGCTGGCGCAAGCGCTCGGCTTGATCGGCCATATGCCCTGGACCATGTCGGTCGTCGGAGACGGGCCAGCTCGCGACGAGGTCGAAGCGCAATTCGCCGGCTTGCCCGCCGATCGTATCGAATGGATCGGCTCGATCGAGCCTGCCGCCGTGCCGGATGTCCTTTATACCGGGGGAATCTATGTCTGGCCGGGTTATGGCGAGGCCTACGGCGTTGCCTATCTTGAAGCACAGGCCGCCGGCCTTCCGGTGGTGGCTCAGGACATCGCCGGCGTGCCGGAGGTCGTGCGGGATGGCCAGACCGGGTTTCTCACCCCGCCGGGCGATGTCGCGGCGTTCGCTTCCGCCATTGAAAGGCTTCTGGCCCGGGACGACGAAAGAACCATCATGGCCGCGGAAGCCCGGCGTTTCGTTCTCGAAGAACGTTCCCTCGGTGGCGCAGCTGCGCGTCTGGCCGAACTTATTGCGAAGGTCCCGGTCTCATGACGTCCGATCCGATCTGGCAGCCCTTGGTGGAAGAGCTGGCGCGCCTGCAACGGGCGGGCCGCAAGGCGGAGTTCTGGCTGCGCGACGACGACGCCGTGTATCCGACGCCTGCGCTTGATCGGCTGCTCGACCTCACCGGTGAATTCGCGGTTCCGGTCACTCTGGCCGTCATTCCGGCCCTGACCGACGCGAAGCTTGTCGCCCGGCTCGACGAGGCCCCGCATGCCACGGTCGCCATCCATGGCTGGGCGCACCGGACTCATGCGCCCGAGGACCAGAAAAAGCAGGAGCTCGGCGCGCATCGGCCACGCGAGGCGGTGCTCGATGATCTGGCTCGCGGACTGTCGCGAGTAACCGGCCTGCACGGCGCACGTGCCGTTCCGATGCTGGTGCCGCCCTGGAACAGGATCGACGCCGGCGTGGTATCCCACCTTGGATCGATAGGTTTTGCGGCCTTGTCAGTCTATGGGCCGCCGAAGCCGGCTTCATTGGCGGTCATCAACAGCAATGTCGACATCATGGATTGGCATGGCACGCGCGGCTGCCGCGATCATGGTGTATTGGTCCAGGCTATCATCGCACACTTGCAGCATGCATCCGACGGCGAGCCGATCGGCCTGCTCACCCACCATCTTGTACATGATGAATCGGCCTGGCTTTTCCTCGAACGATTGTTGACAGTCACCGCACAGGCTGAACCCTGTGCATGGCTTCCGATCAGGACATTGATCGGGCGCCACGCGGGTAAAGGAAAATAGCTCAGCGCTTTCTGTGCGATGAGACCGGGAATTTGAGCATCTGGCCATCCCGCGCGGCAAAAGCGCCGGCAAACCTGTCCTTGGCCAGCTTCTCCATCTCGTCCAGTTGCTCGTCGGTGCGTGTCGGATCGTGGTGAAACAGCGCAAGCGCCCGTGCACCGGCCGCCTCACAGAGCTTGACGCCCTGTTGCCATGTCGAGTGACCGTTACCGCGGCGGCGTTCCATTTCCTTCTCGGTGTAGGTGCAATCGTAAATGACGAGGTCGGCATCTTCGATCAGGTCGAGCACCGACTGATCGAGTTTGTCCGGCTCGTGCTCGGTGTCGGTGATCACCGCCACGACGCGGCCGCCCCATTCGATCCGGTAGCCTATGCAGCCTCCCGGATGGGTGAGACTGCCGGTCCGAACCACCACCCCTTCGCGCGGCCGAAGCACGTCTCCGGATACGAAATCGCGGCAGTCGAGATTTGCCTTGCAGACGTTCATTTTCACCGGAAACCACGGCGGCCGTATGAACTCATCGATAATCTGCCGGGTCGTCATGCGTCCTGCAAGATGCCCGGACCAAAGCGTAAGCTTGACGCTCGGGTCGAAGATAGGCGCAAAAGCCGGCAGCCCGATGATGTGATCGTAATGGCAATGGGTGAAAAGCAGGTCGAAATCGGTCACATCCGACGCCTGAAGCGCCTTGCCGGCAGGCCGCAGGCCAGAGCCTGCGTCGAACAGAAGCGTATGCTTGCCGCATCGCATCTCAATGCAGATTGTGTTGCCGCCATAGCGAGCGAATTCTGGCCCGGATACAGCAATGCTGCCGCGCACGCCCCAAAATCTGACCAGGAAAAAATCGTCGTCCATGCTACCTTTCGCCCATCATAGCTCTAGGCGCTTCGTGCGTCGATCAGATCCGCGGTCGTATGGCTTAGCCGATCGGCAAGAACCCGCAATATCTCGATGGTCATTTCCGGGAACTCCTTCATAAGCCTCAGGAAATGATCCTTGCGGATTCTCAAGGCCTCCAGATCACTTGCCGCGCTGACGGTGGCAGTGCGGGAGCTGTTGCACAATATGGCGATCTCGCCGACAATCGAATTTGGCAGCAGTTCGGCAACTTTCATCGGCCCGCTGTCGGAATCGACCAGAATATCCGCCCTGCCTGAAAGGATGACATAGGCAGCGTCTGCCTCGTCGCCCTGCCGGAAAAGAATCTGGCCGGCGCTGTAATTCACGCGATCGGATGTGAACGCGAGCAGCTTGAGCTTTGCCGGCTCAATGCCAGAGAACAAGGGAACGCGTTGCAGCATTCCAACTTCATCCTTGAGCAGCATTGTCGCAAACCTTCCTAAATTCGCGTCTGCCAGACTATGACAGAAGTTCCTTGAAGATACCGTTCTCTGCCAAAAGTGTCTCGTGTGTACCGTCTTCCACCAATTGACCCGAGTCAAAGACGATAACGCGATCGAACATCATCGCCATTGCCGGACTCGTCACGACCCACACAATTGCCGGCGAATGGCCGTCGCGTCTGGCTTCCTCGAGCACGTTTCGCAGCACCTTGTCCTGAATGCGCTGGTCGAGCGCCGACAGCGGCCGGTTGAGAATGAGAAAATCGGGACGCTTGAGCAGAGCCCGGGCAACATCGAGCTTCTGTCGCTGTCCGCCGGTCAGCCGCCTTCCACCGGCGCCGACGTTGAAGTCCAGGCCGACATCCAGAAGCTCGGCATAGAGCCCCAGCTCGTCAAGAATGTCATAGACGATGGAGCGTATGCGGTCCGGGGCGTCGGGATGGTTGTTTCCCACACGGCCGAATAGGACATTGTCCATGACGGTGGCCGCGGCAATGTATTTGGCAGGATCATACCGTTCGATCGCGTTGTGCAGTTCGGGCGGCAGGTTTTCATAGAACTGGTTGCGTGCGGCGACGATCTTGCTCATCAACTCGTCGGTCAGCAGGCCGAAGCGGTGCCGGGGCTCGATATAGGCAAAGCTCAAGGTGATGATCATGGCGCGGTCGGCCTCCGAAACCGCCTCGTAGGGGCGGTTCTTGAGCCGCTGCAGCAAGGTCTCGTAGGCGGGGATCTCCTCGGCGCTCATGAAGGCGAGCTGCTGGAAGAACTGGTGATCTGGCGGCAGGTCGGCAAACAGCTCGATGGCCTGTTCGGCGATCTCCATGCCCATCTCGTAGAGCGTGCTGTCGAGGCCGGCCTGCTTCAGCACGGAAGCAAAGTAGGGATTGGCCGCCAGAGCCTTGTCGGCCAGTTCGGGGCCGGCGGCGGCGCCGAAAAGCAAGTTCTGGCCGATCGTCGCTTCCGTGTTGTAAGCGCCCGGCTCGAAAGGAACCACCAGTTCGCGCAGCCCTTCCTGTTCCAGCCGGGTTCGCAGCGCTGCACGCAGTTCGACGATCCGCCCGGCGAGCTTCGTGTGACGCGTGAGGTCGGCCGAAGAGCGCAAGCCAAGATCCAGTATGTCGCGCGACAGAAGAACCGCGTCGAGCACCCGGCGCACCGCTTCAAAGAGGTCGTGCGGGCCGGTAGCACCGGCGGAAGCATAGTCGATCCAGTCGCTATGGACGTCGAAATCCGGATTGCCCGACCGGCGCGCCTCGTCCATGTTCCAGCGCTGCTGGTCTGCCGCGGCGCCGTCATAAGTCACCGATGTCAGCGGTGCATGCTTCAACCCGTAGAGCAGGTTATCGCGCAGGCTTGCTTGGAACAGGAAAACATCCGACGAGGCGTAAGACATGCGCCGGCCGGTCACGGCTTCGGGGAGTTCAAGCAGGTCATCGGCGCCCGAAGCGACCTTTCCACTCTCTGGCCAGTTCAGACGCGCGAAGGCTTCTGCTAGCGCCTCCGCTCCGCCTGTCGGGGTGCTGACCAGCGCCACCGTCTCAGCCGGCTTGACCTGCATGGAGACACGGTTGAGGAGCATTGCACCGCCATCGTCTGCCATGGAGAGACCGACCGCCGACAGCGGGTTTGTCATCGGACCGCGATCGTCGATCGTCAGTGCCGCGATTCCCGGCGCAATGATATCCTCGACGGTGAACTGTTCAACGACCTGCTGATATTTGACCTGGACATCCTGCCGATCCTGATCCCAGTCGATCAGTTCCTTCATCGGTCCGGGCAGGTCCTTGTAGGCTCCGATCACCGCCACGAGTTGGCCGACGTCCAGCCGGCCCCCGATGACCAGATACCCGCCGATCATGTAGAACAGAAAGGGCGTGAGCTGTGCGAGAAAATTGTTGAGGAACTTTACCATGAATTTCCATTGGTAAAGATCGAAGCGGATCTTGAAGATGAGCCCTAGCCTAGCAGCTATGTCGGCGCGCTCGTAGTTCGACGTATCGTGGACGTGAACCGCGCCGATGCCGTCAACGATTTCGCCAACCCGGCCAGAAAGCGCGCGCGCCGTCAACTGCCGTTGGCGCCCAAGCACGAGCAGCCGCCGCCGCATCCGCGGGATGAGTACGATCTGGATGATCACGATCACCACCGCTATCATTCCGAGCCAGACGTTCTGGACCATGATGAACAGCATGGCCGTCAGCGCCTGGCCGCCGAGCAGCACCGGCTGCAGGAAGGCATCGCCGATAAAGCCGCCCAGCGGCTCCACCTCATCCTTCACCATGGTCGCCACTTCGGCGGATTTCACCCGCTTGAAGTAAATCGGCGGAAACCGCAGCACACGATCGATCAGATCGAAGCGAATACGCCGCAGCATGCGTTCGCCGAGGCGGCCCTTGTAGGTGTTGATGTAGAGTTTGAACAGGCCGTTGATGACGACCAGCAAGAGGAACACAAGGCTCAGGGCAAGCAGCGTCTCCTTGCGGTCAAGCTGAAAACCGGAGAAGAACTGGACCTCGCCAATGAACGGCAGGTTATAGTGCAATCTCATGAAGGGCAGGGTCGTGCCGGGTTGCTCGAACCCCTTCCCCTGGATCGGGCCGTTGACGATCAGCTTCGGCAGGTCGAAGGACATGAAATATGGGATCATCGAAAGCAGGACGATCATCAATATCCAGATCTGCTGCTTCCGGGTGTGCGTCCAGATATAGCGGGCTAGGCTGGGTTCCATATGCGACTGTCAGTTTGGAGGATGCAGGCGGTGAAAGCACCTGCTGGCAAACGATGTATCGGCAATGTCTTCGCGGATGGACGCCGCTGGTCGGGACAGACGCAATCGGCCCCCTTCGCCACCGTGCAACGGCGAAACGGCTGGCGGCATCGTCTTATCCGCAAGTCGAACAGGCTCGCGTGAGGCAATATTGCGTTGTGTCGCCCGAAATCCCAACATAGAGGACGAATATGATGGATGTCACACAAGCACGCAATGCCGGCGGGCACGAACAAGCCTTGGATCTCGCCCGGGGAATTGCCGCCTATGTCGACCACCCTCTCGTCGCCGGGCTGGCGCGCGTCATCGCCAAGCATCCGACGGCCGACATCGCCAACGCCTTCAACCACAAGCAGGTCGCTTGCAAGATGTGGGCGCTCGACGAGCTGTTTGGAAGCTGCGGCGGCCGGTTCGGGCGTATATGGGTGCTGGGTGGATGGTACGGCGTATTGCCGGCAATGCTTTTCAACGACGCCCGTTTCGACATTGCGGCGATCGACAGCATCGACATCGATCCGGAAGTCGGGCCGGTCGCCCGGACCCTCAACCGGGAAGCCGGCGACCGCTTCCGGGCGCTGACGGAAGATATGTACGCACTCGACTATGCCGCCGGGCGGCCCGACCTAGTGGTCAATACGAGCTGCGAACACATAGCCGAGCTGGGTGCCTGGCTGGCCCTGCTTCCGCGGGGCACGAATGTGCTGCTGCAATCGAACGATTACTTCAGCGAGCCGACGCACATCAACTGCGTGGCTTCGCTTGCAGCCTTCGAAGCAATGGCGGCGCTACGGGAGATCAGGTTCTCCGGCGAACTGCCGACAAAAAAATATACGCGCTTCATGCTGATTGGAACTGTTTGAAGCGCGTTTCGCGAATCCAACGAGATGCGACCTGCGTTAGGATTTCGAGGACCAGGTTCGTTGCCGCTCGCGCAGGATTTGCGCAGAGTGACGGGCGCCTTCCAGATCGAGACGATGCGCCGCTGGCGCCGGTCCCGCAAGCGCCTGTTCGATCGCTTGCGCCAGACACTCAGGCGTCAGGTCCTTTTCCATCCGCACCGTTGCAAGGCCGAGCTCTTCGAGCATAAGGGCTCGAACCGTCTGTTCCGTTTCCCCGCCGGCTGCAAAGGGAACGAGCAGCGAGCGACAGCGCGCGCGCAGGACATCGCAGACAGTGTTGTAACCCGCCTGCGAGACCGACAGGCGGGCGCCGGTCAGCAAGCTGGCGAAATCCTCGCGAAACCGGAAGATGGACAGGCGCGGCGTCGCATCGCGTGTAATCGCGTCAAATTCGTCCTTCGGCAGGTTTGGGCCGGTGATCAGACACCATTTCCAGGCGTTGTCGGCATTCCGCGCTAATGCGATGGTGGACCGGACAAGGCTCTTTCCGGCGGCCCCGCCGCCAACCGACACCACAACGTCGAAACGCTCGGAGGCCGCGGGCGCTGGTGGCGCGGCAACGAGCCCCGTGTACGCAACCTCGGCCCTGATCGCTCCCGCCAGTGGAAATGTCTTGTCGATGGTTGCGAAAGCCGGATCGCCATGGACCATGACAAGGTCAAAATGCCTGTTAACGAGATCGACCGTTTCCTCGTTTCGGCCCGGCTTGACGCGCTCCTGAAGGATATCACGGACTGACGTCACCAGCAGCGGTCTGGGCGACGCCGCGTCGATGGCCTCGATCAGCGGCAAGAGTTCGAAACGCATCTGCCGGCGCCCAAATGGAAACGCCTCGACAATGACGATATCAGGCCTGCAATCCCGGAATGCCTGCAGCAGCATCTCTGAACGCCGTTTCTTGAAATCATCGTCGATGGGCTTGCCCTGCAGGTCGACAAGACCGGAAAATCCTTCATCACCGGAGGTGACAGATGGCAGGGTTACAGATATTGCCCCCAATCCCGGAAACCCCGCGACCGGCGCTCCGCCAGTGACGATGGTTACGTCAAACCCGTCATCGACCAGAGCCGCCGCGACGCGGCTGGAGCGCGCGAGATGGCCGATGCCGAGCAGGTGCTGGACATAGAAGAACGCGCGCAGCCGCTTCATTCGGCGGCCCGCCACTCCCGTTCGAACAGCTCCTTGAGCTGTCCAATGCTTGCTATGTGATCGAAATTGCCGCGCACGCGCGCCTCTGCGGTGTCGCCGAGGCGGGCACGCAGCACGGGATCACGGATCAGCCGCTCCAGCGCCTGTGCCAGGGCAATTGGGTTTTCCGTCGGAACCAGCAGCCCGGTTTCATCCGGCGATAAAAGCTCCGGCACGCCGGAAATATCGGTCGACACGCAGGCAAGCCGCTGGCTGGCCGCCTCCACCAGAACATTCGGCAGACCATCGCGGTCACCATTTGCGGTGATCCTGCAGGCCAGGGCGAAGATATCGGCGCGGCGGTAGTGCTCAAGCACCTCTTCCTGCGCGAGCGCGCCTTTCCAAGAGATGCGACCATCCAGTCCGAGCTTTTGCGCCAACGCCTTGAGCCGTTCCAGTTCCTCGCCGCCGCCAATATGCTCGAAACGCCACGCTAAATCACCGGGCAAGAGGGCAAGGGCCTCCAGCAAGGTGTCGTAACCTTTCTTTGCAACGGCGCGCCCGACACTCAGAACGATAACCGGTTCGTCCGGCGCCGAGCCGTCATGCTGTTTTCGTGCCTCGCCGAAAATGCCGAAGCGATCAAGGTCGAGCCCATGATAGCTCAAATGCACTGACGAGTTGCCGTCGGCGAGTTTTTTCAGACGGTCGAAGCCGGTTTTCGTGCAAGTTACCGTCCAGCGCGCCGAGGAAAGCTTGCTGGCCAGATCCCAATCCGCCGAAGTCCAGATGTCCTTGGCATGGGCCGAGCAGCTCCAGGGCAGACCAAGAAGCTGGCTGGCATAGCGCGTCACCGATGCCGGCGTGTGCGCGAAATGCGCATGCAGCCATACCGCGTCTTCGGGCCATTCGGCCGCTAGCACGAGCGCTTGCCCGAAACGGCGCGCGCGATTGCGCGTAAAGTCGCGCGGCATATCGACGGCCAGCGATCCCAGTGCACGCCAGAAGCCCGGCCGCAGCAAACAAGCAGAAAGCGAGCGAACCACGCGCAGCGGCTCTTCATGCAGATATTCCGGCAGATAATGGACGGGCGCTTTGATCTCGTCATGCACGGGGTGGCGTTTTGCGTCGGTCGGCCGCCTGAGCGCGACGAGTATCAGATCGAACCCCGCACGCTCCAGTCCGAGCAGTTCCTGCGCGATGAAGGTTTCCGAGAGCCGCGGATAACCCTTCAGAACCACGACGATCTTGCGATGTTGCAACTCAGTTCATGCCTTCAATAACCGAAAGGTGAGGGCCAGCCTGCCGGTCGAGCAGTTCCGCGACGATTTCGGAAATATGAGGGAGCCCTTCCAGGGTCAGATGTGGATTACTCTGGGATGGACGAGGCCGATTCGGCAGCGCCACCAGTGCATCGGCAAATCGCTGGGAGTCCTTGGCTTCCTCCGGCAAAAGCATTTCGACGAGGCCCAGTTCGGCTGCGCGCCGCGCGCGGATCAGTTGTTCCTGGCGGGGTTCGATGCGCGGCACGATGAGCGCCGGCTTGTCGAAAGATAGTATCTCGCAATAAGTATTGTAACCGCCCATCGCCACTACCGCCTTGGCGCCGGCAATCAGGTCTTCCATGCGGTTGTCGAACTCGATAATCTTGATGTAGGGGATCGTGGCCCCCTTCTTCAGCAACTTGTTGCGCTTGCGAGCCGGCATGTAAGGCCCAAGCACGATCAGCGCCTTGTGCTGCAATTTCGGATCCTGCTGATAAGCGTCGATGACGTCGTGAATCAATTCGGCGCCGTCGCCGCCGCCACCGGTGGTAACCAGGATATAGTCGCCCTCTGGCCGGTGGCCGGGCAACTGGTTCCGCTGCAGGCTCCGTTGCAGGAAACCGACGAATCTCATTTTTGCCCTGACAGCCGGCGGCACATCCAAGCCAGTCAACGGATCGTAGAAATCCGGCGGGCCATAGGCCCAGACCTTGTCGTAGAACAGGCCTATCTTGCGCATCACATCCCTGCGCGCCCACTCTGCTTCGAGCAGATGCGGTGCATCCATCACCTCGCGCAGGCCAAGCACCAGCGTGGTGCCCCGCGTCTTGAGGTAGGACAGCGTGTCCTCAATCTCACCGCGCAGGCCGAGCGGTTCCTTGTCGACGATGAAGATATCCGGCCGGAAGGTCTCGGCTGTGTGGCGGATGATCGACTGACGCATCCTTAGCGTCTCATGCAGATCGATGTCCTTTTCCAACGAGGTGTATTCGCCGTTGCGCAGCTTGATGACGCTGGGGATCTTCACGAAGTCGACACGGGCGCGGTAGTCGAAGGCGCCAGCGATAGTCGCACCCGAAATGATAAGCACCTGAAGCCCACGGAAATCCTCGACTAGCGAATGCGCAATAGTCCGGCAGCGCTGCAAGTGGCCGAGCCCGAACGTGTCGTGGCTGTACATGAGAATTCGTGCGTTTTCTGCGTGCTGGGTCATTCTTGAACGTCTCTTAAAATTCTCGCCTTGACACCGTGAGTGGCCCGCCGGCTTCGAAACCATCCTGGGTTTGGCCGCAATTTTCAATTTTATATTGCTTCTATGGAATGCCGTTCAGATATGCTTTCTGATCGCGAGTCCGAGACTAGATGGGTTGGCGAATATCGCCGCGCGGGTGTGAGCAGAGACTTCCTGTTATATTGTGGGATGGATCGAAGAGGAAAGCGATGTCAAAAAAATCGGCAGAAATCATCCCTCTTGATTCCAATCCGGACTGGTAAAGGTGAAATTCCCCTATCTTGCCCATATAGCCAATTGCTTGATCGGTATACGAAAGGACAAGGTCGCTGGCGTCGCACGGCGCATTCTTGTAGAACTCATTCGTGCGCCATTGCACTCGCCTCGGGACCAAAGGTGCCGCCCATTATTCTCTTGACGGGCGGTCTCATTGTGATTCACCGACCAGAAATTGAGCCATCTGTCGCCAAGCTAGCCGGAATTTCAGCAAAAATCGAGTGGATGCCAGCGCGGTCGCAACACACCACCCGCTGCAGGGTGTGTGCGACACCGGTTGCTTGTCGATCGTTATGGCCCATGCCAATGCCTTATTGGAGCGGTGACGGTACTTCTTTAAACGGCTTGGGCAGGCCGTCGAACGTCGTGAGGTACAAAAATCGCCCGATTGGTCCCGATAGTTGGTGAACCCTCGAAAATTCTTTGCGGCGAATTCCCTTTAAAACCAAAAGCGTAATTTTTTGACGGCTCTGGTGTCGGTCTCTTTTGGGATTATAGGGATATTTTAGTGCAATTTCAATGAGTTATAGGCTACTTGATCATGCCTTGCGGATCGAGCCGCTTGTCGGCCAGCCATTCGACGACGCGTGGCAACAGCCGGCGATTCAGGCGCGAGCCGGCACGGGATCGCGCACGGAGTGGATCACCTTGTCGGCACCGAAGCGTAGCGCCCGCTCGAGGCGAGCTTCATCGATGTCGGCCACGATGCAGCGGGCACCATGCATTTTGCCAACCTGCAGCACCGTGACGCCGACGGTTCCGGCACCCTGATCAGCAGTATCACAGAGCCACAGCCGGTGCGGTCGAGGACGTTGGCGGCAATCGAAATCGGTTCGGCCAGCGCCGCCAGACTGAACGGCATGTCGGCCGGAATTGGAATGGCATTATGCGCCGGGACGGCGACGAAGTTACGGAAACCGCCGTCGCGATGGACGCCGATCACTTCGAGGTGGGCGCAGACATTGGAACGGCCGATCCGGCAGGGATAGCAGTGGCCGCACGACACCACGGGGTCGACCACCGCGCGGCCTCCTCCCACGGCAACGCCGGTCACATGGCGTCCGAGCGCGGTGACGGTGCCCGCGAACTCATGGCCGATGACGCGCGGATAGAACGGCGAACGGATTGGAGCCATGCAGGATGTGAATGTCGGAGCCACAGATGCCGGCACGGCTGACGTGAACGACCACTTCGCTGGCGCCGGGCTGTGGCATGGCGCCCGGCCGGATTTCTAGCGACTGCGGCGCGCTGACAAGAACCTCAGCATGAACACTCCAGCTAAGTATACTAGTCGACAATTGCCATGGCTAACAGATCGTCAAGTTGGTGCGCGACCAGAGGCCTCCTGATGAGGCGATCGAAGCGGAACGGGCCGGGGATAATTGGACAAGCGTTTCGGCGCTTCTCGCCTAGCGACGTCGTCGAGTCTCCGATGGGACATGCCAGACTTGTAAAACGTCCGCTAGGGCCATCCCGAAGTCGCGAAGCTGTCAGTCGGGTTCCGGCCCCATTTCCGCCGTTCTGGACCCTGCTCCCAACGTTCGTAAAACGAGGTCAGCTATGGTCGGCAGTTTGGGGTCGCGGGAGCATACGAAACGATACCGGAAGCTTTCAGATTCTGGCCCACGAAAAACTCAACAGAACCAAGGATTTTAATATGCCCTCCGGGCCCACCATTATCGTCAAACTGCTTTACAACACAGGGCGGCGCGAAAGGAATCGAACTGCCCGTTATGCGCTCGTTCGCAATTGACGACCCAAATTCAGTAGCGTTTGTTCAATCTTCGCAAATGGCAGCAATGCGCTTCAAGTCGGCCGTTCGACACTGGGTGATCTCCCGAAAGCTGACATCGCCTCTGAAGTCAACTGCGGTCGCTCCTGCGCACGCCCCATAGCACGACCGGCCGCGGGCAATTCTCCATCCGTTCGGGCGGATGCAGTCCTTCGGCGCGATAGCGGGCTAACTCTCAGCAAATATATGCGCCGTGCTTCCGGGCTGATCGAGTCTCCAGATGCGGGCTATACACGCGCGCATCTCGTCGGCGGTGGCGCCGCCTCGAAATTCGGCAAGGCGTATGGCCTTGGCTTCCAGTTCCTGTTTCGCAAGCGTGTTGCCGGGGTCGCCCTTGGGCTCGTCGACGCGGGTATCGAGTTTGCGGCCGTCAATGGTCATGACGCTCACCTTGCCGACCCATTGCTTGGGATAAAGTCTGTCGATCTCGGCGTCGAACTCCATCCGCACCTTGGCGCGGAAACGGGCGACGCGCGTGTCGGCAAGTGCTTGGTGTTCGAACGCGTCGAGATCGGCGACGCCATGGACGGCGATGAGGCCCAACACTGTGCCCATGGAGAACTTCGCCTGGTGGACGGTTTGTGGAATGACCACCGCGCCCAGGACATCGATGGCTCCCTGATGGACATGGGTTACCACATCAGCGATGTCGTCCGGACCGAGCCCCTCGCCGCGCATGAGAAGCTGCAGCGCATCAGCGGCCGGATGGGTGTGCCGGCAGGCGGCGTGCCATTTGAAGGAGGTCTCCTCGGTTGCCCAACGGCTGCCGAGGCCGTCCGTCAGGCGGGCCGGATCGGCGTCGCTGGACATGCCTGAAGCCATGCCCTTTTTCCCTTCGAGGATCTGCGCGGCCCCCTTGAAGCCATCGCGTGCCAGATAGGCAGAAAACAGGCCGTTGGCGGCGGCTCGCGCCGTATGAAGCTGCTTGGAATCGGCGGCATCGCGCAAGAATTCCCAGAGCCCTGCCGCCTGGGTGCCGGCGGAGCCGAGAGCATGGTTGAGACCGGCTGCGTCCAGTCCGATCAATCTGCCGACCGCCGCGGCCGCGGCGACAGCGCCAGCGGTGCCGGTGGTGTGGAATATCTCGTAGTGCGAGCGTCCGAGGAATTCTCCTACGCGGATGCCCACTTCATAGCCGGCGATGCAGGCAGTCAGGACGTCGCGGCCGGTCTTCCCCTCAGCCTCGGCAACCGCCAGGACCGCCGGAAAGATCACGGCCGCCGGGTGAAAGACCGAGCCGTTGTGAACGTCGTCCTGTTCCACGATATGGGAGGCCGCCGCATTGACCATCGCCGCGAAATAGGGGCTTGTGCGCCGCCGCGTCGGGATGATGGTGCTTGGGCCGTCCGCCGGCCCCATGGCACGCGCAAAGCCGTCGATGATCTCGACCTGGTGCGCACCCTTGCCGGCCAGCGCCGAGCCGAGCCAGTCGATCATCAGTCCTTTCGCGAAATGAACGACGCGCGGCGGGATCTGTTCGAAGTCGAGTTCGGCGATGAACGAGCAGAGCCTGGCGGTCGGCCAATCGGCGGTGTCCGTGCTCATCTGTTGCTCCTCCTCTGGCATGCCCTTTAGACCAAAGCGGCCCGGCGCAGGACCTGCCTTGCACGTTCGATGACCGGCCGATCCACCATCTCGCCGTTCACCTGGCTGGCTTCGCCTGATGAGGCCGCGCCAATGATGTCGCGTGCCCATGTGATGTCATTTTCGCTCGGGCGAAAGCCATTGCGAATCGGCTCGATCTGCCTCGGATGGATGGCCATCTTGCCGCCAAAACCCATCTTCATGGCGTGGCGGGCGTCATCCTCCGTGATTTCAGGATTGCTCAGGTCGGTCGTTACGCCGTCGATCGGCGCGGCCCGGCCAGCGGCGCGCGAGCGCCAGACGATTTCGCTGCGAGCCGCAAGCAGGATCAGCCGATCATGCGCGCAACCGAGATCGAGCGAGAAGTCGACCGAGCCGAAGGCGACGGCAACGACGCCGGGCGTGGCCAATATGTCCGGCAGATTGGCAAGGCCGACAGCACTCTCGACCAGCGCGATGACGGAAACGCTGCGTGCCATGTGCCTGGTCATATCAGTAATGTCTTCCGGCCGCTCGGCCTTGGGCAGCATGACGGAGACGCCGTCGAGGCGCCGCACGGCATCGATATCCACTTCGTGCCAGGGTGTGCCGACGGCGTTGATGCGAACCACGACCGCGGATGTCAGCACGGCTGCATGGGCAACGACTGCTTCCCGGGCGCGCTCCTTGTCGCCAGGGGCGACGGCATCCTCGAGGTCGAGAATGACCGCATCCGCGCCGCTGCTGTCGGCCTTGGCAAAGCGCTCCGGCCGCGAGCCGGGTACGAAGAGCGGCACCACAGGCGTGACGAAGCTCACCATTGCGCCGTGGCCTTCACCGTCACATGGCCGTCGGCCGACCGTACCTCGAGGGCCATGCCATCTTGGCCTCGGGATGTTGCGCTCAAAAGCAGGCGCTGCGGGCCGGTCGCGGGATGCACGCCGCGGAACGAGAAACGGCGCGGCGACGTGCCGGCAATGGCGGTGGCGAAGTTCATCAGCAGCGTCGCCTGCAACGGGCCATGGATGACGAGCCCGGAATAGTGCTCGACCGTCGTGGCGTAGGGCGCGTCATAGTGGATGCGGTGCCCGTTGAACGTCAGCGCGGAATATCGAAAGAGCAGCACGGGATCGACGTTGATCGTGCGCTCGTGCGATGCGGCCAGGGGCGAATTGGCCGGCGGGGCAGGGGTCGCCGCAGCAGCTTCGGCGGCGCGATAGACGATGGTCTGGTCCTCCTCGATCACCGGACCGGAATCGTTGGCAATGTCGTGCCGGACCGTGACGAAGGTGAGGGGGCCGCTGCGGCCATGCTTCTCCTCTATGGCGGTCAATGTCGAGCGGCGGCGGATGGGGTCGCCGGAGCGGATCGTCGCCATGAAACGCACGTCGCTGGCAGCCCACATGCGGCGCGGAAGCGGCACCGGTGGCAGGAAGCCGCCTTTGGCCGGGTGCCCGTCAGGTCCGAGTTCACGCATGGCGGCAATGTCCGGCGTCAGGCACCAGTGCAGTCCTGGCGGGGCCGCGCCCTCGGCAGTCTGCGCCGCGTGGTCCCCAAGCGTGGCGCCAAAGCTGGCCAGCAGGCGCGGGGTGACAATGTCCTCGACCGTGTGTGTGCGTCCAACCCATTCCTGCAGCGTGGTTATGTCCAGGCTCATCAGGTCCTCGTCAGGCGGCGAATTCGGACCGGATCCGGTCCGTATCGGCGCCAAGGGCGGGAACGCTGGGGACCGTTGCGAACCCCTCCGACCGCCCTGCCGGCATCGGCACGGAGATGCGCCTGCCGTCCGGCAGCGCCACCTCTGTCCGGCGCAACGCCTTGTGGTGCGGCAGGTCGTTCATTGCGCTCACCCGGCCCCAGGCGATCTGCGCCTCGTTGAGACGGTTTATAGCCACTTCGCAGTCGATTGCCGCGAAGATCGGTTCGATCTCGGCGTCGAGTGCCGTGCGATTGGCCACCCGCCAGGCATTGGTGGCGAAGCGTTCGTCGGCGAACAGATCCTGCCTTTGCAGCACGAGCGTGCAGAAGCGCTTCCATTCATTGTTCTGCTGGATGGACACGACCACGCTGCCATCCCGACAGGCATAGGGTCGATAGGGGTAGATCGAAGCGTGCGCCAGGCCATATCTCTGGGTCTCACGGCCCGCATATTCGTAGTGCAGCAGCGGCACGGTCATCCAATCGGCCATGGCGTCGAACATGGCAATCTCGACAATGCGACCGCGCCCAGTCTTCTGGCGCGCGAGCAAGGCTTCGAGGATCGCTGCATGGGCATTCATGCCGGTGGCGATGTCGGCGGCGGAAACCCCGACCTTGCTCGGCGTGTCCGGTGTGCCGGTAACGGCGCAGATGCCGCTTTCGGCCTGCACCAGCATGTCGTAGGCGCGCATGGCCGCGTAGGGCGTGTCCTGCCCGTAGCCAACGATGTTGATGGCTATCAGCCGAGGAAACTCCTTCGCGATTGTATCGGCCGAGAGGCCGAGCCTGTCGATGGCGCCCGGCACGAGATTCTGCACGAGGACGTCGGCGCGCGCGACCATCCGGTGCAGGAGAGCCAGGTCGTGCTCGGTCTTCAGGTCGAGCACCGCGCTCTCCTTGCCGCGGTTGAGCCAGACGAAGTAAGCGGACATGCCCTCCACTGCGGAATCGTAGTGACGCGCGGTTTCGCCTTCCGGGCGCTCGATCTTCACGACGCGTGCGCCGGCATCGGCAAGGCGGACCGTGCAGAGCGGAGCGGCCACGGCCTGCTCGATCGAAACGACAAACAGGCCCTCCAGTGGGCGGGCGCCGTCAGACATTGCGCTGCACTCCCGAGCGCGCCAGCACACCAGGCTTCAGCCGCTCGTTCTTGCCGTAGTCCTCGGCTGCGTGGAAGAACAGATGCGGCGTGCCATCAATGTCCTCAAGCCTCTTGCGGTAGGCTTCCAGATAGGCCTTGCGGCCATCGTCGCCGACACGGCCCGGCATATAGGCGACGAAGGGCGGCAGCACGTCGAAGCCGGAATAGCGCAGCAGACCATTGTGGATCGGCCACAGCACCGTGAGGATGTCGCCGTCGATGCCATCGGGCGCGTAGGTGTCGGCCGACGTGCCCGTGGTGGCGGCCACCATGGCGAGCTTTCCCCTGAACATGCCGGTGTCGTATTTGCGGCCCGGCATATAGGCGAAACCGCGCGCGAAGACGCGATCGGCCCAGCCCTTGAGCATTGCAGGCATTCCGAACCACCAGACCGGGAACTGGAACAGCACGAAATCCGCCCGCTTCACCTTTTCGACCTCGGCGTTTATGTCGGCCGCGAGTGCGTCGGCCTCGTAGGCGGCGGTCTGCTCGCGCGGCAGGCTGAAGAAGTCTGGATCGTTGCGCTCGCCCGATATGTCGCCCGGCCCTGCGACAGGATTGAAGCCCATCGCATAGAGGTCGCTGACAACCACGTCGTGGCCGGCGCGGGTCAGGGTTTCCACGGCGAGATCCTTCATGGCGCCGTTGAAGGATTTTGCTTCCGGGTGGGCGTAGACGATGAGGACGTTCACGGACGACTCCTAGTAGGAACGCGGCAGTCCAAGCACGTGCTCGGAAAGGTATGACAGGATGAGGTTGGTCGAGATCGGCGCGACCTGATAGAGACGCGTCTCGCGGAACTTGCGCTCGACATCGTATTCTTCAGCGAAACCGAACCCGCCATAAGTCTGGATGCAGACATTGGCGGCTTCGTTCGAAGCGTCGGCCGCCAGCATCTTGGCCATGTTGGCTTCAGCGCCGGGGTTCTTGCCGGCCTCGTAGAGGCTCAGCGCCTGGCGCACCATCAATTCAGCTGCGCGCATGTTGGCGTAGGCCCTTGCGATCGGGAACTGGATGCCCTGGTTCTGGCCGATTGCCCGGCCAAACACATGCCGCTCCTTTGCGTAGGTGCTGGCCTTTTCGATGAACCATTTCGCATCGCCGATGCACTCGGCGGCAATCAGGATACGCTCGGCGTTCATGCCCGAGAGGATGTAGCGGAATCCCTTTCCCTCTTCGCCGATCAGGTTTTCGACCGGCACGCGCAGATCGTCGAAGAAGACTTCCGTGGTGGCATGGTTCATCATGGTGCGGATCGGCCGGATTGTGAGGCCGTTGCCGACGGCTTCGCGCATGTCGACGATGAGGACGGAGAGGCCGTCGGTCTTTTTCATGCCGTCCTTCAGCGGCGTGGTCCGCGCCAGCAGCAGCATCAGATCGGAATGCTCGGCACGGCTGGTCCAGATCTTCTGGCCCTTGACCACGAAATGATCGCCGTCGAGGCGAGCAGTAGTCTTGAGCGCGCCGGTGTCGGTGCCGCTGCTCGGTTCCGTGACGCCGAAGGCCTGCAGGCGCAATTCTCCTGTGGCGACCTTCGGCAGATATCGCTGCTTCTGGGCTTCCGAGCCGTGGCGAACAAGCGTGCCCATCGTGTACATCTGGGCATGGCAGGCGCCACCATTGCAGCCGGCGCGCTGGATTTCCTCCAGCACGGCAGCGGCGGCCGAAAGCGGCAAGCCCGAGCCATCATAGGCCTCCGGGATCAGGATCGAGAGCCAACCGGCCTGCGTCAGCGCTGCGACGAATTCACCGGGGTAGGTCATGTCCCTGTCGAGTGCGCGCCAGTATTCTCCGGGAAAGCGCGCGCACAACCTGGCGACGGCATCGCGAATGTCCTGGTAGTGTTCCATGAGGTTTGTCCGGCTTTTCGTCTTGCTGCAGGCCTCACTATCGCGCCTCGACGCCCTATCCGCAATGCAAGGCAGGCGTGAGCAGATATAACGAAATTCAAATGCTTATGGCGGAGGACCGAGAAGCTGGCCAACCCAGACGGCCCGCCCGACAAGATCCTTGGCGATGTCCTCGATCGCTTGTCCGGCAAACCGCGCCAGCCGCGAGGCAGGCCGGTCCGCCGGGTATGCAAGGATCAGGCGGCGCACGGGCACCGGATCGATCAACGGCGCGGCGGTGAGCAGCCCGGCGGTCACGTCGGCATGGATAGGAGCGAGCGGCAGGATCGTCCAGCCATGGCCGTTGCGCACTAGGTCCTTCAGCGCGGAGTATGAGTCCGCTTCGATGCCGACATCGAGCGTGATGCCGGCATCCGTGGCGCAGCGTTCGACGATGATGCGCAACCCGTGCTTGATGCTGGGCAGCAGCAGGCGCTTGCCCGCGAGCGAGGCGAACGATACGGCGCGCACGGTTGAAAAACCCGCGTCCGGCGGTCCGATCAGGAACAGGTTTTCCAGGAGCAGCGGGCGCGAGCGCAGCGAACGCGCCATGCGCGGGTCGTAGAGCACCGCAACGTCCACCTCGCCGCGGTGCATCCAGTCCAGCAGATAGCCGGTGTAGGCACTGACAAGCCTGAGCTTGGCCTTGGGATGGGCCTTGCCGAAGGCGGCCGCCAGCGGTAGCGAAATAATGTCGGCAACGGTGGGCGGCAGGCCGATGGCCACTTCGCCGGTTAGCGGCGCATCGGCGGGCGTGGCCGTGGCGCGGATCTCGTCGATCTCGGCCATCACGCGCATGGCGTGCGCCAGCACCTCCTTGCCCTGCTCAGACAGCACCATGCCGCGTCCATGGCGCAGGAAAAGGGCAAAGCCCAATTCCTCCTCCAGCATGCGCACCTGCCGGCTGAGCGCCGGCTGCGCAATGTGCAGCCGGTCGGCGGCCTTGCTGAGGCTGCCGAGTTCGGCGACGTGGATGAGCGTGCGTAGCTGCGATAACTCCATGAGCTATCGAATATCATTATATCTGATCACAATAAAGGGACGAAGATTAGATTGGACAGCCGAGGTAACCTGGTTCCAATCCAAATTCCCGGGGGTCCAAGGTGACGGCGAGCATAGAAGCAAAACATCCGCAAGCGGCAGCACTTGCAGCCGCTCCGGCGGCGTCTGAAAAGCAGTGGCCGGATCCGGTCTATGACGTGCTCAAGGCCGCCGGCATCAGCCAGATGTCCTACGTGCCCGACGCAGGCCACACCACATTGATTGAGCGCTTCAGCACGGATCCCGAGGTTGTCACCAATGTGCTGACGACGGAGGAGGAGGGCATCGCCATTGCCGCAGGCTCCTGGCTCGGCGGCAAGCGGAGCGTCGTGCTCATGCAATCCTCAGGCGTCGGCAATTGCATCAACATGCTGTCGCTTCCCGTGCAGGCGCGCTTTCCCCTGCTCGTCCTGGTGACGATGCGAGGCGAGTGGGCCGAGTTCAATCCGTGGCAGGTGCCAATGGGGCAGGCGACGGAGGCCTCGCTGAAGGCGATCGGCCTCAGGGTGCTGCGCGCCGAGACCGGTCCCGATCTCGTGGAGACGGTGGCGCAGGCAGCCTTGATGGCTTTCGACGCCGACCAGCAGATTGCCGTGCTGATCGGGCAGCGGCTGCTCGGCAAGAAGAAGTGGTGAGCGACATGAATTTACCGACGATGGACCGCCGGGTTGCGGTGAAGAAGCTGCTTGACGCCCGCGACGGAGCCCTGGTCGTGACCGGTCTCGGCTCGCCGAGCTACGACGTGCATGCTGCCGGTGACCGCAACGACAACTATTATCTGTGGGGCGCCATGGGCGGTGCTGCGCTGATCGGCCTGGGGCTTGCCCAGGCCCAGCCGCAGAAGCGGGTCATGGTGATCACCGGAGATGGCGAACAGCTCATGGCGTTCGGTTCGCTGGCGACGATCTCGGTGGCGCGGCCGAAAAATCTCGACCTGATCGTGCTCGACAATCAGCATTTCGGCGAGACCGGCATGCAGTCCAGCCATACCGGCAAGGGCATTGGTTTCGACAAGGTCGCGGCCGCTTGCGGTTTTTTGAAGACCGCCGAGCTGCGTACGCTGGAGGAGGTCGACACGCTGTGTGAAGAGCTTCGGCATCCGGCCGACGGTCCGCGCCTTTTCGTGCTGAAAATCACCGCCGAGAACCTGCCGCGCTCGCTGCCGCCGCGCGACGCGGTCGAGGTCAAGAACCGCTTTCGCGCCCATCTGGGCTTTACCACCTGTTGAGGACCGATATGGCGCTGGTCAGTTTCCAGAACACGGTCGGCGGTCGGTTGCAATCGACAGCCGATACATTCGAGAGCCATGATCCGTTCACCGGCAGGCCCTGGGCGCTGATTCCGCGCGATGGACAGGCCGAGGTGGATGCCGCCGTAGCCTCCGCCAAGGCTGCTTTCCCGTCGAAGGAGTGGGCCGGGATCACGCCCACCGCGCGCGGCAAGCTGCTCGTGCGGCTGGCTGAGCTGATCGCGGAGAACGCGGATCGCATTGCCGCCATCGAGACGCGCGACAATGGCAAGCTGCTCACCGAAATGACGGCACAGCTGCGCTATATCCCGGAATGGTTCCGCTATTTCGGCGGTCTTGCCGACAAGATCGAAGGTGCGGTGCTGCCGATCGACAAGGCTGGCATGTTCGCGTTCACCCGCCACGAGCCGCTGGGTGTCATTGCAGCGATCGTGCCCTGGAATTCGCCGCTTTTACTCCTGACATGGAAGCTCGCGCCGCTGCTGGCGGCAGGCAACACTGTCGTCATCAAGCCGTCGGAACACGCCTCGGCCTCGACGCTGGAGTTCGTGAAACTGTTTGCGCGGGCAGGCTTCCCGCCCGGCGTGGTCAACACCGTTACCGGCATGCCGCTTGATGTCGGCGCGCCACTCGTCTCTCATCCCGACGTCGCCAAGATCGCCTTCACCGGTGGTGAGCCTGGCGGGATCGCGGTCTATCGAGCGGCTGCCGAACAGCTAAAAGTCGTCACGCTGGAGCTCGGCGGCAAATCGGCCAACATCGTCTTCGACGACGCCGACATCGAGGGCGCGGTCAACGGCGCGATCTCAGGCATCTTCGCCGCCAGTGGCCAGACCTGCATCGCGGGTTCGCGGCTGCTGGTGCATCGCAAAATCCACGACCGGTTCGTGGAGAGCGTCATAACGCTGGCGGCCAGCGCTCGACTGGGCAATCCGGCGCTGCAAGAGACGCAGGTCGGGCCGATCACCACGCAAGCCCAGCGCGAGAAGGTGCTGTCCTATCTCGGCATCGCGCGCCGCGAGGGTGCGCTTTGCGTGCTGGGCGGCGGCAAGCCGGCCTCGGGTGAATTGGCCGAGGGCTGGTTCGTCGAGCCCACCATCTTCACTGGCGTGAACAACACCATGCGGATCGCGCGCGAAGAGGTGTTCGGACCGATCCTTTCGGTCATTCCGTTCGACGACGAGGAAGAGGCTTTCGCCATTGCCAATGACAGCCCCTACGGGCTGGCGGCAGGAATATGGACCAGCGACATGGGCCGGGCGTTGCGCGGCGCGGCCGCAATGGAGGCGGGGATGGTCTGGATCAATTCATACCGTGCCGTCTCCTACATGGCGCCCTTCGGCGGCTACAAGAGGAGCGGTATCGGGCGCGAAAGCGGGCAGGATGCCATCAATTCCTATCTGCAGACCAAGACGGTGTGGATAGACACCGCCGGCAAGACCGCCAATCCCTTCGTTATCCGCTAGGCTAGGCTTCGGTGGGAGAATCCCCATCCGTAGCCAAGCTCGGCCCATACTCCTTGAGACGGTGGCCGACTTACAAATGATCGAAGGATTGGACATGAGACAGGCAGGCAAGGTGGCGGTTGTCACAGGCGCGGCGCGCGGCATCGGACGCGCTTGCGCGGAACGCTTTTTGGCCGAAGGCGCGAAGCTCGTGCTCGGCGACATCAATGCCGTGGAGCTAGAAAAATGTGCCGCTGAAATCGGCACCACCGACAGCGTCCTGGCGGTCGTTACGGATGTCAGCAAGAAGGAACAGATCGATGGGCTGATTGCAGCGGCGGTGGCGAAGTTCGGCCGTGTCGACATCATGGTCAACAATGCCGGCATCGCTCCGGTCCAGGACTTTCTCGACATCACAGAGGCGGACTACGACAGGGTTCTCGCCGTCAATCTGAAGGGCGCGTTCATGGGCACCCAGGCGGCCGCCCGCCAGATGATCGCGCAAGGTGGAGGCGGCGTCATCATCAACATGTCGTCGATCAATTCGGGCCTCGCCAACCCGCGTGTCGCCACCTACGCGATCTCCAAGGGCGGCATGAACCAGGTCACCAGCACCGCGGCCGTCGCCTTCGCTCCCCATGGCATCCGTGTGGTCGGTGTCGGCCCGGGCACCATCGCCACGGACATGGTCATGGACGGGACATTCATCGATTCGGAAGAAATGAGACGGGCGGTCCTTTCGCGTACACCGCTCGGGCGCCTCGGCACGGCAGCCGAGATCGCCTCGGTCGTGGCGTTCCTGGCCAGCGACGACGCTTCCTACATCACCGGCGAGACGATCTACCCCGACGGGGGGCGCCGCGTGCTGAACTATACGGTCCCGATCAAGGAGTGAGAAGAATGGGGAGTGACGACATGGGTAATTTCGAAAAGCTGCATCACATCTGCATCGTCGTGCACGATATCGACAAGGCGCAGGCCTACTACGACTCCATCGGCATCGGGCCATGGGAGCCCTATCCGCCGCTGGCTGAATACGAAGAACTGCAGGTCCCAAGCCCCGAGGGTTTCAAGGCGATGCAATATCGGATTTGCAACTTGCCGAACGTTCAGCTGCAGCTGTGCCAGCCGAACGGCGATCCTTCACCGCAGCGAATTCATCTCGACAGCAAGGGTGAAGGTGTCTTCCATATCGGCTTCGAGGTTCGTGATGCGGACGCAGCCGAAACCAAGGCGAAAACCGACGGACTTGCCGTGCTGATGCGCGGGCGCCGGGAAAACCGCACCGGCTTCACCTACTACGACACAGCCGACAAGGCAGGCGTGATCCTGCTGACCCGGGCGACCAATCTGCCCGGCAAATGATCTTCGCGCGAAGGATTGGGGCTGGACAAGGAGACGGGGCGACTGATCAGCTGCCCCGCAATTCCTCAAGCCGGTCGACCAGGAATTTGCCGCTGGTGATGATATGCATTTCCAAAAGGCCGACGGCGCGCAGCGTATCCTTGGCTTCGCACAGGTCGATGAGCTGCCAGTGGTCGCGGTCGGACTGGGCCTGGATTTCGGTGAGCGTCACCATCATGCGCGTGTAGCGTTCCAGCTGCTGGTAGATGCGCCCGACCAGTTCGATCGTCGCCTTGCGGCCGGACGGCGCGTAGAGCGCGGCGTGGAAGTTCCAGTTGAGCTGGTTCGAGTACTCGCCTGTCTTGCCCTGCTCCTGGTGCTGCTTTGCGCGCTCGCGGGCCAGCGCGAGGTCTGCCTCCGTCATCCTTGGAATGGCCAGGGCTAGCAGCCATGTTTCGATCCGGGCTCGCAATTCGTAGAGCTCGAGAATCTCGTCCAGGGAAATGGAGGTAACGACGGCGCCCTTGTGGGAAACCAGCGTGACGAAGCCTTCCGAATGAAGCTGATGCAGCGCCTCTCGCACCGGAATTCGGCTGACGCCGAACTCGGTGGCCAGATGCTCCTGCCGCAGCTGAAAGTTGGCCTCGTATTCGCCGATCAGGATCTTCTGCCTGATGGCATCGGCGACCTGGGTCGAGATGGTTTTCTTCTGTACGAGCATGAATCAGCCTGAGGCGGCCGCCGTGTTTGTTGACTGGCGCCGTTTTGATTGAAGAAGTGGACGCATAGCACCGTTGTCACTGCGATGCCATGTCGCCCGTTTCGCTTCAGTAGACATGTTCCTCGATAGGCTGATTGCCAGCGATCCGTTCGTAGCGGAAGGCCGAGAGGTCGACAGATCGGTACTCGCCGTAGGCAATGAGGTCGCTGACGCCCGACCCGGTCGCCGCCGCGTGCATCATGCCGTGGCCGCTGAAGCCGGTGGCCAGGACGAAGTTCGAGATCTCGGGATGCCGGCCGATGATGCCGCTGTGGTCGAAGGTGTTGTACTCGTAGAGCCCCGCCCAGGCGCGCAGCATGCGCAATTGTTCGAAGCCTGGCACACGATAGGCGAGTGCTGGCCAGATCAACTCGTCGAACAGGTCGTAGTCCACATCCAGGCCGAAATCGTCCGGGTCGTTCTCGCGTACCGGTGGAATACCGCACAGGAAGAGCTGACCTTCCGGCCGCAGCCAGAGGCCGCTTGTGTCGAAGATGAAGGGGCAGTTCTCGATCCTTGCCGGTGTTTCGAAGACGAAGACGCATCGCTTGCTCGGGACGACCGGTAGGTCGGCGCCGGCCATCCTGGCAATGCCCGCGCTCCATGGCCCGGCCGCGTTGATCACCGCGCCGGCGGCAAGCCGGTCGCCATTGTCCAGAACCACTTCGCCAACCTTGCCGGGAGACGCCATGGTCAGTCCTGTCACGGTCGCGGCAAGATAGTCCACGCCCTGCGTGCGTGCCTTGCGGCGGAATGCCTGCATCAGGCCGGGGCCGTCGAACCAGCCTTCGCTGCCAAGGCCGAGCGAGCCAAGGGCGAGATCGTCCGTGTTGAGCCATGGGAAGCGTCGCGCCAGATCGGCCTGCTCGATCAGTTCGGCGTCGACGCCCATGCCGCGCTGAACGCGGTTCTTGGCACGCTGCGCGTCGGCCCGCTCGGGTGTCGCCAGCACGAGGTAGCCGGGCTCATGCAGGCCGATGTCGGCCAACTCGTCGCCGATGGCAAGCCGCGTCTTTACCTGGCGCAGGAAGTCGATGCTGAACTTCGACATGGCAATGTTGGGCGCCGTGCCGAACTGCTGGCGGATGGCGCTGGTCGACAAGGAAGACGAGGACGCCGTGTAGTACGGGTCCCGCTCGATCACCGCGATCCTGCCATCGAAATCCGGATTGGCTGACAGAAAGTAGGCGATCGAGCTGCCGACAACGCCGCCGCCGACGATCACCACATCATAGTTTGTGCCCATACCAATCGCGTTCCCTATCTCGAATATCATCCGCGGCGACAAGGATTGGATATCTTCCTCTATCGGTCCACGTCCAAAACGAGACATAACCCGGTCTTCGATGCAGAAAAAGAGGTTTGACGTGAAAAACAGAATACATTATCCAATTTGTAACAGATATCACCTGCCCGGCAACGTCGCGGCAGCCATGCCGAGGATTTCCCGTGGGCCTCATCGCTCCCCGTCTCGACGTCATCAAGCCAAGCCCCAGCATGGCGGTCACCGCGCGGGCAATCGAAATGCGTTCGGCCGGCATCGACGTCATCAGCCTGAGCGCCGGCGAGCCGGATTTTCCAACGCCACCGCACATCGTCGAGGCGGCCTACGAGGCGATGCGCAGGGGGGAGACGCGCTATACGGCGGTCGACGGCACCGCCGCGCTGAAGAAGGCGGTGGCCGGAAAATTCAGGCGCGAGAACGGCCTCGATTACAAGCCTTCGCAAATCAGTGTCGCGGGCGGCGCCAAGCAGATCATCTACAACGCCCTGCTGGCAACGCTGGCCCCCGGCGACGAGGTGGTTGTCCCAGCGCCCTATTGGGTTTCCTACACCGACATCGTCCTGCTCGGCGAAGGCAAGCCCGTGGTCGTTCCCTGCACGGAGCCGCAGGGCTTCAAACTGACACCGCAAGCCCTGCGAGCCGCGATCACCGGGCGCACCAAATGGCTGCTTCTCAACACGCCTTCCAACCCGACAGGCGCCGTCTACAGCCGCGACGAACTTGCGGGGCTGGCGGGGGTGTTGCTCGATCACCCGCATGTGCACGTTCTGACCGACGACATCTACGAGCATATCCTGTTCGATGGACGAACCTTCCATACCATCGCCGGCGTCGAGCCGAGGCTGAAGGACCGTACGCTGACAGTGAACGGGGTGTCGAAGGCCTATGCCATGACCGGCTGGCGGATCGGCTATGCCGGCGGGCCGGAACCGCTGATCCGCGCCATGGCGACCGTGCAGAGCCAAAGCACGTCCAACCCGTCATCCATCTCGCAGGCCGCGACCATTGCCGCACTGGAAGGTCCTCAGGACTTTCTTCGCCCTCGGGCGCTCGAATTCCAGGCACGGCGCGACCGCGCTTTGGATCTGCTGCGCGCGATTCCCGGTCTCACCTGCCGGACGCCCGAGGGCGCCTTCTATCTCTATCCCAATTGCTCGGCCCTGATCGGTCGTCGCCGCCCGGACGGCACTCCTATCGGCAGCGACGACGACTTCTCGCTTTACCTGCTCGATCAGGCGCGGGTCGCGGTGGTGCAGGGCTCTGCCTATGGCCTGTCGCCGCATTTCCGCATTTCCATAGCCACGTCGATGGACCTGATCGAAAAAGCGATCGGGCGTATCGCCGAGGCTGTCGAAGCGCTGCGGTAGGGCCGGCGATGGATCTCGACTTCGTCCAGAAGCTGATCGAATTTGTCTCGCGTTCGCCCATTGCCGAGTTGGAGATCGAGCGCGATGGCGTTCGTATCCGCATGTCCAGGCAGGGGGTGCTGGCGCAATCCGCGTCGCAGCCTTCGCCGCAGTCGGGGTCAGCCGCCGGCCCTGCCGTCTTCACAAATCCGGCTTCGACAGCTCCGCCCATCGCGCGGCATTCGATCCGCGCGCCGCTGACCGGCGTGTTCTACCGTTCCGGCACCGAAGGCGAACCGCCGCTCGCTTCGGTTGGCGATGTGGTCGTGGAAGGGCAGAAGGTCGGTGTCCTCGAAGCCATGAAGACGTTCAACGTCGTGGAATCCGATCGCGCTGGGCGGATCGTCCAGATCGCGTTGGACGACCATGCCGCCGTGCAGTCCGGCGATGTGCTGTTCGTTCTCGAAGATTTGGGCTAGCGGCGATGTTCGACACCGTCCTTATCGCCAACCGCGGTGAAATCGCGCTGCGCATCCTGCGCGCCTGCCGCGATCTCGGATTGAAGACGGTGGCAGCGCACTCGGAAGCCGACGCGAGCCTTCGCCATGTCGCGCTGGCGGACAGGGCGATCTGCATCGGGCCGGCTGCGGCGACGGAGAGCTATCTCAATATCGCCGAGATCATCGCGGCCGCGCAACTCACCGGCGCGGGCGCGATCCATCCGGGCTATGGTTTCCTCTCGGAAAACGCCGCCTTCGCCGAGGCCGTCGAAAATGCCGGCCTCGCCTTCATCGGGCCGTCGGCCGCGGCGATCCGCACCTTGGGCGACAAGGTCTCCGCCAAGCGCACGATGATCGCTGCCGGCGTTCCCTGCGTTGCAGGGTCGGAGGGGGCGCTGCCGCAGGACGAGCAGGCAGTGCGCGCCATTGCCGAGGCCATCGGCTATCCGGTCATCGTCAAGGCGGCGGGCGGCGGCGGCGGGCGCGGCATGCGCATCGTGCGCGAGCAGCGCGCTCTGTTGGAAGCCGTTTCGATGGCGGTGAAAGAGGCGGACCGGGCCTTCGGCAACCCGCAAGTCTATCTGGAGAAATTCCTTGAGCACCCGCGCCATATCGAGATTCAGATTCTGGCGGACAAGCATGGCAAGGCGGTGTGGTTAGGCGAGCGGGATTGCTCCATGCAGCGCCGCCACCAGAAGATCATTGAGGAGGCGCCGGCGCCCGGCATCGCCCGCGAGGCGATTGCCGAGATCGGCGAGCTGTGTGCCCACGCATGCCTAACCATCGGCTATACAGGCGCGGGCACGTTCGAATTCCTCTACGAGGACGGGCGCTTCTCTTTCATCGAGATGAACACCCGCGTGCAGGTGGAGCATCCCGTCACGGAACTTGTCACCGGCATCGATATCGTGCGCGAGCAGATCCGCATCGCCCGGGGCGAAGCCCTGTCGTTCAGCCAGGAAGACATCCGCATCCAGGGCCACGCCGTCGAATGCCGCATCAACGCTGAAGATCCCTACAGCTTTCGCCCGCATCCGGGCCGGGTCGAGCGCTGGACGCCGCCCGGCGGCCCGGGAATCCGCGTCGAATCGCATCTCTACTCCGGTTACACCGTGCCGCCGCACTACGATTCCCTGGTGGCCAAGCTGCTGGCGCATGGCGCGACGCGGGCCGAGGCGATCCGGCGCATGAGCGGCGCGCTGGGCGAGATGGAGGCTGTCGGCATCGCCACCAACGCGCCGCTCCACGGCCTCCTGATGGAGGAGCCCGGCTTTGCCGCCGGCGGCTTCGATATCCATCATCTTGAACGTCTCATTGAAGGCGGTCTGCTCCAGGGACGAGGCGGCGATGACGGTTGAGGAGCTCGAAAGGCTGGCCGGCTGGTGTGTTAGCGCCGGCATCGGCGAGATCGAAGTGTCGGAGGCCGGCTTTTCGTTGCGCCTGCACATGCAATCCGTTGTTCCCTCGACACCCGCGGCCGAAGCCCCGAAGGCCGAAACGGTCTTCAAAGGCGTGCGCGCGCCCGGCGTCGGCGTGTTCCGTCTCGATCATCCAACGACCGGTCGGCCGGTTGCCGACCCTGGCCAGGTGGTTCGCAAGGGCGAGACGGTCGGCGTCCTGAAGGTCGGCCCATGCCTGAAGGCCGTGCTCGCGCCGGTAGACGGCGTGCTGGGCGCGGCGCTGATCGAGGACGGAGCGGTCGTCGGCTACGGCACGCCGCTCTACGAGCTGGTGTGAAGCAAAGGCGATGGTTCGAACCACTGAGGAAAGCGCCATGGCGGCCCAAGGATTGCAGGTCGATATCAATTCCGACATGGGCGAGGGTTTTGGAGCCTACAGGCTCGGCGACGATGCGGCGATCCTCGACATCGTCAGTTCCGCCAATGTCGCCTGCGGCTTTCATGCCGGCGACCCCGAGATCATGGCTGCCACCTTCTCGATGGCGCGCGACAAGGGCGTTGCCGTTGGCGCGCATCCGAGCTTCGCCGATCTGTGGGGGTTCGGACGCCGCATCATTCCGCATTCCATGGATGAGATCGAAAGGCTGGTCGCCTACCAGATCGGCGCGGCGCAGGCGCTTTCCGCCTATGCCGGCCACCCGATCCACTATGTGAAGGCGCATGGCGCGCTAGGCAATCTTACCCAGACCGATCGTGGCGTCGCCGAAGCGGTGACGCGCGCGGTCAAGGCCGTCGATCCCGGCCTGATCTGCCTGGTCATTGCGCTCGGCTTCCAGGACAGGATCGCGCGCGACGCTGGGCTGACGGTCAGGTCCGAGATATTCGCCGACCGCGCCTATACGGAGGAAGGCTTCCTTGTTTCGCGCAAGCTGGAAGGCGCTGTCATCCACGACGCCGAGAGGGCAGCCGAACGGGTCGTCCGAATGGTCAAGCAAGGCGCCATCGAGACGCTTTCCGGGCAGATGCTGCGGACGCCGATCGATTCGATCTGCGTCCACAGCGACACGCCGGCTGCCGTCGCCATCGCCGCGCATGTCAGGAGACGGCTTGAGGCAAGCGGCGTCAGGGTCAGAGCGTTCGCGGCCTAAGCGACCGAACGGTTACGCGGGCCGGGCGGACGGGCCCGGCCCCGGCGGGTTAAAAACCCCCCAACGGGGGGGGGGGGCCCCGGGGGGTAAATGGTGTTTATAAACTCGTGAGCGGGGCGCCCCAACCTTGGGGTGGATAAGTG
>NZ_JAMYSF010000030.1:0-88558 GCF_040321775.1 Mesorhizobium sp. M0243 | reverse complement strand
GAGCGCTTGAAACTCTCGCTGTATTTGGACATGCAAAACCCCCGAAGGTTGTGTCCAACTTTCGGGGGTCAGTTCAAAACGGGGCTTTTTTCATTTGTTTTGGTTGCTTATTCCGCCGGTGCCTCGGCAACCTCGCGCGAGCGGCCGAGCGTGATCTTGGCCAGCGTGAAGGAAATCACCGCACACAGCGTGATCCCGGCCACCATCGGCAGCGGCGTACCGTCGAAGAACACGCCGGCGACACCCATGGCGAGTGCGCCGATGGCGAAATGCAGCGTGCCCATCAGCGCTGAAGCGGTGCCGGCAATCTCGCCATGTTCTTCCATGGCCAGCACCGAGGTGGTCGGAATGACTAGGCCGAGAAAGCCGTAGCCGACGAACAGCAGCGCCGCCATCATATCGAGCCGGTCGATGCCCGTCGCCATCACCGCGAACAGCACCACCATCGTCGTCGCATAGCCGGTCACCGCGACGCGCACCACGCGCCTCAGGCCGAAGCGCTCGGCCAGCAGCCCCGTCATCTGCGACATGCCGATGAAGGCGACCGCGTTGATCGAGAAGAACACGCTGTAGACCGAAGGCGACAGCCCGTAATGGTCGATCAGGATGAACGACGAACTCGACAGATAGACGAAGAAGCTGGCAATGCCGAAGCCGGCGATCGCCGTCAGACCGAGGAAGTTGCGATCACCCATCAGGAAGCGGTAGGCCGACAGCGCGGTGCCGAAGGAGGACCCGGCGCGATCTTCCACCGGCCGCGTCTCCTTGAGCGAAGTCGCCAGAAGGATGGTGGCCAGCAGAGCCGCGCCCGTCACCGTCCAGAACACGGCGCGCCAGCCGAAATTCTCGATGATCACGCTGCCGGTCAGCGGCGCCAGGATCGGCGACACCGAGAACACCAGCATCAGCAAGGACATCAGCTTGGCGGCCTCATTACCGGTGTGCAGGTCGCGCACGATGGCGCGCGGAACGGCCATGCCGGCGCTGGCGCCAAGCCCTTGCAGGAAACGGAAAGCGATCAGCCATTCGATGGTCGGCGCCATTGCCGAACCGATGCCGCCAACCATGAACAGCGCAAGACCGCCATAAAGCGGCAGCTTGCGGCCGATCATGTCGGAAATCGGCCCGACGACGATCTGGCCAAACCCCATCGACAGGAAGAAGATCAACAGGCTCATCTGCACCGCAGCGGTGCTGGCATGCAGATCCGCGCCGATCGACGGCAGCGCGGGCAGATACATGTCGATGGCGAACGGGCCGATGGCGGACAACAAGCCGAGCACGACCGCGATGCGGAGGAATTTGGGACTCATGATAAAGGCTCTTTCAAATCTGGTTGCCGCCGCTAGGCGACGTCTAACCTAGGACGTTCCATCCCGTGAGCTTCCGACAGCTCGAGAGCGAATTCTATCCGTCTCTCTCACGCGAAATCTCTTTATCTTGTGTCCACAAATTTAGACACTCTTGTCTAAATCGTCAATCACCTCTATATAGTTTTTTATGAAGCTGCACGTTTCTCCTGACATTTTCCCGCCACGCGGCCATGAGGCCAAGCGCCTCTCGATCGTCGATTCCGCGGCTGCCGTGTTTTGCCGCGAAGGTTTCGCCGGCGCCAACATCGATCTGATCGCGGCCGAAGCCGGCGTTTCGCGCCAGACGATCTACAACCATCATGGCGACAAGCAGAAACTGTTCGTCGCCGTGGTCCGCGACCTCACCGAACGCTGCAATGCCGGCATCTTCGCCACCATTGCCACCTTCCCCGACCAGCCCAAGGATCTCGAAGCCGATCTGATCGGCTTTGCCGTGCGCTTGAACCAGAATTGCATCTGCAACCGCGACGGAAAATTCCTGCGCAAGCTGATCCAGACCGAAGGCGAGCGCTATCCCGAACTGTTTGCCGAATGGCGCGAACAGGGACCGGGCAGAACATGGCCGGCAATCGCCGCCCGCTTGGCCCGCCTCGCCTATGGCGGCTATCTCACGATCGAGGACCCGGATGTGGCGGCACGCCAGTTCCTTGGCCTCGTCAATGCCGAACTGCAGACCACCTTCATGCTTGGCGGCTCGCCGCGCGAGGACGAGGTGCTGCAATCCGCGACCAATGGCGTGCGCACATTCCTGCGCGCCTTCGGCAAGCGCCGGTCCGCGGCATCGTCCGAAAAGCAAAGCGCGCTCGCCAGCGCCTGAGCGATCAAATCGCTGGCAATAGTCTTCGCTTCCGCGCGAGGGTGATCTATATGCGGTTTACGCCGCCCTCAAGCTTGATTACAGCTATGCGGACGATTCAACGGAACCCGACCGCCACATGGCCGACGACCACATCCGCTACGACATTCTGGCCCAGGAGGCGTTGCGCGGCGTCATGCGCAAGGTCCTGGCCGAGGTCGCGCGCACCGGCCTCCCCGGCAACCACCACTTCTTCATCACCTTCCTGACCGGCGCGCCGGGCGTACGCGTGTCTTCGCGGCTGCGCGAGCGCTATCCCGAGCAGATGACCATCGTCATTCAGTTCCAGTATTGGGACCTGAAGGTGACCGATACCGGCTTCGAGGTTGGCCTGTCCTTCTCCGATGTGCCGGAAAAGCTCGAAATCCCGTTTTCGGCCGTACGCGGCTTCTATGATCCGTCGGTCAATTTCGAACTCGAATTCGACGTCAAGACGGATGGCGCGGCAGCCGAGGAACCAGCCGCTCCAGCCTCGCCTGAGCCGTTGACCATCGTCTCCGAGAAAAAGCCGAAGGCGGAGAAGAAGGCAGCTGCCGCCGAGGCGGAGAAGAAGCCCGCAGCGGCGGACGCCAGCACCAAGGGCGCCGAAGTGGTCTCGCTCGACGCCTTCCGCAAGAAATAGGCCTGCGGTTCACGCCATGGCTGACATCGTCAATCTCCGCCAGGCTCGCAAGCAGAAGGCGCGGGACGAGAAAGTGCGCGTCGCCGAACAGAACCGGGCACTGTACGGTCGCTCCAAGGCAGAGAAGCAACGCGACCGCATAGTCGCCGACAAGGCCGAAAACTTCGTCGCTGGGCACCGCCGCGAGCCATCCGGCGCCGAAGACGACCAGTGAGCTGTCACCAGTGAGCGCGGTCGAAAAGCGCTCGGTGACCATTCGTGGTCACCGCACCAGCTACTCGCTTGAAAAGCCCTTCTATGAGGACCTCGTCGCGATCGCGGCGACCAGGGAGCTGACGCTCGCTGCGCTTGTCGCCGAAGTCGACGAGACGCGGCCCCGCGACACCAACCTGTCCTCGGCGCTGAGGCTCTATGTGCTGGAGTGGGCGAAGCACGCAGAGAGAATCTAAAGGCTTTCGACGGCGTCGTTCTTTTTCGTGTGTCTGGTGCCGAAGCCAAGCAAGGTCGAACGCTCGCGCTCCTCGGCCTGTTTCCTGGACCGCACGCGCATCAAATCCTTCCAGCCGACATAGCCGACCAGCAACGAGCCTTCGCGAGTGACGACGGGCAGATGAGAGACGTTGGCCAGCAGCAGTTTGTCGGAGAGGCCTTCGAGATATTCGTCCGGATAGGCCAGCGTCACCTTGCTGCCGGCCAGCAGTTCGCCAAGCGTGGTGGTGCGGTGCGTGCCGGCGCGTCTCCAGCGCAATATCGCCGGCGGATCGATGAGGCCCAGCACATGGCCGCGCTCATCGACCACCGGGAAACTCGGATGCCGTGTTTCCGGCGCTGTCAGGAACGCTGCCGCGCCATGCAGCGTCATCGTCGCCGGCACGCTTTCGACTTGTGACGTCATCACCTCGCGCACCCTGGTCAGGGCGAAAGGGTCGACGCGGTATTCGCGAACCAGATG
The DNA here is from genome assembly GCF_040321775.1 of Mesorhizobium sp. M0243. Lineage (NCBI taxonomy): Bacteria > Pseudomonadati > Pseudomonadota > Alphaproteobacteria > Hyphomicrobiales > Phyllobacteriaceae > Mesorhizobium > Mesorhizobium sp. M0243. Next base: position 84,755 of record NZ_JAMYSF010000030.1, on the reverse strand, counting down.
ATGTCCCCTTCTGGCGATCTTTTCGGTCAGGATCGATCGCTTCATCAGAAGCACGGTGACGGCGTGCGCCGCAGCGCAGGCAGCAATCAGCGGCACCAGCATATGCGTGTTGCCGGTCAGTTCGACGGCGAAGAACGTGGCGGTCAGCGGCGCACGCATCGTGCCGCCCATGGTGGCGGCCATCGCCAGCAGCGCCCAGAAACCCGGATCCGCGGCAGGCAGAACGCCGGCGAGCACAGCGCCCATGGCCCCGCCCATGATCAACAGCGGCGCCAGCACACCTCCCGACGTTCCCGAGCCGAGCGCTACCGACCAGATGATCGCCTTCACCACCAGCAGGAGGAGTGCTGCCGTCGCGACGGTGCGGCCGTCCAGCATGTCAGTGATGTTGTCATAGCCGACGCCGAGCGCGTGCGGCTCGATCAGCCCGCCGATGCCGACCACCAGTCCGCCAAGCATCGGCCACCACATCCAGTGGATCGGCAGCTTCTGAAAACCGTCCTCGCAGGCATAGACCATCTGCGTCAGCAGCCCCGACAAAAGTCCTGCACAAACGCCGATCGCCACCCAGCCGGCAAGGCCGACAAAGGACACCTCCATGCCGCCCTGAAACGGAAAGATCGGTCCGGGCAGATGCAGCATGGTGCGCTCCACCTCGGCGATAACAGCCGCGACCGCCACCGGGATGAAGCTGCGCGGAGTCCATTCGAAAAGCAGCAGTTCGACCGCAAGCATGATGGCGGCGATCGGGGTTCCGAACACCGTGGTCATGCCCGCCGCAGCACCGGCCACCAGCAGCGTCTTGCGTTCGTTGTCGCTGACCGGCAGCATCTGCGCGATCAGCGAACCGATCGCGCCGCCGGTCATGATGATCGGGCCCTCGGCGCCGAACGGTCCGCCGGAGCCGATCGAGATCGCCGACGACAGCGGCTTCAGGATCGCCACCTTGGCGTCGAGTCTGGAACGCCCGAGCAGGATGGCCTCTATGGCTTCGGGAATGCCGTGACCGCGGATCTTCTCGCTGCCGAAGCGCGCCATCAGGCCGATGATCAGCGCACCGATCACAGGGACGATGACGGAGGCATAGCCCAGCGGCGTGTCCTCGAGCTTCAGATCGGCGAGCGTGAACTGGCCAAAATAGGCGATGTTGGTGGCCAGCCGGATCAGCTTCAAAAGCGCGATGCCGGCAACCAGTCCAGCTGTCGCCACCACCACGGCAATGGCGGCGACGAACAGCACCCTGGCATCCGTGGTGAAATCGCGCAGATGCTCCGGGTTCGAGTGAGGGGTCTTCATGGCAGTTTGCTTCCTGGCGGCGCGCCGTACGTCTGAGATGCGGCACGGTCGAAGCGGCCAGCCGGGCTTGTTGGTGGATATGTATCGTAACACGATATAAATATTCAAGCCGGTTTCGCCCGAAATCCGTTTGAGCTTTCGCCGGAAAACGAACACATGTCTGATATGTCGCAGCCACAAAAATCACGCCCCGCCATCAGCCAAGCCGATTACCAGCGGCTATCGGAGTTTCGCTACCTGATCCGCCGCTTCCTCGAATTCAGCCAGGTCCAGGCGGAAGACGCCGGCCTGACCCCGCGCCAGCATCAGGCGCTGCTGGCGATCAAGGGATTCCCCGGCGGCGGCCCGGTGACGGTTGGCGATCTCGCGGAACGCCTGCGCATCCGCCACCACAGCGCCGTCGAACTGGTCAACCGCCTTTGCGAAACAGGGCTGGTCGCCAGAAATCAGGACAAGGACGACCACCGCCGCGTGCTGCTGCAACTGACCGAGCGCGCCGACGATTGCCTGGCCGAGCTGTCGGCGGCACATCTCGACGAGCTTTCACGCATCGAACCGATGCTGCGCCGGCTGCTCGATCGGGACCATGCGTAAGGCTCCAGACCTTGCACGAAAACGGCACCGAATTATTTTCCCGGCCTCCCGAATCCTTTGGCTTCGCCACAACGTCTCGGACGTAAGCGGCCCGCAAAGCGCAGGGCACGAAGAGGAAAAAACGCGATGAAACGCCACCTGATACGCTACAAGACGAAACCGGAACGGACCGATGAGAATGAACGGCTGGTCAAGGCCGTGTTCCAGGAGCTGCGGGAAAAGTCGCCGGAAGGTGTTCGCTACATGACATGGCGGTCCGACGACGGGACCTTTGTCCATCTGGTCGAGACGGAAACCGAGGCCCATGCCGACATCATCACCGGGCTGGCGGCATTCGAGGCCTTCCAGAGCGGCATCAGGGATCGCTTGATCGAGCGTCCGCAGCGCGAGGAAATGACCGTGGTGGGCCACTACCGGATGCTGGACCAGTAACGGCAAACAGAGGTGCATGAACATTCCTGGCGAGATCCGCGAGCCTTTTGACCGCCTGTTCGGCGAAATGCGTCCCAAACTGCACCGCTACTGCGCCCGCATGGCCGGCTCGGTCATCGACGGCGAGGACGTGCTGCAGGAAGCCCTGGCCAAGGCGTTCGAGGCGCTGCCGGATGCCGGCCCGATCGCCAACCCGGAGGGCTGGCTGTTTCGCATTGCCCACAATGCTGCGCTCGACTTTCTGCGCCGGCGAGCCCGCGAAAAGGCCTTTTCCGATGAGGACCCGGATATGATCGTCGACCCGGCCAATCCCACCGCCGATCGTCAGGCCGCCGCGGCCAGCCTGCACACTTTCATGCGCCTTCCCGTCACGCAGCGAAGCAGCGTCATCATGATGGACGTTCTGGGCTATTCGCTGCAGGAAATCAGCGCCACGCTCGATACCAGCATCCCCGCCATCAAGGCGGCGCTGCATCGTGGCCGCCACCGACTGCGCAATCTTGCGGACGAACCGGACGACCGTCCTGTTCCGAGACTGAGCGCCGCGCAACGTCTGCTGCTCGACGCTTACATCGACCGCTTCAACGCCCGCGACTTCGATGCGGTGCGCGACATGCTGGCCGATGAGGTGCGGCTGGAACTGGTGGCCAGGGCGCGGCTGAATGGCCGCAAGGAGGTCGCCACCTACTTCAGCAACTATTCCCGCGTGCAGGATTGGCATCTTATGCTCGGCTTCGTCGAAGACAGGCCAGCAGTCCTCGTCCGCGATCCCAATGACCCAACAGGGCGCCCCACCTATTTCATCCTGCTGGCCTGGCAGGACGGCAGGCTTGCCGCCATCCGCGATTTTCGCCACGCCCGCTACACCACCGACGGTGCCGAACTGTTCGTTCTTTGAAACGGTCTCGGGGCGGAAAGGCCTCCCCTACTGCCTACTGCAGCGACTTCAGCAGATTGTCGATCGTGAACGGATTGGACTTCGGCTTGGCCGGCGGCGGATTGTCATTGGCTTCCGGTGGCGGGGCACGCTCCACCTTGGGAGCCTGCTGCGCGGCCTTGCGCTCGGCCTCGAGCCTTGCCTTTTCCTGCGCCGCGATGCGCACCGCCTCTTCCGCCTTCTGCCGCTCCTGCTCGGCCTGCGCTTTGGCCGCCTCGTCGGCGGCCTGCTTTTCGGCAGCCGCCTTCGCATCGGCATCGGCCTTGGCCTTTGCGTCCGCCTCAGCCTTGGCCTGGGCATCCGCTTCCGCCTTTGCCTTGGCGTCCGCCTCGGCTTTCAGCCGCGCCGCTTCCTGCTGCTTGCGCAGTTCTTCGGCCGCCTTGTCGCGAGCATCCTGCAGCGCCGCGTAGTAGCGGACCTCGCGCCGAAGCCGCTGCTTTTCGAGCAGCGCGGCCTGCATCGCCTCGACGCGCTGCTGTTCCTTTTCCAGCGCGCGTTGGGTCAGGAACTGCGCCAGCGGCTCACTGTCGAATGCTCGTTTCACCGCGCCGAACGGCCCCTCGGCGGTGAAATTCACGACCGGCTCGGAGCCGACCAGCGCCTCGTCGCCCGGCCGATAGGTGATCGCACCCTTGGCCGACACCGTGACCGCGTTGAGATCCGCCGTGACGTCGGCGGACAAGGTCGCCGCCGGATTTTCCAGGCTGACCGGCGGCGCCCGCAGCGTGCCGCCGGCAACCGTGAAGGCTATGTCGGTGTCCTTGGCGGCTAGACTGCCATCAGCGGCGATGTCAGGCGCGAAGCCGGCAGTCTTGGCCGCATCGATGTCACGCCCGATCGCATCCGCCTTGACGAGGAACGCACTGAACGCATCTGGATTGACGCCAGCAACTTTCACGCCCTTCAACGCCGCAGTGCCGGAGCCTGATAAGGCGGCCACCATCCCTTCGACCGATTTGCCGCTGCTTGACAGCGCTGTCGAGAAGTCGCCGATGCCGTTGATGCCGGCATCCGGCAGCACGGTCGCCAGATCGGCGCCCGCCAGTTTCATCTGGCCAGAGAACAGGCCGGTGCCGTCATTGTTCTTCAGTTCGAACAGGCCGGTGAGCGCCCCGCCCAGCAATTTCGCCTTCAAATCCGAAACGCGGATGCCTTCCTGGTCCAGCTTGAGCGAAAAGGCGGCATCATACGCGGTGGCGAACCGACCGGCGGCGAGCGCTGCCGTCGTCAGGTCTAGGTCGGCGGTGAACGGCAGGTTGGACTTCTGGCTGAACGGTGTCGCCGGCCACACGCCACCCTTGCCTGCCCCTTCCTTGTCGGCCCCGTCTTTGTCGGCAAGAAAGGCGGAATCGCCGAACAGCGCCACCGCCATCGGATCGAGGTCGAGTTCGTCGAGCGCCAGCGCCCCGGCCAGATGCGGCACGCCGGCCTTTCCGTCGACCCCCTCCTTTACATCGATATTGACGTCGCCGGACACCGCCGCTTCGTTGATAGCGCCGTTGAGTTCGTCCAGCACCAGCAGACCGTTGCCATAATCGCCCTGCGCCGAGAGCGACGTCGACATGCCCGCCCCCATGCCCGGCAGGCCGATACCTGTCGTCATCAGCCATGGCTCGATGTCGGCGGCGTCGAGGCTGAGCTTGCCCTTGGCGGCGAAGCCTTGCGGCGTATCGGCGATCGTTCCCTCGAAACCAGCCTTGAAGTCGTTGCCGGCAAGGCTGAAATTCGTCGTCAGGCCGCCACCAAGCGTTCCCTTGGCCTGAATATCGGTGCTTGCCTCGCCCAGCATGCCGAGCGGCAGCGCCGGCAGGCCGTAGAGGGCCAGCAGCGTGGTGGCGTCAGGGTTTTTGGCATTGAAGGTAAGCGCCACCGGCGCTTCAAGAAGCTTGTCCACCGCCCCCTTCCCCGACAGCGATGCGGAAAAGGCCGAGCCGCCCGCCTTGCCTTGCCCGCTCACCGCCAGCCCCGTGGTGCCGTCGCCATTGTCGGCCGCACTCGCCACCAGGTCGATGCGCGCATCCTGGAACAGCTCGGGATAGGCAGCGGCACGGCTCGCCAGCCCTTTCAGCACGGCACTGTCGGGATAGTGCTGGGCGGCGACGTCGACCAGCGGCTTCAGGTCGACGGCAACCACCGATGCATCGAGCTTGCCGGTCGGGCTCGCCGGGAAATCCTTGACCCGGCCGGTGGCGCTGATCGAGGCGCCGGCCAGTCCGCCCACCGACAGCCGGTCGATTTCGAGCAGCCCATCGCGCAGCCTGAGCGCCGTGTCGATCGTATCGGCGGTCAACCCTCCGGCATTGACCGGCCCGGCCTTGATCTGGAAATCGAGGTCGCGGTCGGCAAAGCGATTGGCCCCCTTGTCGCTGACGAAGATCGAGGCGAAGGCCGCCAGCCCGTCGATATCGAGGTCGCCCCCTTCGAGACGCATCAGCACTGAGGGCTTGGCATCGTCGGGCTGGGTGGAATCGATGCGGCCGGAAAACCTAGCCTTGCCCAGGATCAATTCGAGATCGCTGAAGGCCTGCCGCTTCTGCGAGAGGTCGACCTTGGCCTTGAAGCCGGCGGCAGGCAGACGGCGGATCGCCTCGTCGACATCCTTCGACAGCCAGGCGGCAAAGCCGGAGGGTTGCGCCACGGCCAGCAGCAGCGAGCCGTTGAAGCCGAAATGACCCTCCAAATTGAGCACGAGCATGCCATCGGCTTCCAGCGTGGTGCGGCCGGGCAAGGTCGCGGCAAGCGATTTCACCGACCAGCCGCCATCGACCGGCTCGGCGGAAAGATGCACGTCGCGCACCGTGGTGTCGCCGGCCACCACCGCCGGCAGCTTGACCTCGACGGTGCCGGGGATAGTCGGCTTCGGCATGTCGAGCAGCGCCTGCTCAAACGCCGCGATGCGCTGGTCCAGCGTCAGGCCGGCGCCGGCCTCGGCGCCCACCGCCTCGTCGAACTGCACCTGCGCGCCATTGGCCTCGATGGCGAAACTCGGTTTCAGCCCGAGATCGACAGAAGCCTCGCCATCGGCGGTGTAGGGGTTGTCGAGCGGCCCGGTCTCGAAGCGGAATTCGTCGACGCCCAACTTCTGGTGGTCGAGCGAAAACTTGCCGTTCAGCCGAAAGCCCGGATCGGGCTTGCCGGCGGAAACCTTCACCGTCTCACCGTCGGTGCTGCGCAGCTCGGCGCTGTTCTTGTCCGCACCGGAGATTTTGAATTGGCCGGAATAGACGGCAGCGCCATTGACAATGCCAGCATTGCCGTCGGCTTCGATGACCAGCGGATAGGCGTCCGGATCGGCCTTCAGCCGCAGCCGCATCTGCCCGTTGCCTTCAGCCTTGCCGGTGGACGCGGTGACCGCGGTGCGCAACCCGTCCAGCCGCAGCGTGCCGTCCATGCGCCATGGCCCGGCCAGCGACTTGGCCGAGATGGTCGAATTGATCTCGGAAAACAAATGGCTGCGCCCGCCGGCGGCATGGCGCAGTTCGATCTGCCCTTCCGTCACCGTCAGCTTCTCGATCGAGATCTGATCGAGGTCGAAGGGCGAGGACGGCCGCATCGCCCAGTCGACCGTGCCATTGTTGGCGATGTCGATGGTCGCTTTCGGCCGCACCAGCCGCATGTCGAAGATCAGCACTTCGCCGCGCAGGAAGGGCGCCAGTTCCGCATCCATCGAAAACGTCTCGACGGTCATGGCCGGCTGGCCATTGGGGCCGCCGGCGACAGCGACGTTCGAGAAGGTCACCGAGGGGAACGGCAACAACCTTGCCGTGGCGTCGCCCTGCACGGTCACCTTGCGGCCGAGAATGGCGCTCGCCTCGCGCTCGAATTGGGCGCGGTAGCCGGTCCAGTCGACAAAATACGGCACCACCAGCGCCGCACATAGCACCAGCACGAACAGGCCACCAAAGATCACGAACAGGCGTGCGAGCATCAGCTCCGAATGGGTTGATTGAAATTCTGCCGCACTCTACCCGCATCCGCGTGTCGATAAAGAGGCAATTCATCCAGTGTTGCGCGATCCCGGATGATCTGAAACAAATCCTCGCAAAGCGGAGAATTCGGATGTCTGGGAAGAACTGGGATCGCGTGCCGATCGACGCGCAAAGCGTCGACGCTCCGCTGTCGCTTTCGGCGGTCTTTCTTGTCGTCACCGTCGCCGGCGAGCAGACCGCGCTCGCCAAGGTGGCCTCCGTGCTTGGTGGGCTCGACGATCTCGTCAAAACCGTCGGGTTCCGCGATCTTTCCGGGCGGCTTTCGTGCATTGCCGGCATCGGCCGCGATCTCTGGGATCGTCTTTCTCCAGATCGGCGGCCGCTGGAACTGAAACCGTTTGCGCCGATCAAGGGATCCGTTCATTCGGCGCCCTCGACCGCTGGCGATCTTCTCTTCCACATCCGCTCCGAACGCCCCGACATGTGCTTCGAGTTCGAGCGCATTCTGCTCGACAATCTCGGCGACGGCGTGAGCGTCGTCGACGAGGTTTCCGGCTTTCGCTATTTCGATGCGCGCGACCTGCTCGGCTTCATCGACGGCACCGCCAACCCGACCGGCCTCGATTTGCCCGCCTCTGCGCTCGTCGGCGATGAAGACGCCGACTTCGCTGGCGGCAGCTATGTCGTCGTCCAGAAATATCTGCACGACATGCAGGCCTGGGCGCGCATTCCGACGCCCGAGCAGGAAGCGATCATCGGCCGCACCAAGATCGACAACATCGAAATCGACGATGACGACGCGCCGCGCAAATCACACAAGTCGCTGGCCACCATCGAGGATGCCGATGGCAACGAGTACGACATATTGCGCGACAACATGCCGTTCGGCAGGCCCGGACAAAACGAGTTCGGGACCTACTTCATCGGCTATTCCAGATATCTTTGGGTCATCGAAAAAATGCTGCAGCGCATGTATATCGGCGACCCGCCGGGCGCCTACGACCGCCTGCTCGATTTCTCGACGCCGCAGACCGGCACAACGTTCTTCGCGCCAACCCGCCCCATGCTGCAGGCGCTTGTCGAGGGCGCGCAGGAGAAGCTTCCCGCCGCCCGGTAAAGAACGGCTGACGGCCTCTATCGGCGAAGATCAGCGTGCGTCGCGCTTCGCTTGTGCCACCTTGCCCGCCTTGCGCTGCCGGCCGAATTCCGCTGGCCGGACCAGCTTCGGCGCCCGCTTGCTAGCCACGGCGCGCATGCCCTTGTGAGCCGTCCGCGAATTGAGCGCGGGACCGTCCGCCGGCGCATTTTGCTTCATGGCCAGCACCTTGCGCGCATTCCCAACCAGCGAAACGCTGGCCGCCAGTTGCCGGCGCCGCTCGGCCTCGCCATTCAGCCGCCGCATCGCCATGGCTAGCACCGCCAGCTTTACCTGCGAACCGCCATCGGACTTTGAGGGCGAAGCACCTTTCGGCGCTCCCTTGCCCCGCATTTCGCGGCGGCGCCGATGCGCCTCGGTCTGCGCCTTGTCGCGCCGGTCCCGCAACAGCTTGACCAGACCGGCAACATCGGCGTCGGAAAGCTCCTGCACCGAAGGATGGTGCGATTTCTCCACCAGTTCCTGTTCGTCGGCGCTCAGCGCACGCGCCTCTTCCTTGCGTGAAATCGCCATGACACTTTTCCTCCGCTGGCACGCCTGTCTGTTTCAGGCCTCGCTGCTCGCCGAAGTCTCGGCCCGAAAATGGTGGCATGGTCAAGACGAGCCGCCTGCGGCCTTGCGCTGGAGGACTCGCCTAGTCCCCCGGCAAAATCTTGCCCGGGTTCATGATATCAAGCGGATCCAGGGCCTGCTTGATCGTGCGCATGATGTCGACGCCGTGGCCGAGTTCATGGCGCAGGAAGCCGATCTTTCCCTGGCCTATGCCGTGCTCGCCGGTGCAGGTGCCGTCCATGGCGATCGCCCGCATGTTGAGCCGCGAGACGAACTTTTCCGACAATGCGATCTCCTTGGGATCGTTGACATCCATCAGCACCAGCACGTGAAAATTGCCGTCGCCGGCGTGGCCGACGATCGGCGCGATCAGACCCATCTCCGCTATGTCGGCTTCGGTTTCCATGACGCATTCGGCAAAGCGCGAGATCGGCACGCAGACATCGGTCGACAGCCCCTTGGCGCCCGGCCGCAACGTCAGCGACGACCAGTAGGCGTCGTGCCTGGCCTTCCACAGTTTTGTGCGCTCCTCGGCGACGCTGGTCCACAGGAACGGCCCGCCGCCATTCTCTTCCGCGATCATGCCAAAGGTCTCGGCCTGTTCGGCAACGCCGGCATCGCTGCCGTGAAACTCGACGAACAGGCACGGGCTTTCGGGATAGTCGAGCTTCGAATAGTTCTTCATCGCCCGCATCTGCAACGCGTTGACCAGTTCGATGCGCGCCACGGGGATGCCCATCTGGATCGTCGCGATGACAGCATTGCAGGCCGCCTCGACGCTCGGAAACGGGCAGACGCCGCCGGAGATCGCCTGCGGGATGCCTTGCAGCTTCAAGGTCAGCGAGGTGATGATGCCGAGCGTGCCTTCCGAGCCGACCAGCAGCCGCGTCAGATCATAGCCGGCCGAACTCTTTTTCGCCCGCTTGCCGGTGGTCACCGTTTCGCCGTCGGCCATGACGGCGGTCAGTGACAGCACGTTCTCGCGCATCGTGCCGTAGCGCACGGCATTGGTGCCGGACGCCCGCGTCGCCGCCATGCCGCCGAGCGAGGCGTTGGCGCCCGGATCAATTGGGAAGAACAGGCCGGTGTCGCGCAGGTGCCGGTTCAGATCCTCGCGCGTCACACCAGGTTCGACCGTGCAGTCGAGATCCTGCGGATTGACCGCCAGGATGCGGTTCATGCGCGAGGTGTCGACCGATATGCCGCCGCCCGGTGCGTTGGTGTGACCCTCCAGCGAGGAGCCGACGCCAAAGGCGATCACCGGCACATGATGCGCGGCACAGGCGCGCACGATGTCCTGCACCTCCGCGGTCGTCTCCGGAAACGCGACGCCGTCAGGCGCCTGCGTCGGGATGTAGGTGGTGGTGTGGGCGTGCTGGGAGCGGATGGCCTGGCCGGTCTGGAATCGCTCGCCAAGCTGCTGCTTGAGGATGCCGAGCACCGCTGCGATGCCTTCCTCGTTGCGTTCGACCGGGTTGAGGTCGCTCAGAGCCATATTTTTCTATCCCAACTTTTCTGCAGGAGGTCTAAGCCACTTGCCGCATAGATGTCCATTCGGCTAGTCAAATGGTTGCCGTGACCTCGGGTCGGAAATGAAAAATTCGGTACTGGCAGGATACATACTTTTTTTCCTGGCGCTCTTGCCTGGATGGGCGGTGCATACAGCGGCCACCCAAAGTCGCGTCGGCTGGTTTGGTGCGGTCATCTTCTTTGGCTTCATAGGGCTATTCGCTGTGTTAAGCACTCGAGCATACCCGGGCACTGATCGAAAGCCCGGTCCTTTCGCTCGGCGTTATGGCGGATATCTTTGTGTCTTTATCTTTGCCACTTTCTTGTCCGGCGAGTCGCTTGCCATCGCGCTTACCTACGGCGAGCCCGATCAAGGCTTCATAGGCGAGATAGGTTCGATATTATCTGCCCTGGGATCATATCTTTTCCCCGTTGTTGCCAAATACGCGAATTCCATTCAACCGCCTCTTTCCGATAAATCGATCTTCAGAGCTCAATCCATAATAACTTGCTTTCTTTTTGCAGGTTTCATATCTTCTATTTCGATTTTTATATACTATGTCGCTATGCCAAAAAATGAGATAACCGAAAGACTCAATGCTGGCGGGCGCAAAAGACCAAATACTTTGACCGCTTTCGCTGGTGTTATTTTCGGCATTCTTACGAGTCTGAGCGCCTATTTTGGTATCGACGAATTTCAAACAAAAACTGAACACTGCTGGCTAAATGCTGCTTGCTATACCGCAGGTGATGATTTGACACTCTTCTGGGCTGCGGTTGGAAAAATAGTGATGATGTTTTTCTTCCCGCTGGGCGGTCTTGCGATGTTGGTTGCTCGTCGCACTCTGCCAGAAAATTAACAAGCCGGTCCGAGCGTTCGACCGGGTTGAGGTCGCTCAGAGCCATGAATTCCTCGGCGAATGGACCAGTGTCCACGCTTGTTATGCGATTATGGATGCGTAGTCTTACCCGCCACGCTCGGTCCAACAAGGAAGTTTCGATGCCCATCCCCACTCCCTTCGTCTCAAAACCCATGGACATCGAGAAGGACTGGATCGACTACAACGGCCATCTCAACATGGCCTATTACAACGTGCTGTTCGACCGCTGCTCGGACGATGCCTTCGAGGCAATGGGCATGGGACCGAACTATGCCAGGGATCGTCGCCTCACCATCTACACGGCCGAAGTCCATGTCTGCTACGTGCAGGAGCTGCACCTCGAGCATAAGGTCACGGTCTCATTCCAGCTCATCGACCACGACGACAAGCGGCTGCGGGCCTATCAGGAAATCCGCCATGTCGACGGCTGGCTGGCCGCGACGTCCGAATCGCTGTCGCTGCATGTCGACATGTCCGGGCCGAAGGTGGCGCCCTTCCCCGCCGATGTGCTGGCCAGGGTCGAAGCCATGCGCGCCGCCCATTCGGCACTGCCGATGCCGGAACGGGCCGGCCGCTCGATCGGCATCAAACGCAAATAGGGCGAAGCCGATACTTCTCGTTTCCGGCTTCAAAGCCACACCGGCAATCTAAAATCGCGGAACCCTCCCATCGGCCGGCGGCGACGCTTGAAGCGGCGCCGTGGCCACGTTAACCTTACCAAGGTTTTAACGGGAACAAGCCATTTGAGCCGTTGCGCGACTCAGCGGGTCGGTCGAAAACGATCCGCATCGAGGTAGCGACACGGGCGGCGCGGCGCCGGTTCGAGGAAAGTGCATGAAAACCGACATCAAGGTCGAGGTGGACAGGCTGGCCGCCGATCCGCGCATCACCGACTATGATTTCTGGCGCTCGCTCAAGAACGTCAACAACGAGATCTTCCACATCGCCAACAACAACGAGCCGATCCCGTTCGACATGATCCGCTGGCGCGCCATCCTGAAGCAGGCGCGCATGAAGCGCGGCCACGCATAGGTCTCTCCCTGTACGTCAAGCCTGGCGCCGCAACGCCGCCAGAGCCGAGCGCGCCACCACCGGCGACGACTGGATAATCGCCGTGTTGGTCATCGCGTAGGGGATGATGCGGTCGATCACCCGCTCAAGTTCAACCACCGAGCCGACATGCGCCAGCGCGACGAAACAATCCTCTCCGGTCACCCGGTCGCATTGCACGATCTCCGGCAGTTCGCGGATGATCTCGGCCACGACGGCCAGTTGCCCCGGCACCGGCCGGATGCGCAGCCATGCCGACAGCGGCAGGCCGAGTGCCGCCGGGTTGATCCTGACCGAATAGGCCTCGATGACGCCACTTTCCTGCAGCCGCTTGATGCGCTCTGCCACGCTCGGCGCCGACAGGCCAACCGAGCGTGCCAGCTCCGCCGTGCTGGTGCGCGCGTCCTTCTCCAGCAGACGCAGGATCTTCATGTCCGCGACATCGAGGTCGGCACTTTCAGTTCGAAGGCGCTTCATAGGAAATTCCTTGCTTCCGAGGGAGATCTCGCCAGACCAGCCCATCATCACTCATATAAACCGGCAAATATGCCTGCGATACTGATCCGATGGATGATCAAACGCATGCTCTTACAGCAGACCCTGCCCCTGCCAACTCCACCGTCGGCAGGCTGACGGAAAAATTGCCGCCGCATGTCTGGTTCGGCGTCAGCGCCGTCTTCCACTATCTCGGGCCGGCATTCGCCGTCCTGCTTTTCCCGCATGTCGGCGTGCTCGGCATGGCGTGGCTGCGCATCGCCACGGCAGCACTCATCTTCGCACCCCTGACCCGCCCATGGCGAACCTTCGCCCGCGCCGATCGCTCGACAAGGCTGCTTTTGCTGGCCTTCGGGGCCTGTCTGGCGGTGATGAACTGTTCGTTCTACCTGGCGCTCGACCGCCTGCCGATCTCGCTGGTGGCGGCGATCGAATTCGTCGGCACCATCGGCGTCGCGGCGATCGGCCTCAGGAGCCCGCGCAATCTCGCCGCCCTTGCCGTTGCCGTGACCGGCACCTTGCTGCTCATCGACGTCAAGTGGTCCGATGATCGCATCGGGTTGTTCTGGGCCTTCCTCAACGGCGCGCTGTTTGTCGGCTACATCGTGCTCGGCCACCGCGTCGCCGCTTCGGGCGCAGGCAGCGGCATTGCCGGCCTGGGTGCCGCCATGGCGATCGCTTTCGTGGTCGTGCTGCCGATCGGCTTCACCGATGCGCTGCCGGCCTTTTTCTCGCCGCCGCTGCTGCTCGCCGCCATCGGCGTCGGCATCTGCTCGTCGGTTATCCCCTACATCTGCGACCAGCTCGCCATGTCGCGGCTGCCACGCGCGAGCTTCGCGCTGATGCTGTCGCTGCTGCCCGTCACCGCGACGCTGATCGGCGTCGTCGTGCTGCGCCAGATTCCAAGCTTTACCGATTGCCTCGGCATTGCGCTTGTGGCCGCCGGCGTCGCCTTCCACAAGCCGGCGAACACGGATTAGACGGACGCCCCTATGCCAGTTTCTGCTTGAGGAAGGCGATCGTTCTGCCCCAGGCCAGGTCGGCCGCCTTCTTGTCGTAGCGCGCTGCCGACGTGTCGTTGTTGAAGGCATGGTTGGCGCCTTCATAGACATAGACCGTGTATTCGACATGCGCCGCGTCGAGTTCCTTCTTGAAGGCGTCGATGCCGGCATTGATGCGCTCGTCCAGTCCGCCATAGTGCAGCAGCAAGGCCGCCTTGATCTTGGACATATCGGCGGCCTTCGGCTGCATGCCGTAATAGGCAACGCCGGCACTGAGATCGGGCGCGTTGACGGCCAGCATATTGACCGTGCCGCCACCCCAGCAGAAGCCGATGGCGCCGACCTTGCCGTTGCCGTCCTTGTCGCTCTTGAGGAAAGCGACGGTCGCAACACCGTCGGCGATGGTCTGCGCCGGATCGAGCTTGGCGAACATGTCGCGCGCCTTGTCTTCATCGGTTGGCGTTCCGCCGAGCGGCGACAGAAAATCCGGCGCCAGCGCCACGAACCCCTCCAGCGCCACGCGTCGCGTCACATCGCGGATATGCGGGTTGAGCCCCCTGTTCTCATGCACGACGATCACCGCGCCGAGCTTGCCCGCCTTGTCCACCGGCTTGACCAGATAGCCCTTCATTTCGCCGCTGCCGCCGGGATAGCTGATGTCCTCGCCCTTCACCCGCGGATCGTTGTCGGCGACAACAGCCGCTTGCGCCGAATTTGCCGCCAGAAGCGGCGCGATCGCGGCCGCCGCCGCACCCGATCCGGCAAGCCGGGTCAACTGCTCCATGAACCGGCGGCGATCGAGCGTCAGATGCGTATATTCGTCATAGGCATCGATCATCGCCTGGGTGATGGCGGGTTTGGCGTCGGGTTTCGTCATGGAAGAGTTCCTCTGCTTCGGGCTTCAATTCCCCAGCTACATAGGGACCAAGCCGGCATGATCCAGTCGACCACTCATCGCGGCCGTCGATCGCTTCAGGGTATGCAGCCAGCCGCGGCCGGGCAGTAAAGCCGGTGCCATGCGCGGCCGTGTCATCACTTTTTGGTCATTGGCGACAAATCCTGCTGGCGCTGCCACAATCGTGAGGGAAGGTGGCTATCGACCAGTATCTTGGCCGTGTGCCCACACGTCAGACCCAGAAGGAAGCGATGACCATGACCATGCCTTCCCCGATCCTCGCCAGCGCGCTCGTCCTTGCGGCGGCCGCCGCTTTGGCCCGGTGCTCGATGGTTCTGAACGCAGGCAGACGATCGTTGATCACGGTCCGCGCTGAGGGGAACCGCAACACGAAAACCCAGGGTTGAGGTGACGCCATGAACGTCCAGGACATCGTCAATACCGTTTCGCAGAAGGCGGGCCTCGACCAGGCGACGACGGAGAAAGTCGTCGGCACTATTTTCTCGGTGCTCGAACACGAGGCGGAAGGCACAAGCGCCTCGGCGTTCTTCGCCAGGATCGCCGGCGCCGACGACCTCGCCCATCAATATGACGTCATGGCCGCCGCTTCGGCCGGCGGTGGCGGTTTTCTGTCGTCGTTGCAGGGCGCGCTTGGCGGCGTTCTCGGCGAGAAGGCCGGCGCGCTGATCAACGGCGTCGCCGCGCTCAAGGCATCCGGGCTCGACATGGCGCAGATCCAGAAGGCCGGCGCGACGCTGATCCAGCAGGCCGAAGCCGCCGCCGGTCCCGACCTGACCAACAAGGTGCTCGGCTCGGTGCCCAGCCTGAAGGGTGATCTGGGGATTGGCTGATCGACAACGGGTTGATCGGAAGATTTCCCGCCTCTCATCGCCCAATCGGGCACTTCTCCCCGTCACTATGCGGGGAAAAGACACCGGCACAGACGAGGGGCGGCGCGACCTCTGAAAGATCGCGTTACCCTGCCGCCCTACTTCGGCAGCGCGTAGGCCATCACATAGTCCCCAGGCTTGGTGCCGACCGAACCGTGGCCGCCGGCGACGATGACCACGAACTGGCGGCCGTCGGCGACCGTATAGGTCATCGGCGTCGATTGCCCGCCGGCCGGCAGCCGCGCCTGCCACAGCTGCTTGCCCGATGTCAGGTCGTAGGCGCGCAGATAGTCGTCGACCGCGGCCCCCAGGAAGGCGACGCCGCCAGCCGTGATCATCGGCCCGCCGATGCCCGGTACCCCGACTTTCAGCGGCAGCGGCAGCGGCGTCATGTCGTAGACGGTGCCGTTGCGGTGCTTGTAGGCGATCTTGCCGGTCCTGAGATCGGCGCCGGCGACATAGCCCCAGGGCGGCGCCTGGCAAGGAATGCCGAGCGGCGACAGGAACGGCCCCATCACCACCGCATAGGGCGCGCCCTCGTTGCGGTTCAGCCCCTGCTCGCTGCCGCGCCCTTCGTCCGGCGGCGGCACCTGATCGCGCGGGATCAACTGCGACTTGAACGCCAGATAGGTCGGCATGCCGAACAGCACCTGCCGGACCGGATCGACGGCGACGCCGCCCCAGTTGAAGGTGCCGAAGTTGCCGGGGTAGATCAGCGACCCCTGGACGGAAGGCGGCGTATAGCGACCCTCATAGCGCAGGCCCTGGAATTCGATCCGGCAGGCCAACTGGTCGAACATGGTTAGGCCCCACATGTCGGCGCCGGTCAGCGGCTTCGGCATGAAGGTGAGATCGGAGACCGGCTGCGTCGGTGATGTGTGGTCGCCTTCGATCGCGCCGCCGGGCGCCGGCACTTCGTTGACCGCAATGACCGGCTCGCCGGTGCGGCGGTCGAGCACATAGAGATCGCCCTGCTTGGTCGGTCCGACCAGCGCCGGCACCACCGTGCCGTCGGGTTTGCTGATGTCGATCAGGCTCGGCTGCGCCGGTACGTCCATGTCCCAGAGATCGTGGTGCACGGTCTGGCGCACCCATCGCACCTGACCGGTGTTGAGGTCGAGCGCGGTGATCGACGACGAGAACTTCTCGACATTGGCACTGCGCCCGGCGCCGAGCTGGTCCGGCGTCTGGTTGCCGAGCGGCACGTAGAGCAGGCCGAGCTTCTCGTCGGCGCTCGGCGTCGACCACATGTTGGGCGAGTTGGCGGTATAGGTTTGGCCCGCCGGCAGCGGCGTCGTCTGGTCCGGATTGCCGGAATCCCAGTTCCACACCAGCGCGCCGGTGGCAGCGTCGTAGGCGCGGATGACGCCGGACGGCTCCTGCGTCGAATAATTGTCGTTGACCGCGCCGCCGACAATGATCTTGCCGCCTGAGATCATCGGGGCCGAGGTCGAGTAATAATAGCCCGACTTCGGATAGGGCATGTTGGTCAGAAGGTTCAGCGTACCGCCCTCGGCGAAAGCCGGACAGACCTGCCCGTTGGCGGCGTCGAGCGCGATCAGCCGCGCGTCCGAGGTCGGCAGGTAGACGCGGGTCGCACAGGGCTGCCCGGCGGCGCCGGCGGCATCGGCATAATAGGCCACGCCGCGGCAGGTCTGGTGCTGGCGGTCCTTGTCGAGCTTGACCTTGGGATCGAAGCGCCATTTCTCCTTGCCGCTCGCGGCATCGATGGCGATGGCGAAATTGTGCGGCGTGCAGATGTAGAGCGTGTCGCCGATCTTCAGCGGCGTCACCTGATAGGTGGTCTCGCCGACGTCGTCCGGACCCTTCACGTCGCCGGTCTGGTAGGTCCACGCCGGCTGCAGCTTGGCCACATTGTCCGGTGTGATCTGGTCGAGCGGCGAATAGCGCTGGCCGAACTGCGTACGTCCGTAATAGTGCCACTCGCCGGCCGGCACATCATTGCCAAGATTGGCGTTGGCGACCACCTTGTCGGTGCCGAGTTCGCCGGCAATGTCCTTCGGATCTGAAGTCATCGAATAACCGGCGACGGCCAGCGAGGCCAGCACGGCCAGGATCAGCGGCGCGCGTGCGTCAGGGCCGACAAGACCCCGCCTCGCCCACGGCGTCAGCAGCCACAAAGCGAGAAGCACGATGATGCCGCCGCGCGGTCCAAGTTCCCACCAGTCGAAGCCGGTTTCCCAGACCGCCCAGGCCAACGTGCCGAGCACGATCACCGCGTAGAGCCACAGTGCGGTGGACCGGCGCCGGTAGAGCAGCCAGGCGGCGATCAGGAAGGCAAGGCCGGCAACGACATAGTACCAGCTGCCGCCCAGCATCGCCAGGCGGATGCCGCCGCCGCCGAGTGCCAGGCCGATGAGGAAAAGAATGAGGGAGGTGATGGTGACAGCCAAGATGATACTCCTTCGACTGTTGCGCTTCGCGGCGCGGCCATGGCAACCCGGCATTGCGTCGCTGCCCGAAGCACAACTTTCTCCTGACGGTCCCGCCTGTCAAGCACGGGCCTCAAGCGCAGGCGGTAATGGTCCATCGCAATTGGAATAACATCGACCGCGGTGGGAGCGCGGGGCAGCAATCGGGCACTTTAGCGGAACAAAACGTAGACAGTTCTGGTCTTTCCCCACCGAATCACTACATTCGGGGCGATGTCCGGCTTTTCCGAAGACATGCCCTTTTTCGACGAACCCAATGCGCGGCCCACGGCCCCGTCGGGCATTGCCGCGCGCGCCATGGCTGCCCGCAGCGGACACAACAACGCGCCCGACTATCTGAAGGGCCTCAACCCGGAGCAGCGGCTAGCGGTTGAAACAACGGAAGGCCCGGTTCTGGTGCTGGCTGGAGCCGGCACCGGCAAGACCCGCGTGCTGACCACGCGCATCGCCCACATCCTCGCCACCGGCAAGGCGTTCCCGTCGCAGATCCTCGCGGTGACCTTCACCAACAAGGCCGCGCGTGAAATGAAGATCCGCATTGGCGTGCTGATCGGCGAAGGCAATGTCGAGGGCATGCCATGGCTCGGCACCTTCCACTCGATTGGAGTGAAGCTGCTTCGCAGACATGCCGAACTCGCCGGTTTGCGCTCCGACTTCACCATCCTCGACACCGACGACGTCGTGCGGCTGATCAAGCAGCTGATCCAGGCCGAGGGTTTGGACGACAAGCGCTGGCCGGCCAAGCAATTCGCCCAGATGATCGACGGCTGGAAGAACAAGGGGCAAGGCCCGGCCGACATCGCCGAGGGCGACGCCCGCGCCTTCGCCAACGGCAAGGGCCGCGAGCTCTACAAGGCCTATCAGGAGAGGCTGAAGACGCTGAACGCCTGCGATTTCGGCGACCTGCTCTGCCACCCGATCCGCATCTTCCGCGCCAATCCGGACGTGCTCAAGGAATACCATAAGCGCTTCAAATACATCCTCGTCGACGAGTACCAGGACACCAACACCGCCCAGTACATGTGGCTGCGGCTTTTGGCGCAGAGGCCCGATTCCGGGCGCGCGTCGACATCGACGGACCTGCGATCGGCCGAAGGCCGCAAGCCCGACCGGGCGTCGGCCGGCCAGGCCGCCCCCGCGGAGGCCAGCGAGCGAAGCGAGCGCGCGGCCGTGAGCGACAACAAAGTAAACATCTGCTGCGTCGGCGACGACGACCAATCCATCTATGGCTGGCGCGGCGCCGAGATCGACAACATCCTGCGCTTCGACAAGGATTTTCCCGGCGCCACCATCATCCGGCTGGAGCGCAACTACCGCTCGACCGCGCACATCCTTGGCGCGGCCTCCCACCTCATCGCCCACAATGAGGGCCGCTTCGGCAAGACGCTGTTCACCGACCGCAACGAGCCGGAGGACGGCAAGGTGCATGTCCACGCCGCTTGGGATTCCGAGGAGGAAGCCCGCGCCGTCGGCGAGACGATCGAGACCTACCAGCGGCAAAAGCACAATCTCAACGACATGGCGATCCTGGTCCGCGCCTCCTTCCAGATGCGCGAGTTCGAGGACCGCTTCGTCACGCTCGGCCTCAACTACCGCGTCATCGGCGGCCCCCGCTTCTACGAGCGCATGGAAATCCGCGATGCGCTCGCCTTCTTCCGCGTCGTCGCCCAAGGCGCCGACGACCTCGCCTTCGAGCGCATCGTCAATGTGCCCAAGCGCGGCCTTGGTGAAGCCACCATCCGCCAGATCCACGACACGGCGCGCGCGCTGCGCATCCCGATGCTGGAAGCCGCCGCCAAGCTCGCCGAAAGCGACGAGTTGAAACCGAAGCCGCGCGCGGCACTGCGCGAGGTCGCGGCCAATTTCGAGCGCTGGCAGAAGGCGCTGGAAACCACGCCGCATACCGAACTCGCCGAGACCATTCTCGAAGAGAGCGGCTACACCGACATGTGGAAGAACGACCGCTCGGTCGAAGCGCCCGGCCGGCTGGAGAACCTGAAAGAGCTGATCCGCTCGATGGAGGAGTACGAATCGCTGCGCTCCTTACTCGAGCATGTCGCACTCGTCATGGACGCTGAGCAGAACGCCGGGCTCGACGCCGTCTCGATCATGACGCTGCATTCGGCCAAGGGCCTCGAATTCGAGACCGTCTTCCTGCCCGGCTGGGAAGAAGGCCTGTTCCCGCATCAGCGCGCGCTGGACGAAGGCGGCCGCTCCGGACTGGAGGAAGAGCGCCGGCTCGCCTATGTCGGCCTGACCCGCGCCAAGAAGAACCTGCATCTGTGGTTCGTCTCCAACCGCCGCATCCACGGCCTGTGGCAGTCGACCATCCCGTCGCGCTTTCTCGACGAACTGCCGGAAGCCCATGTCGAGGTCGCCGAAAGCGGCAACAGCTACGGCGGCTACGGCAATTCCTACGGCGGCGGTTCTTTTGCCTCCGGCCGTGGCGGCCAGGGGGCAGGACGGCAGAACCCCTATGGCGCCTCGCGCTTCGACAATGTCGGCGCCGACACCGAAAAATCCGGCGCCTTCTCCAACACCTATGCGACGCCGGGCTGGCAGCGCGCGCAGGCCAACCGCACCGAGGCGACCGACCGCAACTGGGGCTCGCGCTCCGGCCACCAGGTCGAGCGCATCGGCTATGGCGAAACCGACTCCGGCTACGGCGCCGGCCGCACCTCGGTCAAAGGCCGCACCATCGACGGCGAACTGGTCGCCAAATCCGTCTCCGACACGCCATCCGCCTTCAACGTCGGCGACCGCGTCTTCCACCAGAAATTCGGCAACGGCAACATCTCGGCCATCGAAGGCAACAAGCTGACCATCGACTTCGACAAGGCCGGCCAGAAGCGCGTGCTGGACGGGTTCGTCGCGGCGGTGTGAGCGGTTGCTTGCCCTACAAGCGACCATTCTCTGGCGGAAGCCCCCACCTTCGTCATCCACGGGCGGAGCAGGAGCGAAGCGACGTCGCGGAGACCCGAGGATCCATGCCGCGACCTTCGCCCAGAAATGCAGCGGAGCAGAATTCCACAACCGGAGCGGTACTTTTAAGTCGCGGCATGGATCCTCGGGTCTGCGCCGCGTCGCTACGCTCCTTGCTTCGCCCGTGGATGACGAAATGATGGGCGTCCGCGCAAGGCATGCGGTTCGCCAACGAAACAGCCCTCACCGATACCTTGCCTGGTTCCACTTATGCCCGAGCAGCGACAGGATGATGATCAGGCCGTTGAAGAACTGGACGTAGAAACCGCTGAGGCCCGCCGCGACGACGCCGGTCTGGATGAACGACACGGTGACGGCGCCGATGGCGCCGCCGACCACGGTGCCGATGCCGCCCCAGGTCGGCGTGCCGCCGACGAACACCGAGGCCAGCACCGGCAAGAGATAGCCATCGCCGGCGGTCGGCCACCAGGTGAAGTTGATCATCACCGAGAAGGTGCCGGCGAGCGCCGCACCGATGCCGACGAAGACGAACACTTTCACCCGCACGCGCTTGACGTCGATGCCCATTTGCTGGGCGCTGTCGGGATTGTCGCCCACCACCCTCACCTGCGCGCCGAAGCGATGCCTGTTATAGAGCATCGCCGACAGTACGACGAAGCCGATGGCCCAGAAGATCTGCACCGGAATGCCCAGGAGCTGGCTTGAGAAGATCGTGTAGGCCCAGCTGTCGCTGAGGCTGGTCAGCGCCATCGACTTGCCTTCGTTGATGATCTGGATCAGGCCGCGCAGCAGGAAATTCATGCCGAGCGTGGCGATCAGCGATGACAGTCCGCCATAGACGACCAGCGAGCCTACCAGGAAGCCGAGCAGCATGCCGGTGACGAGCGCCGCGGCGATGCCGAGGAACGGATCGTAGCCGGCCTGCACGACCAGCGCGAAGACCCATGAGGCAAAACCCATTGTTGCCGGAAACGACAGGTCGATCTCACCGCAGGTGACGACGAAGACCAGCGGCACCACCACGAACAGCGCAACGGGGAGCGTCGTCAGCACCGAGCGGTAGAGATACCAGGTGGTGAAGACGGTCGGGTTGGCGATCAGGAACACCGTCATCATGACGATGAACACGGCGAGCGTGCCGAGCGCGGCACGGTTGTCGAGGATGAAGCCGCGCATCCAGTGATCGGATGGGTGTTTCCACTCTTTCTGGGCACTGGGGCGGGGAATGCCGGCGGACGGCTCGTGCAGATCGGGCTCCATGGTCTTGCTCATCGTGCTCTCTGCTCCGCGTCGCCGGCATCGTGCAGCCCGGCCAATCCGCCGGGATGCGCGACCTCTTCCATGAAGTTGATGAGATCTTCGGCCGACTTGACCTCGCTGCGGTCGGTCGTCAGTGCGACCTTGCCGCGGTCGAGCACGACGAAGCGGTCGGCGATGTCGAAGACATGATGGATGTTGTGGCCGATGAACAGGATCGAGCGGCCGCTCGCCCGCACCTGGCGCACGAAATGGAACACCTTGGCGGTTTCGGTCAGCGACAACGCCGTCGTCGGCTCGTCGAGGACGATCAACTCCGCCTGCTTGTAGATGGCGCGGGCGATCGCCACGCCCTGGCGCTCGCCACCCGAAAGCTGGCCGACGATCGACTGCGGCGTGAACACTTTCGAGGTGAAGCCGATCTCGCGCATCAGCCGGCTTGCCTCCTCGATCTCCTTGTTGACCCTGAGAAAGCCCAGGAATCCGGTCAGCTCGCGGCCCATGAAGATGTTGCGAACGATGGTCTGCTGCACGGCCAGCGCCCGGTCCTGGAACACCGTCTCGATGCCGGCCTCGCGGGAACGCGCGGCGCTCCACCCGGTCACCGGCTTGCCGCGCACGAGGATTTCGCCACTGGTCGGCTTGACCACGCCGGAGAGGATCTTGATCAGCGTCGACTTGCCGGCGCCATTGTCGCCGAGCAGGCCGACGACCTCGCCGCGGTCGACGCTGAGATTGACCCCGCCCAGTGCATAGACCTGGCCATAGGATTTGCTGATGTCGCGCAGTTCGATGAGGCGTTCTGCCATCGGATCCTCGCTTTGATTGTCGCTTGCCGGCTTCGTCGCCAGCGGTCCCACCGGCCGGGGCCTGAGATCCCGGCCGGCGGCTTGGGAGGTCAGCGCAGCGCCTGCTTGGCGAGCTCGGCGACGATCTCGTAATTTTCGGGCGTGACGAAGCCGGCGCCGGTGTCGACATTCACCGGCGCCAGCCCCAGCACCACCTGCTGGCAGAGGCTGAGGATCGGCAAATAGCCCTGCAGGAACGGCTGCTGGTCGGCGGTCAATTGCACCCAGCCGCCCTTAAAACCCTCGACGATCTGCGGGCTGGTGTCGAAGCCGAAGTTGAAGATCTCGCCCGCCTTGCGTCCGGCCGCCTGCATGTAGGTCGAGACATTGCCGAGCATCTGCCCGCCGGGATAGCCGACCGCCTTGACGTCGGGATTGTTGAGCAGTGCCGCGGTGATCACCGGAATGGCCAGATTGGGATCGGACGCCCATTCGCCGCTCGGCGGTGAGGACAACTGGATGACCTCGACGCCGGCCTCCTTGAGCGCCGCCACCGTGCCGCGCTCGCGCGCGCCGCGACTTTCGTTTTCGAACGGACCGATCATGATCGCCTTGTCGCCGGCCTTCAGCTTGCCGAGCTTGAACGCCTCGGCGCCGAGCGCGCGGCCCTGCTGTTCCTGCTGGGCGCCGACATAGCCGCCGCCAAATGCCGCCATCACCTTCGGCACCGGCACGTTCTGATACATCATCTTGATGCCGTCCTTGTGCGCCTGTTCGGCGAGCGGCATGATCGACGCGTCGCCCGGATGGCCCATCATGGCGATGCCGTTGGGCTTGACCGCGACGGCCTCGCGCAGTTGCTGCACCATCTTTTCGATGTCCCACTGGGAGAAGATGTAGTCGACCTTCGGCCCGAGATCGGTCTCTGCCTGCTTGGCGCCATTATAGACGATGGTGCCGAAAGCGTCGCCCTCGGCGCCGCCGACGAAGAAGCGGATGTGGACATCCTTGCACCATTTGGCGTCGAGCGCCTGCGCGGGCAAGGTGGAGATCGCAGCGGCAAGCACCGTGGCGGCGGCCACGACGGTCGAGCGCAGAACTGTCCTTCTCATCGTCATGCTCATGCACTTATCCTCCCTTTTTGTCCTCGCAAGCGAGGGGTTTCGACATTCGCTTCGGCAATGCGCGCTACAGACATCCCGGCCGGCTCCTCCCGCCGGCCGATCCTCACATCGGGTTCGGCAGGTAGCTGGCCCCTCCCCGGCATTGCTTGAGATATTCCAGCGCCCGCACCTGGCCGGTGATCTCGAGGTCGCCGCGATAGACCGGGTCGTGCCAGCCTTCGATATCGATGGCCCCCTTGTAGCCGGCCAGTCGCAATTCGCTGATCACCCGGGTCCAGTCGCTGTCGCCGAAACCAGGCGTGCGCATCTGCACGAAGGGCAGCCGGCCGAACACGCCATGCTCGCGGATCACGTCCCAACGCACCGTCGCGTCCTTGCCGTGCACATGGAAGATGCGCGGCGCCCATTTGCGGATCTGCGGCATCGGATCGATCAGATAGACGAGCTGGTGGCAGGGCTCCCATTCGAGGCCCAGATTGTCGTCCGGCACTTCGTTGAACATCATCTCCCAGGCGTCCGGATTGTGGGCGATATTCCAGTCGCCGGCGGCCCAGTTGCCGTCCATGGCGCAGTTCTCGAAGGCGATGCGGACGCCCTTGTCGGCGGCGCGCTTGGCCAGCGGTCCCCAGACCTCCTTGAAGCGCGGCAGGCTGTCCGGCAGAGGTTTGCCGCGCAGGCGGCCGGTGAAGCCGCTGACCATCGAGGTGCCGAACAGATGCGCGTTGTCGATCACCGTCTCCCAGGCCTTGAGCACGCCGCGGTCGACCTCGCCGTCTTCCAGCGGATTGCCGAACACGCCGAGCGAGGACACGGTGACGTCGGCATCGCCGATCGCCTCGCGGATCTGGCCGGCGAGAAGCGGCAGGTCCTTGCCGCCAAGCGTCTGCCAGAAGAAGGGTTGGATGCTCTCGAAGCCGAGCGGCAGGATCTGTTTGACGTAAGCCGCCGGGTCGTCGAGATTGGCCCGCACCATGGTGCCGATCCGGATGTCGAGAAGCGGGTTCGGCGTCATTGTGCGTCCTCTGCGATTGTCACGCGGCGGCCGGTCTCGGCGCTTTCGATGGCGCCGAAAACCATGGCCAGGCTCTTGATGTTGTCGGCGCCGCGCGTTTCCGGCTCGGTGCCGGTCTCGATGGCGTCCACGAAATCCTGGAGAATGCCGAGATGGCCGCCGACGCGATCGGACGCATCGAGCGGCGGCACCGCGATCGGCTGGGTTTTGTCGAACATTCCGTCGCGGCCCGGCATCACTGCTTCTGCCCTCAGGTCGTCATGACCGTCCCAGATGAGGCTGCCGCGCTCGGCGACGATGCGCCATGTACTTTCCCAACTGGTGCGGAAGCCGGCGGCGCACCAGCTGCCGGCATAGGTGAAGACCTTGCCGCGGCCGAGATCGAAGACGGCGCTGGCCGACGATCCCTGCCGGTACCAGGAATTGGCCGGCTCCCATTCCTGGCAATAGACATTGGCCGGCTCGCCGGCGACCATGTAGCGGGCGGCGTCGAAGGTGTGGATCGCCATGTCGAGCAGCAGCACATGCGCCATCTCCTCGCGAAAGCCGCCGAAATGCGGCGCGACGAAGAAGTCGGCGTGGATGCTGGTCGGCGTACCAATGGCGCCGGAATCCAGGAACCTGCGGATGCGCCTGACATCGGCGACATAGCGGCGGTTCTGCACGACCGCATGGATGCGCGCGGCGCGGCGCGCGGCCTCGACGATGGCGCGCGCATTTTCCCGACTGTCGGCGAGCGGCTTTTCCGTCAGCAGATGGCAATTGTGGGCAAAAGCGGAAAAAGCGACTTCGCGCCGGGCGGCTGGAACCACCACGTCGAACACCGCTTGCGGTTTGGTCTGGTCGAGCACGGCGTCGAGATTGCTGCCGATGACGGCATTGGTGAGATCGTATTCGCGCGCCCTCGCCCGTGCCCTCTCGGCATCGATATCCACGAGGCCGACAAGGGTGAGCCCGTGTATCTGCCTGATGGCATCGAGCCAGGCCTTGCTCATCGCTCCGCAGCCGACCAGGACGACATCGATCATCCAGCGCTCCTCCTCCGCTCGGTCCCTCCAGACCGATCGTCACGGCATTCACGGCAGGACCGTAAACGTTTTTCCGTAAACGTTTACGAGAACACACCCGAAGGCGTAGAATGTCAATTGGCCGTTGGCGAAAATCGTCCTGTCGCCTTGGCCTCAGCGGCCACCGGTGCTAGCCAAGCAAGGGGAGTACAGTCACTTGGCATCCAGCATTCACGACCTTGCCCGTCACCTGAACATTTCGATCGGCACGGTGTCGCGAGCGCTGAACGGCCGCGCCGACGTCAATGCCGACACGCGCCAGCGCGTGCTCGAGGCGGCCAGGACGCTCAACTATTCGCCGAACCAGTCCGGCCGCAGCCTGAGGCAAGGCGCCACCCATTCGATCGCCTTCATGCTGCAGCCGCATCCCGGTGACCAGCAATATGGCGAGCCGTTCTTCATTCCATTCCTGATCGGGCTGCAGGCCAGGCTTGCCGAAAGCGGGCTCGACCTGACCGTGGTCATGGGGGCGCCGGGCGACTACCAGCAGGAGCGCCTGCGCCGTGTCGTCGAAACGCGCCGCGCCGACGCGGTGCTGCTGGCCTGGACGCGGCGCGAGGACGAGCGCATCGACTATCTCACGCAAGCCGGCTTTCCCTTCGCCACGCTCGGCCGCAGTCGCTCCGGGGCCAAGTCCTATCCTTCCCTCGACCTCGATTTCGAGAAGGCCGGCGCCGACGCCGTCGACCGCCTGGTGGCGCGCGGCCACCGCCGCATCGCAGCCGTCCGTCCGTCGCTCGACCTCAACTTCGGCTATTTGTTCCTGGCCGGCTACCGCAAGGCCCTAAAGCGGCACGGCATCGAGATCGACCCCGAGCTGATCGCCTCCGGCTTCATCAACGAGGCCGGCGGCTACGAGGTGACGCCTCAGGTGATGCGCTCCAAGGCCCCGCCGACCGCCATCATCTTCAACAATGACGCAATGGCGCTGGGCGGCTGCAAGGCGCTGGCCGAGATGGGCATCAGGCCGGGTCAAGACATGGCGGTGACCGTCATCGTCGACACGCCGCTCTGCCGCTATTTTTCCCCGGCGCTGACCGCCTTCCGCCCGGCGCTGGAGCCAATGGGACAACGCCTCGCCGAAATGCTGCTGGCGTCGCTTCCCGCCTTCGCCGGCCCGGAGGGGCCGCGGATCATCCGCGAGGTCTGGCCGCTGGAGCTGGTCGCACGCGACAGCGATTGATGGTGGCAGCAGGACCGCCGATGTCGTCCTCCCCTCAAACAGCACACCGGTGCCGCAGTGCACCGGCCGCAACCTTGAATGCGCGGGAGGCGCTGTAGGCTCCGGATCGCGCCACAACCAGGGCGATCAGCGAGAGCCGGCCTTAAGACACCGGCGCCGCTCCGCCCTCTGCCGTGCGCCGCGCGATAAACTCATCCAGCACGCCGGCGGTGGCGGCAGCCGTTGCCGGCGGCGCGAAATCGGCAAGCACCCGCCTCCAGACACCGGTGGCGCGCTCGCTCGCCGTCTTCGAGCCGCTCTGCGTCCAGTTGCCGAAATTCGACCAGTCGGCCACCAGCGGTTCGTAGAAGGCGGTGCGGTAGCGCGCCATGGTGTGGCCGGCCGAGAAGAAGTGGCCGCCCGGCTGCACCTCGGCGATCGCCTCGAAGCCGATCGTATCGGTGTCGCCGGGCGTCGCGGCACAAAGTTCAGCCACCGTCTGCAGCGCCTCGATGTCGGTGATCAGCTTCTCGAAGGAGACACTGAGGCCGCCCTCCAGCCAGCCGGCGGCATGGATGCACATCGTCGCCCCAGCCAGCACCGAACCCCACAGCGCGAACTGCGTCTCGTGCGCGGCCTGCGCGTCGGAGATGTTGGCCGCACTGCCGCCGCCGGACCGCCACGGCAGCCCGGTGAAGCGCGCCAGCTGGCCGGCGCCCAGCGTCGCCTTGACATGCTCGGGCGTACCGAAGGCTGGCGCGCCGGATTTCATGTCGACATTGGAGGAGAACGAGCCATAGACGACCGGCGCACCCGGCCGCACGAGCTGCGCCAGCGTCAGCCCGGCCAGCGCTTCGGCGTGCTGCAGCGTCAACGCGCCGGCCACCGTGATCGGCGCCATGGCGCCTGCCAGGCAGAACGGCGTGATGACGGAGATTTGGCCCGCGCGGGCGAAATCGATGATGCCTTGCGCCATCGGGGTGTCGAGCTGGCGCGGCGAGTTGGTGTTGATGACGGTGTAGCAATATGCATTTGCCAGAAACTCGTCCTGCGACAGGCCGCGCGCCAGCCGCAGCATCTCGAACCCGTCCTCGACCTGCGGCGTACCGCGCGCGAAGACGAATGGAAACTTGTCCGACAGCGTCAGCTGCGCGCGGTTGACGGCATAGTGGCGAAAGCGGTTGTCGACATCCTGCGGTTCGATGCAGGGCCCCAGCATATGCAGCACGTCGAAATGCTGCACCAGCCGCATGAGATCCTCGAAATCCCCCAGTGTTCCCGGCCGCCGGCCGCGCTCGAGATCGGTGACGTTCGGTGCTCCGCTCCCGGCCAGGAAGGTCATCGAGCCGAGCTCCAGCATCAGATCGCGGGCGCGCGAACCGGCATGAGCGTGGATCGATCTCGGCGCCGAGGCGAGTGCCGCCGTCACCATGTCGCGCCCGATGCGCACCATGTCGGTGTCCGGATCGACCAGGGCGCCGGCATTGGCGAAAAGCTCACGCGCCTGCGGCAGCAGCACCTTGATGCCGAGCTCTTCCAGCACGCGCAACGCCGTGTCATGGATGGCGACGACCTGATCATCCGAGAAGATCGGCTGCGGCAGGAACGGATTCTTCAGCGAATGATAATTGGGCCGGCGGCTGCTTTCGCTGCCTGCCTCGCCCGTGCGTCCACGCCGGCGCTCGCGCCTGCTGTCCCGTGCCGCGTCATCGACCATGGTGTATTCTCCTCATTGCCGCATCGCCTTGCCCTCGGGATCGTAGGGCGAGGCCGCGATGACGCGTGCCGGCCGCTTGACGCCTACAATGTGCACCGAAAGCGCCGTCCCCTCCTCGGCAAAATCGTCGTCCACCAACGCCAGTGCGACGCTCTTGCCGATCGTGTAACCAAATCCGCCCGAGGTGACGAAACCGACGCGCCGACTGTCATGCCAGACCGGCTCGAAACCGCTGGCATCGGCATCAATAGCGTCGATCTCCAGCGTCACGATCCGCTGCGAGGCACCGGCGTCGCGCTCCTTCAACGCCGCTTCGCGGCCGATGAAGTCACCCTTGCCGAAAGCGATGAACCGGTCGAGACCGGTCTGGCCCGGCGTGTAGCCTTGCGTGAATTCGCGCGACCAGATGCCAAAGCTCTTCTCCAGCCGCAGCGCATTGAGCGCATAGTAGCCGATTTCGGCAAGGCCCAGATCCTCGCCAGCGCCCAGCAGCGTGTCGCGCAGAGTGGCATGCATGGTCACGGGGCAACTGATTTCGAAGCCGAGTTCGCCTGATATCGACAGCCGCGCCACACGTGCCTGCACCATGCCGATATCAAATGCGCCGCAGGCCATGAACGGCAGCGCTGCGCCGGAAACATCCTGATGCGTCGTTCGCTCCAGTATTTTGCGCGCGTTCGGCCCCGTCAGCAGAAAGCCGCTCATCGTGTCGGAAAGGTCGTCGACGGTGACGCCTTCAGCCGCATGGCTCTCGAACCAGCGCATGTGGAATTCCCGGAGATAGTAGGAGCCCATCAGCCAATAGCTGCCGCCGCCCCAGTTGAAGACGGTGAGGTCGCCCTTCAGCCGTCCGTCAAGACCGAGCATCGGCGCCAGGCCGGCCCGCCCCGGCTTCGGCAGCCTGCAGGCGAGCAGCCGGTCGAGCCAGGCTTCCGCACCTGGCCCCGCCACCGCATAGCGCGAATAGGCCGAGATATCGACGAGACCGGCGGCGCGCCGCACCTGCAGCGCCTCGTCGCCGACGATGTCGAAGGCGTTGGAGCGCCGCAGCGTCGTGTTCTCGGCAAATCCCATCGGCGCGAAATAGGCCGGGATTTCCAGCCCCCAGGAAGCCGTCCATTCGCATCCCGCGGCCGTCATGCCGTCATAGGCACCGGGGCGTTTCAGCGGCCGGCCGGCGGGCAGCCGTTCATTGGGAAAGGTCATGACGAAGCGGCGCGAATAGAACTGGCGCGTGGTCTGCTTGAGATATTCCCGGTTGGCGGCGAAGGCGCCGTAGCGGGCGATGTCCATGCCAAAAATGTCGGCCTGCGGTTCGCCGTAAATCATCCATTCGGCCAGCGACTTGCCGACGCCGCCGCCCTGGCTGAAACCGGCCATGACGCCGCAGGCGACCCAGTAATTCTTCAGCCCCCGCACCGGCCCGACAATCGGATTGCCGTCCGGGGTGAAGGTGAAGGCACCGTTGACCCATTTGCGGATGCCGGCAGTCGCCAGGCAGGGGAAGCGCTCATGCGCCTTGGCGAGTTCCGGGCTGATGCGATCGATGTCTTCCGGGATCAGCTCGATGCCGTAGTCCCATGGCGCACCATCCATGTTCCAGTGCTTCGGATTCTGCTCGTAAACGCCCAGCAGCACGCCCTTGCGCTCCTGCCGGAGATACGAAAAGCCATCGAGATCGACGGCGATGCCGATTTCCCTGTCCAGCGCCGCGATCTCGGGAATGTCCTCAGTGATGAAATAATGGTGCTCCATCGGCGTCACCGGCAGGTCGACGCCGGCCATGCGGCCGAGCTGCTTTGCCCACAGCCCGCCGGCATTGACGACATGCTCGGCGATGATGGTGCCCTGCTCCGTGATGACATCCCAGCGACCGTCGGCGCGCGGCTTCAACTCGACGACCCGGTTGCGCAGGATGATGTCGGCGCCGCGCTTCTTCGCAGCACCCGCATAGGCATGCGTCGTGCCGTACGGGTCGAGATGGCCTTCGTTGGAATCATGCAGCCCGCCAAGCACACCGGTGACGTCGACGATCGGGCAGATCGTCTTGATCTCATCGGGCGTTACCAACCTAGCGGTCTCGATGCCGACCGACTGGAACACCGCCCAGGCCGATTTCAGCCACTCCCAGCGCGCGGGATCGCTGGCGATGTTGACGCCGCCCGTCATGTGCAGGCCGATATCCCAGCCGGATTCGGCCTCGATCTCCCGGTAGAGATTGATGGTGTAGTCCTGCAGCGCCGCCACGTTGGGATCCGCGTTGAGCGAATGGAAGCCTGCCGCCGCGTGCCACGTCGAACCGGCCGTCAGTTCGGCGCGCTCGATCAGCGCCACATCCCTCCAGCCGAACCGCGTCAGGTGATAGAGCACCGAGGCTCCAACCACGCCACCTCCGATGACGACTGCGCGGTAGTGCGACTTCAAGGCTTCCCCTCCACGGTTAGTCCGAAGGCTGGAGCATATATTTACTGGACATAAGTGTCTAGTGCCGCGCGCGCGCATCGTTTTTCGTCGACCGCCGGCATGCACCGCGCGCTGTCACGTAAGCATCATGTTCGCGCCGTAGACCGCGTTTCGGGGAGGCCTGCGCGGCATCATCGATGTCGCGCCTCGCGGCACATCCGTCACAAAGAGGATTATCCATGAAACACCTGTACCGAACCGCGTCGCTCGGCGTCGCGCTGGCCTTGTTCACCGCCTTGACGCCGGCGCTCGCCGACAGCACCGCGACCGTCGGCGGCCTCGTCAACAAGGGGCTGGTCGGTGTCGGCCGCATCCCGGCCGCTCAGCGCGACAAGTTCGGCGAGACCTTCGGCTCGGGCTCCGGCATGGCGATCGACACATCAGGCTGGACGCACGGCGCCGATGGTTACAAGGGTTCGCTCTGGCTGCTGCCCGACCGCGGCTACAATGTCGTCGGCACCACCGACTACCGGCCGCGCCTCAACACCATCGGCATAGAATTCATGCCGACCGCATTGGGTGCCGCACCCGCTGCCGGCCAGGAGCAGACGGGCGTCAAGGCGACGCTCGCCGACACCATGCTGCTCACCGACGACAAGGGCGCTGATGCCACCGGCCTCGACCCGCTCAACGGCGTGCGCGCGGCAAGCGGCGACATGCCGATCCTGCCGCAAGCCGACAATGGCAAGCTGGCGCTCGACAACGAGGCGATCGTGCGGCTGCCCGATGGTTCGATGTTCATCTCCGACGAATACGGCCCGAACATCTATCGGTTTTCCGCCGACGGGCATCTGCTGTCGGCAACCCAGCCACCGGCCGCCCTCGTGCCGATGCGCCACGGCACGCCGAACTTCGCCTCGGACAATCCGGGACCCGGTGCCGCCGAGCCCGATCCGAAGGATCCCGAAACCGGCCGCCAGAACAACCAAGGCCTCGAAGGCATGGCAATGACGCCAGACGGCAAGTTCCTGATCGCCGTGCTGCAGTCGGCGCCCCGGCAGGACGGCGGCGATTCGCCCGCCACGCGCCAGAACACCCGCGCCCTCGTCTACGACGCATCCGACCTCGGCCATCTCAAGCTGGCGCATGAGTATGTCGTGCCGCTGCCGGTGTTCAAGGATGCCAAGGGCAAGACCAAGGTCGCCGCGCAGAGCGAGATCGTGGCACTGTCGGATCAGACTTTCCTGATGCTGGCGCGCGACAGCGGCAACGGCCAGGGGCTGAAGGGCGACACCTCGCTTGTGCGCCAGATCTTCGTCGTCGACGTCTCGGTCGCGACCGACATCGCCGGCGGCGCCTTCGACGCCGCTGACAAGCCGGTCGCCCCCAAGGGCGTCGTCGACCCATCGGTGACACCGGCCAAGCTGACGCCATTCATCGACATCAACGACAGTGCCGAGCTCGGCCGCTTCGGCCTGCACAATGGCGCGCCCAACGACCAGGATAACCTGTCCGAGAAGTGGGAGGCGATGTCAGTGGTCAGCGTTCTGGATCCGAAGCTGCCCGACGACTACTTCCTGTTCGTCGCCAACGACAACGACTTCCTCGCCCAGGACGGTTTTCAGGTCGGCGCGCCCTACAAGGCCGAAGACGGCGCCAATGTCGACACCATGTTCCTGGTCTATCAGGTCACGCTGCCGGGTCTGACCAAGAAGTAACCACCACTGCCCGGGCGGGCGCGCTTGGCGCGTCCGCTGGGGCTCGCGGCTGGGCATGAACGGGGCAGCGGCCTTTCAACCGTGCGGCGCGTTCGCAAGGGTGCATCTCGGTCCCGCCTGCGATATCATCGTGGACTGGATCCAAATCACCATCCGCCGAGCTGCCCGCCATGGACGAAAAAATGCCCGCGCGCCGGCGCACCGGCGACCTGACCAGCGGCCCGATCCCGCGCACGCTTCTGCTGTTCGCCCTGCCGGTGCTCGGCTCCAACGTGCTGCAGTCGCTCAACGGTTCGATCAACGCCGTCTGGGTCGGCCGTTTCCTCGGCGAATCGGCGCTGACCGCCACCTCCAACGCCAACCTCGTCCTGTTCCTGATCCTCGGCACTGTGTTCGGCATCGGCATGGCGGCCACCATTCTGGTGGCCCAGTCGGTCGGTGCCCGCGACCTGCCCGAGGCGCGCCGCATCGTCGGCACCAGCGCGACGTTCTTCTTCCTCGTCTCGGTTGTCTTCGCGGTCTGCGGCTGGATCTGGGTCGACGCCATTCTCAACACGCTCGGCACACCGGCCGATGCCTTGCCGCTGGCGCGCTCCTATCTGCGCATCATCTTCGTCGCCGTGCCGATGATGAACCTTCTGTCCTTCGTCATGACCGTGCTGCGCGGTGCCGGCGATTCACGCACGCCCTTCTTCTTCATGGCGCTGGCCGTCGTCCTCGACATCGTGCTCAACCCATTGCTCATCGCCGGCATCGGGCCGTTTCCCGAACTCGGTATCGCCGGCTCCGCCACGTCGACGCTGATCGGCCAGACGGTAAGCGTGATCGCCATCCTGATCGTGCTCTATGTGCGCAAGCATCCGCTGCGGCTGGCCGGCGCCAACCTCGCTCTGCTGCGGCCCGATCCCACCTTGCTGCGCATCGTCGTCTTCAAGGGCGTGCCGATGGGTCTGCAGATGATCGTCATCTCCGCGGCTGCATTGACAGTGATGGGCATGGTCAACTCCAACGGCTCGCAGGTCGCGGCCGCTTACGGCATCGCCGCCCAACTGTGGACCTACATCCAGATGCCGGCGCTCGCCATCGGCGCCGCGGTGTCCTCGATGGCGGCACAAAATGTCGGCGCCGGGCGCTGGGACCGGATCGGCCGCATCGCCGCCTCCGGCGTCGGCTTCAACCTGGTCCTGACCGGCGCGCTGGTTGCCGTGCTGTCGGTTTTCGACCGTTCGGTGCTGAGCCTGTTCCTGAGCAGCGATAGTGCTGCGATCGACATCGCCGTCCACATCAACAATGTCGCCTCGTGGTCGTTCATCCTGTTCGGCATAACCATCGTGCTGTTTGCCACCGTACGAGCCACGGGTGCCGTGATGCCGCCGCTGATCATCCTGGTCATTTCGGTGCTGATCGTGCGCACCGGCTTTGCCTATTTCATGCGTGGCGTGATCGGCGAGGAAGCGCTGTGGTGGAGTTTCCCGGTGGGTTCGATCAGCTCGCTTGTACTGGCCTCTGCCTACTACCGTTTCGGCCGCTGGCGCACCACGCACATGATCGAGAACAGACCGGCAGCCGGCGAGCCGCCGGACACCGGTCTTGGCGTGCCACGCGGACGCGCGCATCTTTCGCCTGAAACACCGAACGGCTGAAGCCAACCCGGTTCCGCTGGACAGCTCCAGGGCTCAACGCCCGTGTTGTTTCAGCTCAAAAGCCAGTGCCACCAACGCAAACGCCACGATCACGCCGGCGAATGCCAGGCTGGCGGCGATGGGACTGGCATAGGTCGAAACGATGCCAATGCCGATGACGGGCAAGGCGTTGCCGACAAAGCAGCAGATGAAGAAGCTGGACACCACTTCGGCGCGACGAGCCTTCGGCGCGATCTCGTTCACTACTTGCAGCCCGCCACGGTAACCAAGCGCCGCCGCAACGCCGCAACAGGCCGTCGCAGCAACCATCAGTGCCATCGAGGCCAGTATCTGCGCCGCCACCACCAACGAGACGCTTGGGATCATCAATGCCAGCGCAGCCAGCATCGCTTTGTTGCTCTTCATGTGCATCAGAACGACAATGCTGATCGCGGTGACGATCGCCAGTTCGAAGAACAGCGCGCCGGCGACGGCGTGGTTGGTCACATGCAGTTGCTGCGCCAGGATGCTCGGCGCCAACGCGGCGTAGAACCCGACCAGCGCCATCGCGCCGAAGCCGGTCACCGCCGGCGCGACGAAGCGCGCACGGATTTCCTCCGGGACGGAAAGTTGCGGCCGCAAGGAAAGCCGCCGCAGGCCGCCCGGCTTCGCCATCGTTTCGCGAGTGCGCCAGACCAGGACCGTTACCACCAAAAGTGCTGCCAGATAGACGATGAAGATCAGCCGCAACGGCCATGGCTCATATTCAGCCAGAAGTCCCGAAATCAGTGCGCCGAAGCCGAGGCCGAGGAAATTGGTGCTGGTGGCGATCACACTGGCGCGCGACTTGTCCGCGCCGGGAAGAAGCTCGGCAATCCACGCGGTTCCGGTCCCCGCGCCGACGCCGATGCCAAGCCCGCTCAGGATGCGGGCGACGTCGAGCGAGACGACGTTTCCGGCAAACAGGAAGACAAGCGCACTGACGATGGCGACAAGCATCGCCGCCAGGCTCGCGGGCCGGCGCCCGACGACATCGGACACCCCGCCGAACATCACCAATGCCGCCAGATTGCCGACGACATACACGGCGTAGATCAGCGTCAGGGTGATTTGTGAAAAGCCGAATTGCTGCTTGTACACGATATAGAGCGGCGTCAGCACCGTGCTGCCGGCAAACAGCACCGCAATCATCGCGGCGACGGTGGGGATTGCAAGAGCGTCGCCACCTGCTCCTTCGTGCGTATGCGCAAAATTGCGAATGGCCATGGCCAACCTCGTCACCAATTTCGGGGATCGAGGATTTAACGCGGTTTCATCCACGACGTTCCAGCCGACAGGGAGGCTCCTGACAGCACCGTGGACATTGCTTGAGCGGGATATCTGCCGGCTGAACAGGCTCGGATCGGGGCCAGCGGCTCCGATCCGTCATCTATCGCTCAACCGGTCGGCCTCACCTGCAGGGGAAGCCGGGCGCGATCTTGCACTTGCCGGGGCGCGGCTTGTGCGGCGGGCGATGGTGCGGAGGACGGTGCGGCCTGTGCTGCCAGTGCGGCCGATGCGGCGGGCGCACGATGATGATCGGCGGGCGAACGATTTGGGAGCGTTCGAGATAACCGGCGCTGGCCCAGCCGCTCACGCCGCCGCCGTGGATTCTACACCAGCCCGGCTGGCAGCCGGTGACATTGACCCTGAAGCCGGCGGGCAGCGTTCCCACCCTGGCGTATCCCGCTCCCGGCCCGCTGCGGACGTTGAGGTTGGTCGAGGTGTGGGCGCTGTAGGCGAAGGCCGCGGCCGACGTCCCGAAGACCGCGGCCAGGATGGTCGCGACCACAAGCAGAAAACGAAATCTCATCAGTCCCCTCCATTCGAATCCCAGCCGTACATCTGCTTCGGCCAAGACTGCCCTGCAAGAGGAGCGGCCAAGCCAAGAAAAGTCAACGGTGGGCGGCCGTAATCGTCCTGACCAGCGGGACTGATGCCGGATTTTCCTTGGACATGGTTGAGGAATTCCCCGGTTGCCATTTATTGGCTCCCCAACATCCGCTAGCGTTTACTCTCTCTTTCGACAATTCATCGCGGGCAAAGGTGGGATCCATGGGCAAAGGCAGGGTCGAGGCATTCACCGATGGTGTCGTGGCCATCATCATCACCATCATGGTGCTTGAGTTGAAAGTGCCGCACGGCGAGGACTTCTCCGCCCTGGTGCCGTTGTGGCCGATCTTCTTCTGCTACGTGCTGTCCTTCATCAATGTCGGCATCTACTGGAACAACCTGCACAACATGTTCCACGCCGTGCAGCGGGTCGACGGGCGCGTGCTGTGGGCCAACCTCAATCTGCTGTTCTGGCTGTCGCTGATGCCGGTGACCACAGCCTTCATGGGCGAGAACCACTTTGCGCCGGTGCCGGTCGCGGTCTATGGCACCGACCTCGCGCTATGCGCCATCGCCTACACCATACTCGCCGCCGCGCTGCATCGCCTGCACGGCAATGATACCGCTTTTGCCAAGGCGCTGGGTACTGACCGCAAGGGGAAGCTCTCCCTGGCTGTCTACATCGCAGCCGTCGTGCTGACCTTCGTCAGCCAGTGGATCGGCGTCGCGCTCTATGTGCTGGTCGCGATGATATGGCTCGTACCGGATACGCGCTTTGCGCGGGTGATTGAAAAGTAGCTGTCTTCACGCATTTTCAAGGCAAAGCGTTGCACGTCTTTCCCAGAGTTGCGCTACTTGCGCATCGCTTTCAGTTTTTCCGCCACCGATGCGGCAAGGTCGGCATAGCGCTCCTCCAGCCGTTCCGCGGCCTTGATGATCGAGAAATCATGGCCGAACTTTTCCAGCGCCATGCGCAGCTTCTCGACGAACTCGGCTTGTTTCTCCAGGGCGGAAAAGAGCGTCTTCACCTGCGTTTCGCTGATGTCGGGATTGGCCAGCATCTGCGGCACCTCGCGGCCCATCTGGTCGCCAATGGCGGTCTGTTCTTTCAGGATTGCAACCCAGGCCGTCAATCAGGAAATCTCCGTTTGTCCCCAGGGCTAAAGTTTGTTTTGTCCCCAGGGCAAAATCTCTTTTGCGGAGGCAAAGGGCAACATGCGCAGCCTCGACCGAACTGGTCAACCCGACAAGGCGAGCAGAGGCTTGCACCGACCGGTTCCGGCGCTAAGTTCGGCGCATCGAACAAGGAACCCATCGCTCATGATCACCGACGCCGAGATCCAGACCGCCCTGCCCGCGCTTGCCCCAGGCAATGCCGCCGTGATCACCGGCGCCGCCAGCGGCATCGGTCTGGCGGCCGCCAAGCGGCTTGCACTGATGGGCATGAAGATCGTGCTGGCCGACATTGGCGGCGCGCGGCTTGACGACGCCTCGCGCGCCGTTTCTGCGATTGCCGGCGACGATGCCGTGCTTGCCGTCGCCGCCGACGTTTCGAAGGCGGATGAGGTGGACCGCCTCGCCGAGAGGGCGTTCGGCGCCTTCGACGGCGTGTCGCTGCTGATGAACAATGCCGGCGTCGGCGACAATCCCGGAAAGCCATGGGAAAACCGCGACGCCTGGAAACGGCTGCTGGACATCAATTTCTGGGGCGTCGTGCATGGCGTGGAGGCCTTCGCGCCGCGCATGCTGGCCTCGGCCGGGCCGGGTCTGATCGTCAACACCGGCTCCAAGCAAGGCATCACCACGCCGCCCGGCAATCTTGCCTACAATGTCTCCAAGGCAGGGGTGAAAACCTTCACCGAGGGCCTGGCGCATGCGTTACGCAACGAACCCGGCGCCCATGTCGCTGCCCATCTGCTGATCCCCGGCTTCACCTTTACCGGCCTGACCGAGGGCGCGACGGAAAAACCGGCCGGCGCCTGGACCGGCGAACAGGTTGTGGATTTCATGCTGGAATCCCTGACCAGAGGCGATTTCTACATCCTGTGCCCGGACAATGAGGCGGCCCGCCCGCTGGATGAAAAGCGCATGGCCTGGGCGATCGGCGATATCATTGAGAACCGCCCAGCCCTGTCGCGCTGGCATCCGGACCACAAGGACAGTTTCGCGGCGTTCATGAAGGGCTGATTTTCAGGCCGCCTGCTTTTTCGACCCGCGCTTTTTCGCCACAACCTTCTTCGCCGCCATGTCGGCGATCTGTTCGTCATGCCGCTTTGCAGCACGCTCGCATTTGGCGCGGATTTCCTCGACTTCGGATTCGGTCAGATGCTCGATGCCGATGAAGTGGTTGTGGCCCTTGCCGACCCGGATCAGTTCGTCGAGCTTGGCCTGGATCGCCGCGCCGTCGCGGTTCTGAGTGTTCTGGATCAGGAAGACCATCAGGAAGGTGATGATGGTCGTGCCCGTGTTGATGACGAGCTGCCAGGTGTCCGAAAAGCCGAAGAACGGACCGCTCACCGCCCAGACGATGACGATCAGGCAACAGAGGGCGAATGTCGGCGGCAGGCCGGCTATGCGGGCGACCCAGTTGGCGACCTTGGTGAAATGCTTTTCCATCTATCGAAATCCTCAACGCTGCGGCGCGATGAGAACAATCAGCGACCGTTTCAGGTTCCCGATGCAAGCAAATACCTCAGGTACAATTGCCTACACGCATAGGGAGAATAGCCTGGAAAACACGCCTTATGGGTTCAATGTCACAATGACCCTGCAGGCGAGAGTGCCTGTTCCTTCCGCTTCACAGCGGTTCAACTCCAGCCCCTTCCGCTGCGCCACCCCCGCATGGCGGAAGGGGTTTCAGTCCGGCGGGCCTTGAAGCGCGTCGCCCGACTCCGTCTCAACGCTACGCACTTGAACTGGTCAGACGGCGTCGTTTTCCCAGCGGTCGAGGAACGCTTCGATCGGCATTGCCTGCATGTCGGGAACCGCTCTGGCGAGCTTTTCGACCGGCCAGTCCCACCAGGCGAGAGCTTCGATCCGCGCCGCCATATCCGGAGCGAAGCGTGGCCGGAGTGCCTTCGCCGGCACGCCGGCGACGATCGCATAGGACGGCACGTCACGCGTCACCACGGCGTTGGCGCCGATGACGGCACCGTTGCCGATGGCGACCCCAGGCATGATCACCGCGCCGTGGCCGATCCAGACATCATGGCCGATGGTCACCGCTTTCGCCCGCCGCCGCTCGCGGAAGGCGGCATCGACGCCCAGCCAGCGAAAATACTCGTTCGGCCGGTAGCTGAGCTTGTGCTGGGTCAGCCGCTCTATGGGATGCTCCAGCGCATTGATGCGGCTGTTGGCGGCGATCGAGCAGAATTTCCCGATCGTCGTGTAGATCGCTTCACAGTGGCGTTCAAAATAAGAGAAGTCGCCGACATTCACCTCGCGCAGCACCACTCGCTCGCCGATCGAGGCATAGCGACCGAGCTTGCACGCCTTCAGCTCCGCGGTCGGATGGATGCGTGGCTCGGGGTCTTTCGGGACGAGGTTTTCGGAACGGTCCATGCCGGCGGCTTTACCCCCGAGCGATTGGTCCCGCAAGCGGGACTAATCGTCCGAAGGTCGGCCGCCTGTTACGGCTTGCCTTTGCTCCACACCACGTTCTGGCCGTAGAGCGGCACGGTGGTGACCGACATTTTGGCCGAGCCGTTCTGCACCTGGCGCGAATGCGAGAGATAGATCAGCGTCTCATTGGGCTTGTCGTAGATGCGGTTCACCACCTGCTTCTTCCAGATCAGGCTGATGCCTTGCTTGAACACCTCCTCGCCGCCCTCGCTCATGTCGATGTCACCGATGGTGATCGGACCGGTCTGGCGGCAGGAGATCGAGGAATCGGACGGATCCTCGAACCAGTTGCCCTTGTGCAGGCGATCGATGATGCCGCGATCGAAATAGGAGACATGGCAGGTCACGCCTTCCACTTTCGGATCCTTGATCGCCTCGACGATGATGTCGTTGCCAAGCCAGTCGACGCCGACCTTGCCGACTTCCTCGGCGACAGCAGCACCGGCGCCTAGGACAACGCACGCGGCCAACGCGCCGCCGATCAGTTTTCGCCCAATCAGTCGTCGCCCAATCAGTCGTCGCAAACTAGCCTCCTGCGGTTCGAGTTGCCGGTCACAGGTGGGGCGAGCAGCCCGGCTTTGCAAGCAGATAGGTCAACACCACTGCGGTTGCGGCAACGCGGCACTTTGCCTGTGCGAGGCCGAACCGCTAAGACTGTCGCACAGGCGCGGCATTGAGCCGGCGCGGCGATTTCTGCAGACGGACTTTTGATGATGATGCGTTCTATCCTGGTCGGCATTCTCGTCCTGATGGCGGCCGGCATCGGCTGGCTGACCTTCGACTGGTACCGCGGCCACTATGGCGGCGAACCTTTCGGTGCCGCCTTCACCCTGGTCGACCAGAAAGGCACGCCGATCACCGAAGCCGCCTTCAGGGGGCAGCCCAGCGTCGTCTTCTTCGGCTTCACCCATTGCCCCGAGGTCTGCCCGACCACGCTGTTCGAACTGGCCGGCTGGCTGAAGACGCTCGGCGACGACGGCAAGAACCTGCACGCCTATTTCGTCTCGGTCGATCCCGAGCGCGACACGCCGGAAGTGATGAACGCCTATGTCAGCAATTTCTCCGACCGCATCGTCGGCATCACGGGCGCTCCGGACAAGGTCCATGCCATGGCCAAGTCGTTCGGCATCTACTGGAAGAAGGTCGACACCGGCGACGGCGACTACACGATGGACCACACCGCCTCGGTGCTGCTGCTCAACGCCAATGGCGACTTTGCCGGCACCATCGCCTACGGCG
Organism: Mesorhizobium sp. M0243; assembly: GCF_040321775.1. Taxonomy (NCBI): domain Bacteria; kingdom Pseudomonadati; phylum Pseudomonadota; class Alphaproteobacteria; order Hyphomicrobiales; family Phyllobacteriaceae; genus Mesorhizobium; species Mesorhizobium sp. M0243. Next base: position 43,140 of record NZ_JAMYSF010000030.1, on the reverse strand, counting down.
AAAGCGCCGATACGGCCATCGCCAAGCTGAAGCGGCTGGCGGCGAAAGGCTGATTACCATTTCATGACCCAGACGCGCCTTTACTTCACCACCGGAAAGACCGAGTCCGTCAGCATTTTCGCGGCGCTCGAGGCGGCCTTCGAGGAAGAAGGGCTGCCTATCGCCGTCCTGGAGGTCGACGAGGACAAGGACATCCACGAAGTGTCGCTCTATGCCGATGGCGACGTCGATGCGGTCGAGACCCGCTTGAAGGACATCCTTGCCGGCCTTTCCCTGTCGAAGCCGATCGAGCGCGAGGCCCTGCCCGACATCGACTGGGTGGCGCATTCGCTGGAAGAGCTGAAGCCGGTGCGTGCCGGCCGTTTCTTCGTCCACGGCGCGCATGACCGCAGGAAACGCCACAGCGGCGAACTCGCCATCGAGATCGAGGCCGGCCTCGCCTTCGGCACCGGTCACCACGGCACCACAGCCGGCTGCTTGGAAATGCTTGAAAGAGTGGTTCGGCGCGAGCATCCGCGCAATGCGCTCGACCTCGGCACCGGCAGTGCGGTGCTGGCGATCGCCGTCGCCAAGCTGGCGCATATTCCTGTGCTGGCCACCGACATCGATCCGGTGGCGGTGCGGGTGGCTGCCGCCAATGCGCGGCTCAACCACGTCAAGGCACTGGTGGAAACAGCAACCGCGCCTGGTTTTCACCATCCGATCTTCGGCAAGCGCGCGCCCTTCGATCTCATCGTCGCCAACATATTGGCACGGCCGCTGATGCGGCTGGCGCCGCAAATGGCTGGTCACATCGCACTTGGCGGTTCGATCGTGCTGTCGGGTATCCTCGAGCGCCAGCGGGACGCCGTCATCTCGGCCTATGTCGGCCAGAATTTTCGCCACGTGCGCACCTTGCACCGCGAAGGCTGGGTGACGATCCATCTGAAGCATTGAGGCATGCAGGCCGGCAACGACCGAGCTTGGACCAAGTTCCACCGGTTGTCAGCCAAGCGATGCTGTAGCAGGTTGCGCCCAGCCGGAAATCGATTCCGATTTCCGCGACCTTACGCTACGGTTGCGCTGATCGCAGGAGGCCCACAATGTTCCAGACCTTCGATTCCGCGGGCGACCCGGCCGTCGGCAAACCGCGTGTGGCGTTGCTGCGCCAATGGCTTGAAGCCAACGGGCTGGACGGCTTCATCGTGCCGCGTGCCGACGAGCATCAGGGCGAGTATGTCGCCGACCGCTCGGCGCGGCTGAAATGGCTGACCGGCTTCAGCGGCTCGGCCGGTGTCGCCATCGTCCTGCGCGATCGCGTCTTCGTCTTTGTCGACGGGCGCTACACGCTGCAGGTGCGCAGCGAGGTCGATCTCGATGTCTTTTCGATCGAAAGCCTGGTCGACAATCCCCCGGCTGTCTGGCTCAAAGACAATCTTGGCAAGGGCGCACGGCTCGGCTTCGATCCATGGCTGCACACGATCAGCGAGGTCAAGGCGCTGCAGGCCTCGGCCGACAAATCAGGTGCGGTGCTGGTGCCGCTCGACAAGAACCCGATCGACATCATCTGGAAGGAACAGCCCGACGCGCCGGTGGCTCCCGTCGAGCTTCACCCGATCGGCTTTGCCGGCGAGCTTGCCAAGGACAAGCTGGCGCGGCTGGCGGCGGCGATCGCAAAGGAAGGCGCCACCCATGCCGTGCTGACCGACTCCTCCTCCATCGCCTGGGCCTTAAACATCCGTGGCGGTGACGTGCCGCACACGCCGCTGGCGCTCGGCTTCGCCATCCTCGCCGCCGATGGGTCGCACCAGCTTTTCATGGATAAGCGCAAGTTCTCGCGCCAGGTCGCGGCCTACCTCACCCAGCTCGCCGAGCCGCATGAGCCCGGCGAATTCGAAGCGGCGATTGCGGCACTTGCCAAGAGTGGCGCAAAAATCGCGCTCGATCCGGTGCTGGCGGCCGACAGGCTGCGCATGCTGGTCGAGGCCAATTGCGGCACCGTGATCGCCGCAGCCGACCCCGCGCGCATCCCGCGCGCCACCAAGAACCAGGCCGAAATCAACGGCTCGCGCGCCGCGCATCGGCGTGACGGTGCCGCCGTGGCGAAGCTTCTGTGCTGGCTGGAGCGGCAAAAACCCGGATCGCTCGACGAGATATCGGTGGTCACCCGGCTGGAGGAACAGCGCCGGCAGACCGGCGAGGAAACGCAGATGCCGCTGCGCGATGTCTCCTTCGACACCATTTCGGGCGCCGGCCCGAACGGCGCCATCATGCATTATCGCGTATCTCGCGCCACCAGCCGCAAGCTGCAGGCCGGCGAGCTGTTCCTGCTCGATTCCGGCGCGCAGTATCAGGACGGCACCACCGACATCACCCGCACCGTGCCTATCGGCGAGCCGACGCAGGAGATGCGCGAACGCTTCACCCTGGTGCTGAAAGGCATGATCGGCATTTCCACCTTGCGCTTTCCCGCCGGCACGCGCGGCTCCGAGATCGATGCCGTCGCGCGCATGGCGCTGTGGAAGCACGGCTGCGACTTCGCCCACGGCACCGGCCATGGCGTCGGCTCGTATCTGGCCGTGCATGAAGGGCCGCAGCGTATCGCCCGCACCGGCACCGAAAAGCTGCTCGAAGGCATGATGCTGTCCAACGAGCCGGGCTACTACAAGGAAGGCGCCTACGGCATCCGCATCGAGAACCTGATCCTGGTGACGCCGGCGCAAGAGATCGAGGGCGGCGATATCGCCATGCACGGCTTCGAGACGCTGACGCTGGCGCCGATCGACACAAGACTGGTGCAGTCGGACCTCCTGACGCGCGACGAGTTGCACTGGCTGGACACGTACCATGCGCGCGTGCTGACCGAGATCGGCCCGATGCTCGACGGCGAAACGCTGGCCTGGCTGGAGAAGGCGACAGCGCCGCTGCCGCACGACGCGAAGATTTGAGGTGAGCTTCTTTCTCCCGTTTACGGCAGGACTATCGCGTATGGATTCTTGAGATGGCTGCCCGGCACGGACCCCCACCCCTAACCCCTCCCCACAAGGGGAGGGAGACTTCCGTTGGCGCTGACCCAGGAGAATCGCCTGTCTTTTCGGCGCCAAGAAGAATTAAAGGCACGCGGCAGCGTTCCCTCCCCCTTGTGGGGAGGGTTAGGGTGGGGGTTCTTCTTCGCAAGAATCCATACGTGACAGCCCGGCCGTTTACGGGGAGAAGTGCCCGGCAGGGCAATAAAGGCGGCGCTAACGTCCAAACCGATTCGCGCTTAGAATTTTACCCCACGAACTGCCGCGCCAAAATCAGCACTGCCGCACCCGCCAGAAACATCGCCATCAACCCACCGCGCAGCGAGACGACCGCGGTGACCACCAGAGCCGCCCATTCCGCCGGCCCGGCATTCAACAGTTCCGGCGCCACCAGCGTCGTCAGCACCGCGGCCGGCACGGCATTGAGGCCGGCCTCAACGCGCGGGTGGATGGTGTCGAAGCGGGAGATGACCAGATGCCCACCGATGCGCGTCAGATAGGTCGCGATTGCGCCGGCGATGATGATCCAGAAGGTCGTGCTCATGGCCGTGCCTTTACGCCGCTGTGATGGGGAGGCAGGATGACCGCCAGCAGCACACCGGCAACAGCGCCAATCGAGACATGCCAAGGCGAGCCGACCGTCTTGTAGGCGATGATCGAGGCGGCGGCGCTGGCGACGACCACCGGCAGCCACAGCGGCCGCTTGCGAAAGCCCAGCACGAGACCGAGGAAATAGATCGGCAGCAGGAAATCGATGCCGAGCGCATGCGTGTCGGGGATCAGCTTGCCGAACAGTGCGCCAAGCGCGCTTTCGACGATCCAGAACAGATAGACCGGCAAGCCAAGCCCCAGATACCAGGCAAAGCCGACCGTCTGGCCCGATTGCGCCCGCGCTTCGGCTACCGCGAATTGCGGATCGGTGAGGATGAAATAACCAAGTGCCTGCTGGGTGACAGGCCAGTGCGCGATGCGCCGGCCGATGCCTGCGGAATAGAGCACGTGGCGGAAATTGACGGCGAAGATCGACAGCACGATCAGCCACGGCGCCACATGCTGGCCGAACAGCTGGATGCCGACCATCTGGCTGGCGCCGCCATAGACCAGCGCGCTCATCAGGAAGGCTTCCAGGACCGAGAAACCATTGTCGACGGCGAGCGCACCGAACAGCACCGCAAACGGCGCCGACGCCACCACGACAGGCATCGACAGCCGCACGCCCTGCCAGAAATCGCTTCTTTCGCTGCTCTCCGAAATTGCGTCCGTCGCCATCAACCACTCCTGATACATGTCGCCCAAAAGTGCGTAGCAGGGATAACGACATGCACAACAACAAGGGAAGCGCGGTATGTAGGTGGCGCGCCTCGCCGTGTCACACGAATTCGCTTGAGCCAAACGATCAGCGGAAATGATCGCTGGATCGGCTGAGTTAGACGCTTATTCCTTCGGGATCTTGCCCTCAATCGCCCTGCCCCAGTCGAGCAGCGGCTTGGCGCGCAAGGTGAAATCGACGAGTTCATCGACCAGATCAGCCGTATGGATTCCGGCCGGATCGATGACATGCTGGACATAGAAATGCCGGTGGCGGATGGCGGCGACCAGATCGGGATCGCTGATTTCCTCGAAGCCGCGTGGCGTACGCTTCATACGGCCTTCGGTCTCGAGTTCAAGCCGGTTCTTCTTCAGCGCCGCCACCAGGGCGCGAAACTTGTCCGGCTTCGTCGCGACGGCTTTGCGCATCGCCAGCAGCAGCGCAGGCTCCGGCTGCCACCAGGCAATGTCGGCAAAGCAGCGCTCAAGCCCGATATGCACGTAGAACACGCCCTGCTCCATCTTGGTGCCGTCGGGCGACAGGATGGCCGACAAATGCCTGTTGTAGGGCCGCTTGTCCTTGGCGAAACGCACGTCGCGATTGATCCGGAACAGCGACTTCTTGCGGTCGCCGCGCAGGCCGAGACCTGCCTCCGCGAAGCGCGCGGTCAGCGTCTCGACGAGATCACCGAATGGATCGCGCAAATCCTTTTCGAAGAGGTCGCGATTCTCCAGGAACCACTCGCGGCTCTGGTGGAAATCCAGCGCCTTGAGGAACGGAATGGCTTTGGGGCCGAAGCCGCTGAACGGTCCGGTCATGCCTTGCCGATCCGCACCAGCCAGGCATCCTCGTCGATCACCTCGATGCCGAGTTCGCTGGCGAGCTTCAGCTTGGAGCCGGCACCTGGCCCGGCCACGACAAGATCGGTCTTCGCCGAAACCGAGCCCGCGACCTTGGCGCCGAGGCGCTCCGCCATCGCCTTGGCTTCGGAGCGTGTCATCTTCTCCAGCGAGCCCGTGAACACGACCGTCTTGCCGGCGACCTCGCTGTCGGCCGAGACGTTGACGATATACGGCTTCGGCTTGACTTGGCGGAGCAACGCGTCAAGCACGTCGTCATTGCGCTCATTGCCGAAGAAGTCGCGCAAAGCATCGATCACGGTATCGCCGATGCCGTTGACCGAGGGGAAAACCGTATGTGGATTCTCCGCTGCCGCTGTCTCCTTGCCGACGCGGATCAGCTCCTCGATGGTCGAGAAGGTGCGGGCAAGCACGGCGGCCGTCGTTTCACCGATATGGCGGATGCCGAGCGCGAAGATGAAGCGGTCCAGCTCCGGCTCGCGGCGCGAATCGATGGCGGCGAACAGCTTGTCGAGGCCCTCATAGTTGCGATCCTCGACGCTGCGCACATTCTTGCGTGTCTTGCCCGATGCGGCCTCGCGCTGCCTTGCCTGCTCCTCACGGCGCTCGGCCAGCGCCCTGGTGACAGCCGGACGGCGGTCCCTGAGCGTGAAGATATCGGCGGCGGTCTTGATCAATCCCGCATTGAAGAACGTGTCTATGTTTTCCGCGCCGAGCCCTTCGATGTCCAGGGCGCCGCGTGACACGAAGTGGCGCAATCCCTCCACCGCCTGCGCCGGGCAGATCAGTTCGCCGGTGCAGCGCCGGCGGGAATCTTCCTTGCCGGTCTTTTCGTTGATCTCGCGCGTCGCCGGCGAGCCGCAGATCGGGCAAGTGTGAGGGAACTCGTAAGGCACCGCATCAGCAGGCCGCTTGTCGATGACGACGCTGACGATCTGCGGAATGACATCGCCTGCCCGCTGGATCACGACCGTATCGCCGATGCGCACATCGATGCCATCTCGGATCGGCTCGCCGGTACTGTCCAGGCCCTTGATGTAGTCCTCATTGTGCAGCGTGACGTTCTCGACCACGACGCCGCCGACAGTGACCGGCGCCAGCCGCGCAACCGGCGCCAGCGTACCGGTACGACCGACCTGGATGTCGATCTTCTGCACGGTCGTCATCGCCTGTTCGGCCGGGAATTTGTGCGCGACCGCCCAGCGCGGTTCGCCGGTGACGAAGCCCCATCGGCGTTGCAATTCCAGCTGGTCGACCTTGTAGACGACACCGTCGATATCGTAGCCGAGCGCCGAGCGCTGCTCCTCGATCCGATGATAATGCGCGATCAACTCCTCGGCCGATTTCGCCCGCACCATCAACGGACTGATCTTGAAACCCCACTCGGCGAATTTCTGCACCGAATCATATTGGGTCGGAGCGGGATCCGCCGTCGTGTAACCCCAGGCATAGGCGAAGAATTTGAGATTGCGGCTGGCGGTGACGGACGGATCCTTCTGGCGCAGCGACCCGGCCGCCGTATTGCGCGGATTGACATAGTCCTGGCCGCCGGCCGCTGCCGAGCGTTGCTTCAGCGCCTCGAATTCCGCATAGGTCATATAAACCTCGCCGCGGATCTCGATGGTTTCGGGCCAGCCCGAGCCTTTCAACTTCGAAGGAATGTCGGCGATAGTCTTCAAATTGGCGGTGATGTCCTCGCCGACGGCGCCGTTGCCACGCGTTGCGCCCTGCACGAACACACCGTTCTCGTAGCGCAGCGAAGCCGACAGCCCGTCGATCTTCGGTTCGGCGGTGAAGGCGATGTCGAGCTCCTTGTCGCGATCGAAGAATCGCCGCCCGCGTTCGATGAAATCCGTGACGTCATCGTCGGTATAGGCCTTGGCAAGGCTGAGCATCGGCACCGCATGGCGCACCTTGGTAAAGCCTTCCGCGGGTGCTGCACCAACCCTCAGCGATGGCGAGTCCTCGCGAACCAGCGCTGGAAAGCGCTCCTCGATGGCAAGGTTGCGCCGCGCCAGCGCATCATACTCCGCATCGGTGATAACAGGCGCATCTTCGGTATGGTAACGCCGGTCGTGCTCGGCGATCTCTTCCGCCAGCCGTTTCAGCTCGGCTTCGGCCTCGCTTTCGGTCAGGGCATCGACTGGTTTTTCGGACATGGTTTTGCACCTGGCTGCTGTTGGCCCGGGACAATAGATCAGGATTCGGATGGAAGGGAGCTGAATTCTGACAAAACCACGCCGAAACAGCAGGATGGAGCCATATGCTGACTCTGTTCGTGCGTCGAATTTCACCAGTTAGAGGCACCCCCGATCGGGAAGCAGCGCCATCAGGAAACGGCGGTATTCTCACGCAGCAATCGCTCGGCGGCGGCGCGCGCCTCGTCGGTGATGGTGGCGCCGGCCAGCATCCGCGCGATCTCTTCCTGCCGCGCCGGCCGGTCCATCTCGGCAATGCCCGTGGCGACACGGTCGGTGGTGCCGGATTTGGAGATCAGGAAATGCGTCGCCGCGCGCGCCGCCACCTGTGGTGCGTGCGTCACCGACAGCACCTGCACGCGCTTCGACAGCCGCGCCAGCCGCTGGCCGATAGCGTCGGCGACAGCGCCGCCCACACCGGTGTCGATTTCGTCGAACACCAGCGTCGGTGCCGAGCCGCGGTCAGCCAGCGCCACCTTCAGCGCCAGAAGGAAGCGCGAAAGCTCCCCGCCGGAGGCCACTTTCATCATCGGCCCGGGCCGCGTGCCTGGATTGGTCCGCACCCAGAATTCGATCTGATCGATCCCCTCTTCCATGCGGCTTTCGACCTCGCTCTTCATTTCCACGATAAAGGCGGCGCGTTCGAGCTTCAGAGCCGGCAATTCCGCCATCACCGCCTTGGTCAGGCCGACCGCCGCCGCATGACGAAGCGAGGACAGCTGCGCGGCGGCAATGTCATAGGTCTCGCGCGCGGCGGTGGCCTGCTTTTCCAACCCGTGCAGGCGCTCCTCGCCGGCATCGAGATCGGCGAGATCGGCCGACATCGTGTCGCGCAGCTGCGCCAAATCGTCGACGGCGACGCTGTGCTTGCGCGAGGCCGCGCGCAGCGAAAACAGCCGCTCCTCCGCTTTCTCCAGCCGTTGCGGATCATATTCGGTGGCGCGCAATGCTGCCTCGACGCCCGATTGCGCCGCGTCGAGCGACAGCATCGCCTCATCGAGCGATTTGACGACATCGTCGAGCAGGCCGGGCGCCTCCGTCACCTTGCGCTGCAGCCGCCGCAGCAGGCTGGCCAGTTGCGGCAAGGGCGAGGACGGGCCGGATAGCACATCCTGCGCATCATGGATTTCGGAAGCGATCTTCTCCGCTCGCATCATCGACGCCCGCAGTTCGGCGAGATCAGTCTCCTCGCCCGGCTGCGGATCGAGCTTGGTCAGTTCCGCCACCGCCGCGCGCAAATAATCAGCCTCGCGCGCCGCCGCCGCCACCTTGGCGCGGTGTCGCGACAGCTCCTGCTCGCAGGCGCGCCAGTGCCGCCATGCCTCGCCGGTCGAGCGGACGGCGCCGAGATGGCCACCGAAAGCGTCGAGCACCTCGCGGTGCGCTCCGGGATCGACCAGCGCGCGCTCGTCATGCTGGCCGTGGATCTCGACCAGCGCGCGCCCGACATCGCGCATCAGGGTGACGCTTGAAGGCTGATCGTTGACGAAGACGCGGGTGCGGCCGTCCGCCGTCTGCAGGCGGCGCAGGATGATGTCGCCGTCATCCTCGATCGCATTGTCGGCAAGCAGCGTACGCGCCGGATGGTTACGCGGCACGTCGAAGACGGCGATGACCTGCCCCTGCGCCGCGCCATGGCGCACCAGCGAAGCATCGCCGCGCGCTCCGAGCGCCAGCGACAAGGCATCGAGCAGGATGGATTTTCCGGCACCGGTTTCGCCGGTCAGCACCGAAAGACCCGGCTGGAAGTCGATATCCAGCTTCTCGATCAGGACGATATCGCGGATCGACAGTCTGGAAAGCATCAGAACCCAAATCTAGAACGGCACGCGACGGTTTGGAGTCGCAGCGCCGCACTATCTTTTTGTTTGAGCACCGGATCAATCCGAAAAAGCGCACGCTTCGATCCGAGTGCTCCAGGCAGGTTCCGCAAAAGTGTCGTGCGGTTTTGCGGCTAGAACCCGCGACAAGCAACAAAACCAGGCAGACGGCGCGTTGGTGAAGCCTGCAACGTCTGCTTGGGATCAGGCGCCGGTGATCATCTTTCCGGCCTTGGATATCCACGACCCGGCATTTTCGCGCGGTGCAAGCCCATTGCTCTGCAAGAGCTTGTATGAATCCTTGTACCATGAACTGTCAGGGTAATTGGTGCCGAGCACGGCGGCGGCGGTCTGCGCCTCCGAGGTCAGACCCATCGCGTAATAGCTTTCGGTCAGGCGGGCGAGCGCCTCCTCGACATGGCGGGTGTTGGAATAGTTCTCGACCACGGTGCGGAAGCGCTTGACGGCGGCGATGTATTCACGCCGCTCGAGATAGTAGCGGCCGATCTGCATTTCCTTACCGGCCAGCTGATCGTTGGCGAAGCGGATCTTTTCCTTGGCGTCGTCGACATATTCCGATGTCGGCCAGCGCGTGACCAGATCCTGCATCGTCTGGACGGTCTGACGCGCTTCCTTCTGGTCCTGCGTCACGTCCTTGATCTGACGGTAGTAGCTCAAGCCGATGATGTACTGCGCATAGGCGGCGTCATCGGTCGACGGGTAAAGCGTGAGATAGCGCTTGGCCGAGCCGATCGCCTCATCGTAATTGCCCTGGCGATAGTCGGCGAAAGCGCCCATCACCATCGATTTGCGGGCCCATTCTGAATAGGGATGCTGGCGGTCGACGGCGTCGAACTTCTTGCTCGCCTCCTGCAGGCGCCCGGCATTGAGATTGGCAAGGCCCTGATTGTAGAGAACATCGGCCGGCTCGGTCTGGTCGACATAGGTCGACAGGTCGATATCTTTCTCCGACGACATGCAGGCCGACAGAAAGAGCGATGGAACAACTACTGAAAGCGCCAGGAAAACAGCCCTCTGCGGTGCTTTCAATTGACCAACTCGCTTGAAGAACATGATTGGATCTCGCCCTTTCGGCGCCATTTCAATGCCAGTTGCATGCCATTGTTTCAAAACTGGTCCCCACTTTTGAACGACATGCATTAATCGACGGCAGCAGCCATAAACCATAACCGCCTTGCCCGACAACGCTATCTCCGGCCAATCGCACATTTTTGTGGCGGCCGGACGCAGCTTGGACGTCAATGCAATTTCACTGGCGAGTGGTGCATTCCTGCCACATGCGCTATCGCCCATGGAACCCGAAAAACCCGGGAAATCAGATCATCCAGGGCGCGTAGAGTGGCGCATTGACGGCGTTCATCTCGGCGCTGCGGCCACGCTCGCGGCGTGTCGTCTCGACGATTTCGAATGCCGTGCGGTCCGAGAGCAGACGGCGCAGGGCCGCGGCATTCATCCTGTGGCCGCCGCGATAGGAGCGGAAGCAGCCGATGAAGCGGGCGCCGGCCAGCGCCAGGTCGCCCATGGCGTCCAGCGTTTTATGGCGCACGAATTCGTTGGGATAGCGCAGGCCGCCCATATTGATGACGCGGTTGTCGTCGCCGATGACCAGCGAGTTCTCCAGCGAGGAGCCGAGCGCATAGCCTGCAGCCCACAGCCGCTCGACATCCTTCATGAAGCCGAAGGTGCGGGCGCGCGCGATGTCGCGACGGAAAATATCGGCATTGAGGTCGGAGGCAAACAGCTGACGGCCGATCGCCGGACTTTCGAAGTCGATCTCGATCTCGAAACGGGTCCCGTCATAGGGGCGAAACTCCGCCCACGAGGCGCCGTTCTCGATGCGGACCGGCTTGATGACCCTGATATAGCGGCGCTTGACCGAAAGCGTCTCGATGCCCGCCTGATCGATGGCTTCGACGAACGCCATGGCGCTGCCATCGAAGATAGGAACCTCGGAACCATCGATCTCGACAGCGACATTATCGATGCCGAGCCCAAACAGCGCCGCCATGATGTGCTCGACCGTGGCGATATGCTCGCCGGCGGGATCACCAAGCATGGTGCACAGGTCGGTAGCGCCGACTTCCGAAACCAGGGCACGAAACTCGCGGCCCTGCTCCGCACCGTTGAAAAGCTGGAAAACGATGCCGGTGTCAGCATCCGCGGGCACGAAGCTGATGGACACTTCCTTGCCGCTGTGGACGCCGGTGCCGGTAAGCGACGCGCGCGTCTTCAATGTCGTCTGATAGTCGTGCAAGACAATCCCCATAAGCCCGTAATGCCTAGGTCCGCTTCTCCAGCCCGAGGGCGCGGCTCTTGTGTGAATCGGCTGGCAGGGTGACTTCCCCCGAAATCCCGGCAAACCGATGATGGTAGGCAGCGAAGATAATGTCCCGTCAGGGAGACTCCAAATCACGGTTTCTTACTCTGTGTAACCGCGAAATGGAATGAGTACGAATTGGTAAGTCGTTGAAATCCCACCATTTAAAACGTTAACAGGCAAGCGATTCCTCGCTTGCCTGTTAACAAATGTTACAGTCCGTTTACCAATCAGTTGGCCTGGCGGCGCAGGAACGCCGGAATCTCCAGCTGATCGTCTTCCTGAGTCGTCCTCACCTGCGGCGTCAGGCGGCCCTGATCATCGAGCTGGCCACGGCGCGGCGCATACAGCTGCGCATCCTGACTGGCGAGACGGCGTACTTCGGGCGCTGCCTGGCGCAGCTTGGGCTCGCGCGGCTGCGCCGGCTGCAGCCTTGCGGGTTCCTCCTCGCGGCGGGTCAGGCCATTGGTCAGGCGCTTCAGCAGGCCCATCGGTCCGCTGTTGTTCTCGTGGTCGACCGGGCGGCTCTTGGCGTCCACCTCGGCCTTGACGACCGGCGGAAAGTCCTCGACGCGCGGCATACGCTGCGGCGCCATGGCAACCGGCTGCGGCGCTTCGCGCTGCAGCATCTCGCGCGGCTGCGGGGCCGGCTGCATCTGCTGGACCACCGGCTGCGGCATCGGCTGGGCGGGCGGTGCCTGGAAGATCTTGCTCTGCGGGCGGAAATCTTCAGCGTGGGCGACCGGGGCCGGGCGCGCCTGCGCCATAGCCGCGGCATTAGCTTCGGCCAGATGGATGGCTTCCGCGACCGGGTCGACAGCGCGTGGCTCGTATGCCGCCTGCTGGACAGGCGCCGGACGAACCTCCGCGATCTGAGCCGCCGGGCGGCTGGCCGGCTTCGGAGGCGCCGTGCGGATCGAGATCGGCGCGGCGGCGATTTCAGCCGCCGACTTGTCGATGCCGGTGGCAACCACCGAGACGCGAATGACGCCTTCGAGTTCCTCGTCGAAAGTGGCGCCCAGGATGATGTTGGCGTCCTGGTCGACTTCCTCGCGGATACGGGTCGCGGCTTCGTCGACTTCGAACAGCGTCAGGTCGCGGCCGCCGGTGATCGAGATCAGCAGGCCCTTGGCGCCCTTCATCGAGGTCTCGTCGAGCAGCGGGTTGGCGATCGCCGCTTCGGCGGCGGCCATCGCACGGCCCTCTCCGGAAGCCTCGCCGGTGCCCATCATCGCCTTGCCCATCTCGCGCATGACGGAACGGACGTCGGCGAAGTCGAGATTGATCAGGCCTTCCTTGACCATCAGGTCGGTGATGCAGGCGACACCGGAATAGAGCACCTGGTCGGCCATGGCGAAGGCGTCGGCGAAGGTGGTCTTGTCATTGGCCAGCCGGAACAGGTTCTGGTTGGGGATGACGATCAGCGTATCGACGCATTTCTGCAATTCCTCGATGCCGAAATCCGCGGTCTTCATGCGGCGCTGGCCTTCGAAGTGGAACGGCTTGGTGACGACGCCGACGGTGAGGATGCCCTTTTCGCGCGCCGCGCGGGCAACGACGGGAGCAGCACCGGTGCCGGTGCCGCCGCCCATGCCGGCGGTGACGAAGCACATATGGGTGTTGGTCAGGTGATCGAGGATTTCATCGATGCACTCTTCCGCCGCCGCACGGCCGACTTCCGGCTGCGAGCCGGCGCCAAGGCCTTCGGTGACATGCGCGCCGAGCTGGATCAGGCGGCCCGCCTTCGACATGGTCAGCGCCTGCGCGTCGGTGTTGGCCACCACGAACTCGACACCGCGCAAACCGGCGGTGATCATGTTGTTGACGGCATTGCCGCCGCCGCCGCCGACACCGAACACGGTGATGCGCGGCTTAAGCTCGGTGATGTCCGGCTTCTGCAGATTGATGGTCATTGTCTCCGTCCTTTGCCTTTCACGCCGCTTCGCCGCCGCGGCCGCCTATGGGGCTGTCCCCGTCAATTTTAGAAACTGTCTCTCAACCACTGACTCATGCGATGCAGTTTTCCGCCCGTTCCGGTCATTTTGAGACCGGAAATTCCTTTCGCAGGATGGCTCTCGAAGCTCGCCATCTGCGGATAGATCAGAAGCCCCACCGCGGCCGAGAAGGCCGGCCCCTTCGCCGCTTCCGGCAGGCCGGCCACGCCGAGCGGGCGGCCGATGCGCACATTGCGTCCCAGGATGCGGCGCGCCGCCTCCGGCAGGCCGGCAAGCTGGCTGGCACCGCCGGTAAGAACCACACGCTTGCCCACTGCATTGCCATAGCCGGACCTGTTGAGCCGGTCGCGCAGCAGTTCGAGCGTCTCGTCGATGCGGGCGCGCACGATGCGCGTCATCACCGAGCGCGGGATCTGCAAGGGCACGTCGCCATCGTCGCCGATCGGCTGGACCGAGACCAGGTCGCGGTCGTCTGCGCTGCCCGGCAGCGCCGAGCCATGCATCACCTTCAGCCGTTCCGCGGCATCGAGCGAGGTCGACAGCCCCTTGGCCATGTCCAGCGTGACGTGGTTGCCGCCGATGGCGATGGCGTCGCCATGGACGAACTTGCCTTCCGAAAACACCGAAATCGTTGTCGTGCCGCCGCCCATGTCGATGCAGGCCGCACCCATTTCCAGCTCGTCGTCGACCAGGGCCGCCAAACCGCTGGCATAGGGCGTCGCCACCATGCGCTCGACCGACAGATGCGAGCGGTTGATGGAAAGCTCCAGATTGCGCATCGGCGCGGCGTCGCCGGTCAGCACATGCATGTCGACGCCGAGTGCGTCACCGACCATGCCGCGCGGATCGCGCACGCCGCGTTCGGCATCCAGCGAGAAGCCGACGGGAAGCGAATGGATCACCTCGCGCTCGGCCTTCAGCGCCTGCTTGGCGCCAGCACCGAGAACGCGCTTGATGTCGGCCTCGTCGGCCTCATGGCCGCCAAGATTGATGGTGGCGGAGAAGGCTTCGCTCTTGAGCCGGCCGGCCGTCATGTTGACGATCAGAGAATCGACCGTCAGCCCGGCCATGCGCTCGGCCGCGTCGACGGAAAGGCGGATGGCGTGCTCGGCGCGGTCGAGATCGACGATGACACCCGACTTCACGCCTTGCGACTTCTGGTGACCGATGCCGATCACCTGGATCCGGTGCGAGCGGCCGCGCAGCAGCTTGCCGTCATCGCACGGCTTCAGCTTGGCCACCATGCAGCAGACCTTGCTCGAACCGACATCCAGCACCGTCAGGGTGCCGGACCGGCGCGACGCGGCATCGCCAGGACCGCCAAGCCAGTTCATATCTTCGTCTCCGGCTTGCGCTTCAGGCTCTTGGGTTTCTCGTTGAGGGCGGCTTCGCGCTGCGTCGCCGCTTCCGCCGTCAACTGCACGACCAGCCGGTCCGTCAGGCGCATGTCGACGGCGGCGATGTCGCGCGACAGCAAGCCGCTGTCATGATCCATCTTCACGAGTTCGGCGAGCGCCTGTTCCTCGTCATCCTCGGGAAGCTTGATGGTGATGCCATTGTCCAGCTTCAGGTCCCAGCGCCGCTCGCCTACGCGGATATACCCTTTGATCCGGCTCGCGAGCTCGGGATATTTTTCGACCTTGGCCAGGAAATCGGGCGCGCTCGCCGGCGCGCCGGCGCCGATCAGCAGCGGCAGAAGCACCTGCTTGCCGCCCGAGAACGGCGCGATCATGGCACCATTCCTCTCGATGACCGAAAGCTCGTCGCCCTGCTGCCAGAGCGCGAAAGCCTCGCGCTCCTCGACACGTACTTCCAGCGTATGCGGGTAGACCTTGCGCACCGCCGCAACCTCGATCCACGGCAGGCCGGAGATCCGTTCGCGCGCTGCCTCGGCATTAAAGCCGATCAGCGACGTCCAGCCATCAAGTTCAAGCCTGTCGAGTATATCGATTTCCGAGGTCTGGCGATTGCCGACCACCTTGACCTGATCGACGGCAAAGCCGGTACGGGCGGTGATGCTCTGCACGATACCGTCGACGTGACCGCCAAGGTAGGCACCATAGGCACTGCTCGAGAAAATCAGCACGGCCGACATCATGGCCGCGGAAAAGCGCGGCGCCTGGAATTCCCCAACGCCCAGGCGCGCCAGAATGCGCACCGGGCGGCGAAGCATGCGCGGCAGTACGAAATGGTCCAACGACAATGACAGGCCGAACAGCGCCGGCCCGGCCGCGCCCCTCTCCCTACCTTGTCCCCATTTCAACGCAGACACGAAGCGTCCTCCACCATCCAACTCAACAAATCGCCAAACGAGTGCCCGGCTTGGGCGGCGATTTCAGGCACCAAAGACGTCGGCGTCATACCCGGCTGGGTGTTGACCTCGAGCCAGACAATCTCGCCGTTTTCGGAATGACGATCGTCATAACGGAAGTCCGAACGGGAAACGCCTCGACAGCCGATCGCTTGGTGAGCCTTGAGCGCCAGTGTTTGTATTTTTTGGTAAATATTCGGTGAAACTTTTGCGGGGCATTCGTGCTTTGATCCCCCGGCGACATATTTTGAATCATAGTCGTAGAAGGAATGGCCGGTCGGGATGATCTCGCAGACCCCCAGCGCCACATCGCCCATCACCGCGCAGGTCAGCTCCCTGCCGTGGATGTAGCGCTCGACCATGACGGTATCGCCATATTTCCACTCCGACGAGCCAAGAACCTGCGGCGGATGCGACTGGCCCTCATGCACGATGACGACACCGAAGCTCGAACCCTCATTGACCGGCTTGACCACATAGGGCGGCTTCATCGGATGCTTGTTCTGGATGGCAAAGCGGCTGGCGACCTTCGATTCGGCGACCACGATGCCGACCGACTTGGCAACCCGCTTGGCCTGCTCCTTGTTCATGGCCAGAGCCGAGGCGAGCACGCCAGAATGGGTGTAGGGAATGCCGAGATATTCAAGGATGCCCTGAATGGTGCCGTCCTCGCCAAAAGGGCCGTGCAGCGCATTGAAGGCGACATCCGGCTTGAGCTCGGCAAGCACGGAGCCGACATCGCGCCCGACATCGACACGGGTGACCTGGTAGCCTTCCTTCTCGAGCTCATCGGCACAAGCCCTTCCCGACGAAAGAGACACGGGCCGCTCGGACGAAAAACCACCCAGCAGGACGGCCACATGCTTGTTTTTCATTCCCCGGCATCCCCTCTCTCACGGCGGACCAAAACCAGATTTTCCGCAACATTGAGTCAGAGTCTCCCGGCAGGTTGCCCCCCAGACGGAAAACGCTGAAAACGCGTCGAACGACTCAAATCAGGAAACGCTTTCGAGCAGAGAATCAGAGAGTTGATTCACTGGCAAGTGCTTACGATTCCGAGAGATTCACTTTCTGAGAAAATGGATGCGAAAAGCGTGTCGTTGAGTCTTTGCGGCAACGGTCGCGGACCGTTTCGGCCTCGTTGAAGTTCATGCATCACATGAACTTCAACGCGCGCCAAAGTGCACCTTAAAGGAGCTGCCCGAGAAACTCCTGCACGGCATGCCCCGGCCGGAAATTGCCGATTCGCTTGATTTCCCATTGCAACCGGATACCGGAATTCTCCAGCACCCGCGTGCGCACCGTCTCGCCGAGATATTCAAGGTCGTAGCCGGTCGCGGTTCCCGTGTTGATCATGAAGTTGCAATGCATCGGCGACATCTGGGCCCCGCCGATCATCAGGCCGCGGCAGCCCGCTCTGTCGATCTCCTTCCAGGCCGACGTGCCTTCCGGATTCTTGAAGGTCGAGCCACCGGTCTTCTCGCGGATCGGCTGCACGGTCTCGCGATGGTTCTGCACGGCCTCCATCGCCGCCTTGATCGCCGTTTTCTCCTCGGCAAAGCCTTCGAACACGGCCGAGGTGAAGATCAGCCCGGAGGGCGCCGCTGAATGGCGATAGGCGTATCCCATATCGGCATTGCTCAGCGTCTGCACATTGCCCTTGCGGTCGAGCGCCCGCACTTCGACGACGCGCTCGCGCGTCTCGACACCATTGGCGCCGGCATTCATCCGCAGCGCACCGCCGATTGCACCCGGAATGCCGTGGTAGAAATGAAAGCCGCCAATGCCGGCCTCGAGCGCCACCGCTGCGACACGCTTGTCGGGGGTCGCAGCTCCCGCCTTGATCCTGATCGGCGAAATCACCTCGGCCTCGCCGAAGCCCTTGGCCGAAAGGCGGATGACAAAGCCCTCGATGCCGCCGTCGCGGACCAAAAGGTTCGAGCCGACGCCAACGACGGTAAGAGGTATTTCTTCAGGAACGGCTTTGAGGAACACCGCAAGATCCTCCTCATCAGCCGGCTGGAACAACGCTTCAGCCAGGCCCCCGGCACGGAACCAGGTGATCTTGTCCATCTCGGCGTTCGGCGTGAGGCGGCCGCGCAGGCCGGCAAGCCGGTCGCCAAGTCTGTCGATCAGGGCCTGGCCGTGCATCATGAGACGGTCCCGCCAAGCTCCTTGGGCAACGCATAGGCCCATTGGGTGATGTTGCCGGCGCCCAGGAAGACGACGAAGTCACCCGGCTTGGCCAGATCACGGATGACGGGCGCGATCGCCGCCGGACCCTCGATGTAGCGCGCGTCGCGATGGCCGCCGGCGCGGATGCGCGACACCAGCGCGTCCGAGCTGACGCCGTCGATCGGCTCTTCGCCGGCCGCGTAGACCGGCGCCACCATCACTGTGTCGGCGTCGTTGAAGCAAGTGGAAAACTCGTTGAACAGATCATGCAGCCGGGTGAAGCGATGCGGCTGGGCAATGGCGATGACGCGACCCTGGGTGGCGCTGCGCGCCGCCTTCAGCACCGCCGAGATCTCGACCGGATGGTGGCCGTAATCGTCGAATATTTCGACGCCGTCCCACGAACCGGTATGGGTGAAGCGGCGCTTGACGCCGGCGAAGGACGACAGGCCCTTCTTGATCGCCTCGGCCGACAGGCCGAGCTCATGCGCGACCGCGATCGCTGCCGTCGCGTTGGAGACGTTGTGGCGGCCGGGCATCGGCAGGCGCAGGCCTGCTATGACAGTCTGGCCGCCTGTCTTGCGGTCGCGGATCACCACGTCGAATTCCGAAATGGCACCTGCCATGCGGTGATTGGTAAAGCGCACGTCGGCCTGCGCATTCTCGCCATAGGTGATGACCCGGCGGTCCTCGATGCGGCTGACCAGCGCCTGCACCTCGGGATGGTCGGTGCACATCACGCCAAAACCGTAGAACGGCACGTTCTCGACAAACTGGCGGAACGCCTCCCGCACCTTGTCGAAGCTGCCATAGTGATCGAGATGCTCGGGATCGATGTTGGTGACGACCGCGATCTCGGCCGGGAGTTTCAGGAAAGTGCCGTCGCTTTCGTCGGCCTCGACCACCATCCATTCGCCGTCGCCCATGCGCGCGTTGGTGCCGTAGGCATTGATGATGCCGCCATTGATGACGGTCGGATCGAGCCCACCGGCATCGAGCAAGGTCGCCACCATCGAGGTCGTGGTCGTCTTGCCATGCGTGCCGCCGATCGCCACCGCCTGGCGAAAGCGCATCAGCTCGGCCAGCATTTCGGCCCGGCGCACGATCGGCAGCAGCTTTTCGCGCGCGGCCTTGAGCTCAGGGTTGGATTTCTTGATCGCCGTCGAGACGACGACAACCTCGGCATCGCCGAGATTCTCGGCCCTATGGCCGACGAAGCATTCGATGCCCTTGTCGCGCAGCCGCTGCACATTGGCGCTTTCGGCCTGATCGGACCCTTGCACCTTGTAGCCGAGATTGTGCAGCACTTCGGCAATGCCGCTCATGCCGATGCCGCCAATGCCGATGAAATGCACAAGGCCGATGGTCTGCGGCATCTTCATGCTTGCGTCCCCTTCCTGAAATCCGAAATGGTTTTTTTGGACGCAATAGCCTCTGTAAGATCAGCGAGCAACCGTGCCGCGTTCGGCCGGCCGGCCGATTTCGCGCCCGCCGCCATCGCCACAAGCCGCTCAGGCTGGTCGATCAGCCCGCCGAGGAGCACTGCGATGCGTTCGGGCGAGAGCGAGGATTGCGGGTGCACTTCGCCGCCGCCGGCAGCGGCAAGGGCCGCCGCGTTCGCCGCCTGGTCGTGGTCGAGCGCGTAGGGGTAAGGCACCAGCAGCGCCGGCCGGCCGATGACGGCGATCTCCGAAACGGTCGAGGCGCCGGAGCGCGAGATCACCAGGTGCGCAGCCGCCATGCGCTGCGCCATGTCGGTGAAGAAGGGTGAGACCTCGGCAGCAACGCCCAGTGCCGCATAGGCCGCCTTGACCCGCGCCACATCATCGGCGCGAGCTTGTTGGGTAATGACCAGCCGCTTGCGCTGAGCATCGGAAAGCAGCGCGATCGCCCCCGGCACGGCATCGGAAAAGAACTGAGCGCCCTGGCTGCCGCCGAACACCAGCAGGCGGAACGGCTGTTCCCCGGTCGATGCCGCATAATTCGTCCTGGCAGCTTCCAGCACGGCCGGCCTGACCGGATTGCCTGTCGTCACCGTCTTGACCCCGGCAGCACTGGTGTCCTGCGGCAGGAAGCCGCCGGCGATGGCATCGACACGGCCGGCCAGCGCCCGGTTGGCGCGCCCCATCACCGCGTTCTGCTCATGGATCAGGGTCGGCACCTTGCGCCGTGTCGCCGCGTAGAGCGGCGGCAAGGTCGGATAGCCGCCAAAGCCGACGACCGCATCCGGCTTGATCCTGGCGATGACGGCGGAAGCCTGGCGCACGCCGCGCCAGATTTTCCAGAAGGCACCAAGCAGGGCAAAGGGGTTTTTCGAGCCCATCGTCGCCGACTGGATCGGATGGACGGCTGCGGCCGGGAAATGGCCGGCGAAACGCTCTGCACGGTCGTCGGTCGCCAGATGCACTGACCAGCCGCGCTCGTTCAGCTCATGCGCCAGCGCTTCGGCCGGGAAAAGATGCCCACCGGTGCCGCCTGCCGCGAGAAGGATGACGCCTCTGGCCATATCACTCCGCCGGCAGGGCGCGTTGCGACAGGCCAAAGCCCATCTGCTTGCGCTTTTCCGGCCGCTTGCGTGTCAGCGCCAGCACCATGCCCATCGAGATGGCGATGGCGATCTGCGAGGAGCCGCCATAGGAGATGAACGGCAGCGTCATACCTTTGGCCGGCACAAGCTGGAGATTGACGCACATGTTGATGACCGCTTGCAGGCCAAACACGGTGACGAGGCCGCCGACCGCATAGCGGGTGAAATCGTCATGCTCCTTCAGCGCCGTGTTGAGGCCGCGCAGCACGATGAAGGCGAAGATCGACATGATGAAGAAGCACATGATCAGCCCGAACTCTTCGCCCGCGACCGAGAAGACGAAGTCGGCATGGCTATCGGGAATGACGCGCTTGACTGTGCCCTCGCCCGGCCCGACACCGAACCAGCCGCCATTGATCAGCGCTTCGCGCCCCATGTCGACCTGGAACGTGTCGCCCTCGCCGGTGAGGAACTTGTCGATGCGCAAGGCAACGTGCGGGAACACCGTATAGGCGGCAAAGACGCCACCGACGCCGGCCGCGCCGAGCGCGACGATCCACAGCCAGGGCAGCCCGGCCATGAAGAACATGATGCCCCAGGTGCCGGTCGTCAGCATGGTCTGGCCGAGGTCCGGTTGCGCCACCAGCAGCGATACGACCAGCACCAGCAGCAGCATGGCAAACAGATTGCCCGGAATGTCAGGCTGGCGCTTGTGCTCGGCGAACAGCCAGGCGCACATGATGACGAAGGCCGGCTTCAGGAATTCCGACGGCTGGATCGACAGGCCTGCAAGCGACACCCAGCGGCGCGCACCCTTCACCTCGACGCCGATGTAGAGCACCGCCACCATCAGCACCAGCATCAGGCACAGGATGACCAGCGCCATGCGCCGGATCTGCCTGGAATCGAGGAAGGAAACGGCCAGCATCACGCCGAGCGCCGGCACGGTGAAGATGATCTGCCTGGTGGCAAAGTGGAAACTGTCGAGGCCGATGCGTTCGGCCACCGCCGGGCTGGCAGCGAAGGACAAGACGATGCCAAGCCCCATCAGCGACAGGAACGCCGCCAGGAACCAGCGATCGATCGTCCACCACCAGGTCGCAACCGGACTTTTGTCGAGACGGCTCTGCATTATCGTGCCCCTCCGATGGGTTTCACACCCTCGATAGCATTCGCAGCTTGCCTGAAGGCTTCGCCGCGGACTTCGAAATTCTTGAACTGGTCGAAGCTGGCGCAGGCCGGCGACAGCAGCACCACCGCCTCACCGCTGTCGTCCTTGGCCGCATCATGCGCGGCGTGCTCGACCGCCGCGGCCAGCGTGCCTGAAATCTCGTAGGGAACTGCCTCGCCCAGCGTCGCCGAAAAAGCCGGCGCCGCCTCGCCGATAAGATAGGCCTTGGCGATGCGCGGGAAGAAGCCGCGCAAGGGTTCGATGCCGCCTTCCTTGGGCAGGCCGCCGGCGATCCAGTAGATGCGCGCGAAGCTGGACAGCGCCGGCGCCGCCGCATCGGCATTGGTCGCCTTGGAATCGTTGATGAACAGCACATGGTCCTTGCGGCCGACCTGCTCCATGCGGTGCGCGAGGCCGGGAAAGCTTTCCAGCCCCGACTGGATCTCGCCAAGCTCCAGCCCGACCTTGAGGCAAGCGGCGACCGCCGCCAGAGCGTTCTGGGCATTGTGCTGGCCACGCAGCGAGCCGATGCCTTCGAGGAAGGCGACACGGCTGTAACGGCCGTGCACGGCTTCCATCAGATTGCTGCCATCGGCGAAATAGCCATCGGTCAGCGGCAGGCGCTTGGAAATGCGGATGACAGGCCGGCCCGCCCGCTCCAACCGCTCGGCGATCTGCGCGCACCAGGAATCGTCGATGCCGACGATCGCCGTCTCGCTGCCGGCCACCAGCCGCTCCTTGATCGCGGCGTAGTGCTGCATGGTGCCGTGGCGGTCGAGATGATCGGGCGTCAGGTTAAGCAGGATGCCTGCCGTCGGATTGATCGAGGGCGCGAGGTCGATCTGGTAGGACGAGCATTCGACCACATAGTGCCGATCGGGCTCGGGTGGATCGAGCGTCATTACCGCGCGGCCGATATTGCCGCCCATCTGGGTGTCGCGTCCCGCGGCTTTCAGGATATGCGCGGTCAGCGCGGTCGTCGTCGACTTGCCGTTGGTGCCGGTGATGGCGATGAAAGGCGAATTTGGCGCGCTCAGCATCCGCTCGCGGCAGAAAAGCTCGATGTCGCCGATGATCTCGACGCCCGAACCGCGCGCCAGCTCCACCGTCCAATGCGGCTTGGGATGCGTCAGCGGCACACCTGGCGACAGCACGAAGGCCGAGAATTTCGCCCAGTCGGCGCCGCGGAGATCGGCGGTTGCGATGCCGGCAGCCGTTGCCTTGGCCACGCTTTCGGGATTGTCGTCCCAAGCCAGCACGTCCGCGCCGCCCTCGATCAGTGCGCGCGCCGTCGCGATCCCCGAGCCACCGAGCCCGAAGAGCGAAACGCGCTTGCCTGAAAAGGATGCGGCGGGGATCAAGGGGCTTCCTATCTCAGCTTGAGGGTCGACAGGCCGACCAGCGCCAGGATGACGGCGATGATCCAGAAGCGGATCACCACCTGGCTTTCGGTCCAGCCGAGCTTTTCGAAATGATGGTGGATCGGCGCCATCAGGAACACCCGCTTGCCGGTCATCTTGAAGTAGCCGACCTGGATGATGACCGACAGGATTTCCACGACGAACAATCCGCCGACGATGACCAGAACGATCTCGTGCTTGGTGGCGACCGCAACGGTGCCGATCAGGCCGCCCATGGCCAGCGAGCCGGTGTCGCCCATGAAGATCGCCGCAGGCGGCGCATTGAACCAGAGGAAGCCCAGACCAGCGCCGATGACCGCGCCGAGCACGACCGCCAGTTCACCGGTGCCGGGCACGAAATGGATCTGCAGATATTCGGCGAACACGGCGTTGCCGGAGAGATAGGCGATGACACCGAAGGAAGCCGCCGCGATCATGATCGGCACGATCGCCAGTCCGTCCAGACCGTCGGTGAGGTTCACAGCATTGCCGGCGCCGACGATGACGAAGCAGGAGAACGGAATGAAGAACCAGCCGAGATTGACGATGAATTCCTTGGCGAAGGGAAATGTCAGCGACGAAGAGAACGGCGCCTGGCCATTGTGCATGATCACCCAGGCGGCGATGCCGGCAATGACAAATTCAAGCGCAAGGCGTGCCTTGCCGGAAAAGCCGAGATGCGACTGCTTGGTTACCTTGAGATAGTCGTCGTAGAAGCCGATCGACCCGAAGCCCAGCGTCACCAGCAGCACCACCCAGACATAGATGCTCGACAGGTTCGCCCACAAAAGCGACGAGCCGATGATGCCCGACAGGATCATCAGGCCGCCCATGGTCGGCGTGCCGGCCTTCTTGAAATGTGTCTGCGGCCCATCGGCGCGGATCGGCTGACCCTTGCCTTGCCGCAGCCGCAGCGAATTGATGATGGTCGGTCCGAAGATGAAGACGATCAGCGCCGACGTGATCAGCGCCCCGCCGGTGCGGAAGGTGATGTAGCGGAAGACATTGAAGACCGAGACCTTGTCCGCAAAATCGACGAGCAGTGTAAACATGCGTTTTCGTCCCCCGACCTAGGTCTGTTTTCTAGCTGTCGATTCAGCCGGGAATTTGCCCAGCAGCGCATCGACCAGTTTTGCAAAACCGATGCCCTTCGACGATTTGATCATCACCACGTCACCCGGCTTAAGCGCGGCAAGCAGCACCGGCTTCAGCTCCTCGACACCAGCGCGGTATTCCGTCTTGATCTCAGCCGGCAGCGCTTCGGCCAGCGCCCGCATTTCCGGGCCGCCGAGGAAGACGGTCTGTGTCCCGGTGCCGACGATGAGTTCGGCAAGGGCTGCATGCAGCTTGGCCGAATGGTCGCCGAGTTCGAGCATGTCGCCGAGCACGGCGATGCGGCGGCCCTCGCCCGTCACAGGCGTCGCGTTGAGCAATGCCATGGCAGCAGCCATCGATGCCGGATTGGCGTTGTAGCTTTCGTCGATCAGCGTGATCGGTCCACCTGGGTGGCTCGAAGTCGAGCCACCGGGATGGCGCAGCACATGGCGCTTGCCGCGCCCGCGCTCGGCCGAAAGATCGGCCAGTGCGAGTGTCACCTTGTCGAGATCGGCCCCGACCAGATGTGCCGCCCCCAGCACCGCCAGCACGTTCTGCACCATATGGCGGCCGGGCGCGCCGATCCGCGCCGTCACTTCGTGGCCGCCGATCCTGGCGATGATATCGGAATGATCCGCATGCAGTTCGCATTTGGTGAGCTTGAAGGTAGAGCGCGCATTCTCGCCGAAGCCGTAGACGTGCTCGACACCGGCAGCATGGGCCATCTTGTCGAGCAGCTTGAAGCGCGTATCGTCGCGGTTGAGGACGGCGGCCCCCTCGGGCTCCAGCCCCTCGAAAATCTCGGCCTTGGCCTTGGCGATCTCGTCCAGATTGCGGAAGAAACCTAGGTGGGCGGCCGCGATCATGGTGACGATGGCGACATGCGGCCTCACCATCTTGACCAGCGGACGGATCTCGTCGGGATGGTTCATGCCGATCTCGAACACGGCATAGTCGCAATCATCGGGCATGCGTGCCAAAGTCAGCGGCACGCCCCAGTGATTGTTGAAGGACTGCGCCGAGGCATGCACCTTGCCGGCGGCTTGCAGCACATGGCGCAGCGCTTCCTTGGTGGTGGTCTTGCCGGCCGAACCGGTCACAGCGATGATTTTCGCGCTCGAGCGGGCGCGCGACGCAACT
The DNA here is from genome assembly GCF_040321775.1 of Mesorhizobium sp. M0243. Lineage (NCBI taxonomy): Bacteria > Pseudomonadati > Pseudomonadota > Alphaproteobacteria > Hyphomicrobiales > Phyllobacteriaceae > Mesorhizobium > Mesorhizobium sp. M0243. Next base: position 17,836 of record NZ_JAMYSF010000030.1, on the reverse strand, counting down.
CCAAGCTTTTCCAGCGCGACCAGCACGTCCTCGACGACGATGATCGGCGCCGTCAGCCGGCCGAGCGACGGCAGCTTGCCTTCGGCCACCACCAGCACGCCGGCGCCAGCCTTGATGGCGGCGGTTGCGAAGTCATGGCCGTCCATCGCCTCGCCCTTGATAGCGAAGAAGGCGTCGCCCGGCTGCAGGCTGCGGCTGTCGATCGAAATGCCTGAAATGCCTTCCGGCATCGGCCCGAGCGGCCGCCCGTCCATGGCGGCAACCAGCGCCTCGGAGGTCCACAGCAAGCTCATGCGGCACGCTCCACGAGTGCCGCGCGAACCTCCTCGTGATCGGAAAAATGCAAGGTCTCGGAGCCGATCGTCTGGCCCTCCTCGTGCCCCTTGCCGGCCACGATCAGCGTGTCGCCGGCATGCAGCATGGCGACCGCCTCATGAATCGCCTGGCGCCGGTCGCCGATCTCGATGGCACCGGGAGCGGCGGCCAAAATAGCGGCGCGGATCGTTTCCGGCACTTCGGAGCGCGGATTGTCGTCGGTGACGATGACGACATCTGCAAGTCGCGTCGCAATCTCGCCCATGATCGGTCGCTTGCCGCGGTCGCGGTCGCCGCCGCAGCCGAACACGACGATGACGCGGCCGGTGGTGAACGGCCGGACCGAGGCCAGAACGTTTTCCAGCGCGTCCGGCTTGTGGGCATAATCGACATAGACCGGCGCGCCGCTGGCGGTGGTGCCGACGAGGTCGAGCCGGCCCGGCGCGCCCTTCAGTTTCTCCAACGCCATCAAGGCCTTGGCGACAGGTGTTCCCGTGGAGATGGCAAGACCCGCCGAAACCAGCGCGTTCGAAATCTGGAAATCACCGGCCAACGGCAGGTCGATCTCGTAGAGCACGCCATCGGCCTCGACTTCGGCGCGTTGGCGGTGGCGCTCGTGCTCGACCCGCTTCAGCCTGAGGAAATCGCCATGGCGGCCGACCGTCAGCACATTGAGCCCGGCAGCCTGTGCGGCCTCGATCGTCGGCGCCGACCATGGATCGTCGGCGAAGATCACGGCCGGTGCGCCCTTCGGCAGCAGCGTGTCGAACAGACGCAGTTTGGCGCGGTGATAGTCCTCGATGGTCGGATGATAGTCCATATGGTCGCGGCCGAGATTGGTGAAGCCGCCGGCGGCCAGCTTCACGCCGTCGAGGCGGCGCTGGTCGAGCCCATGGCTGGAGGCTTCCATCGAAGCGTGGGTGACGCCGGCATCCGCCAATTCCCGCAGCAATTGGTGCAGGGCGACCGGATCGGGTGTCGTCAGCGAGCCATAGTCGTTGCGTCCAGGCGCCACCACGCCGGTGGTGCCGATCGAAGCGGCGGCATAACCGGCCTGCTCCCAGATCTGCCTGGTGAAGGCGGCGACCGACGTTTTGCCGCTGGTGCCGGTCACCGCGACCATGATCTCAGGCTGCTTGCCGGAATAACGGGCGGCACTCAGCGCCAGCGCCAGGCGGGGATCGTCGACCGCCAATAACGGAACCGACAGCCCGGCAATGGTGCTGCCCTTGCCCGCCACGATCGCGGCCGCACCGCGCGCGGCGGCGTCGGCGGCATAAACGGCACCATCGGCCTTGGTTCCGGCGAGCGCAAAAAAGACAACGCCCGGTTTCACCTGGCGGGAATCCGAAGAAATCCCTGTAACCTCCAGATCGACGGAAGCTATTCCCTCGACGGGCAGGATACCGGCTAGATCTCTGAGCTTCATCGAGTCCCGTTCACCGCAACAAAATAGCGCGCTGTTGCCGGCGCGCCCTAAGAATCACTGATAGGAAACCAGCGTTGCACCATTTTCATGGCTGAAATCTGGCTTCACGCCAAGCATGGCAGCTGAACGCCTGATGATATTGCCGGCCATGACCCCCGCATTTGCGGCCGCGACATCCGTCATGCCAGGCTTTTCCGGGTGCGGGGCATCGGCAATGGTAAACACCAGATACTGTGGATCGTCCATCGGGAAGGCGGCGACGAAAGTGTTGAAATTCAAGTCCTTGGAGTAGCGGCCATTGACGACCTTCTCGGCCGTTCCGGTCTTGCCGCCAACGCGGTAGCCGGGGACCCTGGCATTTCTGGCCGAGCCCTTCTCCGCGTTGAGCGAATAGAGGTAGCGCATGCCTTCAACGGTCTTTTCGCTGACCACCTTCTTGGCCGTGGCCATCGCTTCCGCCTGCGTACGCACCAGAAAGGTAGGGTTCATCAGGAAGCCGCCATTCATCAACGCCGCGCAGCCCACAGCCGCTTGCAACGGCGTCGTCGACACGCCATGGCCGAAGGCGATGGTGAATGAATTGACCTGTTTCCAGACCTTCGGTTCAGTTGGACGGGCAGTCTCCGGCAATTCGGTCTGCATCCTGTCCAGAAGGCCAAGGCGATGCAGGAATTCGCGATGCCCCTCGATGCCGACCATCTCGGCTTCCCTGGCCGACCCGATGTTGGACGAGTAGAGGAACACCTCCGGCAACGACAGCACACGGTTCTTGCCGTGGAAATCGTGAATGGCCTGATGGCCGACCCGGATTGGATGCGAAGCATCGAAGCGGCTCGCCATCGTCGCCTTGCCGGAATCGAGCGCCATGGCTGAGGTGAAGCTCTTGAAGGTCGAGCCCATCTCGTAGAGGCCCGCCGACATGCGATTCAGCCGGTCCTTGTCCTGTGCATTGTAGGGATTGTTCGGATCGAAATCCGGCACCGAGGCCATGGCCACCACTTCGCCGGTCTTGACGTTGAGCACGACGGCGCCGGCCCCCATGGCACGATAGCGCTCCAGGCCGGCGGCGATCTCGTCGCGCACCACATGCTGCACGCGCAGATCGATCGAAAGCTTTACCGGCTTGAGATCCTTGGCAATGGCAAGGCCCGATGCCTGCAGATCGCTCAGCCCCTGCTCGTCGACATATTTCTCCATTCCGGAGATGCCCTGGTTGTCGATGTTGGTGAGGCCGACAATGTAGGACGAGGTCTCGCCGCTCGGATAGAAGCGGCGCTTTTCGGTGCGGAAGCCGAAACCGGGAATGCCGAGTTGCATGATGTCGGACTGTTGCTTGGGCGTCAGCTGCCGCTGCAGCCAGACGAAACCGGCGCCGCTCTTCAGCTTATGGTAGGTCTGCTCATAGTCGATGTCCGGAAGCACCGTCGACAGCTTCTCGATCGCCTCGTCGGCGTCGACAATGCGGCGCGGTTCTGCAAACAGCGACGCCGTCTTGATATCCGTGGCCAGCACTTCGCCGTTGCGGTCGACGATGTCGGGCCGCGATGCCGTCACCCGGCTCTGCGGACCGCCCGACATGTCGGGGGTCTGGAAGCCGAGATAGACCAGCCGCCCTGATATGGTCGAGAAGATACCGAAGAACACCGCCATGGTCATGACGATGCGCGTCCTGCCCTTGCCGCCGGTCGTCTTGCGGGCGCCCTCGACCACGATCGATCCATCTTCACTCGTCCTGGCGCGACGCTTCAGCAGTTTGCCGATCATTGGGCGATGCCTCCGGTCACCACGGGATCCCTGCCGTCCGGCGGCGCGTTGCCACCCGAATTGTCGGCCATGCCTCCCTGGCGTCCCGACAGGATGTCCTGGATGTCAAGGGATTTGGCCGGCAGGTCGCCGATGCCGCCGATCTGGCGAGCGCTGACCGGCTCGAGTTCGAGCTGCGATTTGTAGAGTTCGGCGAGCTTCTGCAGCCGCGACGGCTGGGTAAGCAGGCTCCAGTCGGCCTTGAGCAGGTCGATCGTATCCTCCTCATAGCGTATCTGCGCATGGATCTTCTGCACCGCGGCCAATTGTTCCTCGGCCTCGCGCTTGGCCTTGTAGGTAAGGGCCGCGACCGCAACCATGACGGCGATCAGGACAATGTCGCTGGTACGAAACACTTAGCTACCTCTCCCCCGGTCGGCCTGTGCCGGGAAGTGTTGGGCCGGGAAGCTTTGGAAGGCCGAAAATCGAAAAGTCGCTGCTGCGCGCCGGCGCCTCGGTGCGGATCGCCGCGCGCAGCCTGGCCGAACGGGCGCGCGGATTGGCCGCCACCTCGGCGTCGCCGGCAGTCACGCCGCCGCCCGCCTTGCGGAACGTCGCGGTGCGCGCATGAGCCTCGGGCAGGTGACGTGAGCCGGTCGCAACATCGGCCCGGTCGGCGATGAAGCGCTTGACGATGCGGTCTTCCAGCGAATGGAACGTCACCACGGCGAGCCGACCGCCCGGCTTCAGCGCGCGTTCGGCCGCGAACAGCGCCTTGGCCAGTTCGCCAAGCTCGTCATTGACGAAGATGCGCAGCGCCTGGAAGACGCGCGTCGCCGGATGGATCTTGTCCTTCGGCGCCCGGCCGATATGCGTCTCGATGGCGTCGGCCAGTTCCAGCGTGCGTTCGAACGGGCGCTTTTCGCGGCGCGCCTCGATCATGCGGGCGATGCGTCCGGCATGGCGCTCCTCGCCGAGAAAGCCGAAGATACGGGCAAGGTCGCCCGGCTTGAAGGAATTGACGACATCGGCGGCGCTGAGGCCCGATTGCGCCATGCGCATGTCGAGTGGCCCGTCGGCGCGGAACGAAAACCCGCGCTCGGCCTGGTCGAGCTGCATCGAGGACACGCCGATGTCGAGCACGACGCCCTCGGCGCTCTCGACATGTTCGTCCAGCGTCGAGAACGGCGCCTGCACCAGCCGCAGCCGGCCGCCGGACTGCGCTTCCAGATCGCGCCCGGCATCGATTGCATCCGGATCGCGATCGATCGCCACAACCGAGGCGCCCGTCGCCAGAATGGCCCTGGTGTAGCCGCCGGCACCGAATGTGCCATCGATGATGACGTCGCCCTGCGCCGGCGCCAGCGCTTCGAGCACTTCGCCAAGGAGGACCGGAATGTGGCGGGCCGATCCGCCAACGGCGTGAGGAAGGTCATCGCCGTGGCTCGCCGTCATTCCGGTCGCTCCCCAGGCTTCGTCCCCTGCCGAAGCTGCAAAAGCCGGGCTCGCGCCTGCGCCCCATAGGCGGCAAGCCGTCCCGGCTCCCAGATCTGAAAGAAATTGCCGCGTCCGACAAAGGCCACTTCCGCCGAAATGCCGGTGTGTTCGCGAATGAAATCGCTCATCGTGATGCGGCCGTCCTGGTCGAGTTTCAAGAAGGTGCCATCGCCATGGCAGAAGAACGACATGTCGTCCGCCGTCTGCAGGAAGGGATCCTCGAGCGCAATGCGCTGCTCGTAGCGGTCGAGCAGGTCGAGCCCGCCGACATCCATCGCCGGCAGGTCGAGGCAGCGCAGCGCGTAGAGTTCCGAATAGCCGCGCTTCTGCACGACGGCACGGAAATGCGCGGGAACGGACACCCGTCCCTTCGCATCGATCCTGCTCACCGTGTTTGACAGAAACCGGTCCATTAAACGCTACAGCCGCTTTCGCCGCCGCACCCCTCTCCATCTTGTCGCCCGCGCCGCCGCGGCGCGTTCCCTGCCCCGTATCAGCCTCGTCCACGCGGGCAAAGACCGGCAAACGCGCAGCCGCCGCGGCTGCCCGATTGGCGTACGCTTTACCCTGACGCGGAACGAAGGCTTTGATGTCTGGATGGGATATCATGGGGCACTATGGGCGTCAACGGGAATAGGCTTCACAAACACGCGCGCCGCGACCAATGAGAACAGCCTCGACGACACGTCTCGTCTTTATCGTCTATTAAGCCTAACGAAGCGTTTAGAGCCGCTTGGCCCAACCGGACGCGCCTTGCCGCGCGCCGCTGCCGGGCATAGCGTCTCGCCACATCTCGTCGGTCGCAAACAGGGTTGGAAATTCGATGTCTGAAACAGCAAAGTCACGCGCTGCAGCACTTCCTCATCTGCGTCGCAGCGGGCTTGCCATGGGCGATTCCATTCCCCTGCCCCTGACCATGGCCGCCATTTTTCATGCGCCCGGCGACGCCACCGGCTTCAATCAGTATGGCCGCTTCAGCAACCCGACCTGGGACGCGGTCGAACATATGCTGGCTCATCTGGAGAGTGCGCCGTGCGTTGCCTTCCCTTCAGGAATGGCGGCAATCTCGGCGGCGTTTTTTGCCATGCTCAAGGCCGGCGACCGTATCCTGCTGCCTTCAGACGGCTATCACACGACGCGGGCTTTGGCCGATCGCTTTCTCAAGCCGCTCGGCATCACCTACGATGTCAGGCCGACCTCGACCTTCCTCGATGGCGGCTTCGATGGCTATCGGCTGGCGTTTGTCGAAACCCCTGCCAATCCGGGGCTGGATATCTGCGATATCGCCGCCGTTGCCGATGCTGTTCACAAAGCCGGCGCGATCCTTGTCGTCGACAACACGACCATGACACCCTTCGGCCAGCGGCCGCTCGACCATGGCGCCGATATCGTCGTTGCCGCCGACACCAAGGCACCCAATGGCCACTCCGACGTGCTGTTCGGCCATGTGGCCAGCCGCAATGCCGATATCATCGCCGCCGTGACCGGCTGGCGCGAAGTTTCCGGCAGCATTCCCGGACCATTCGAAGCCTGGCTGGTGCACCGCGGCCTGGAGACACTGGATGTGCGCTTCGATCGCATGTGTTCCTCGGCGGAAGTCATCGCGCGGCGGCTGCAGGGCCATCGGGCAATCAGCGGTCTGCGTTATCCCGGACTGGAAGGCGATCCGTCGCACAACCTTGCCCGCGCCCAGATGGAGCGCTTTGGCTTTCTCATTTCTTTCGAGCTCGCCTCGGAGGACAAGGCCGAGGATTTCATCAACAATTGCGCCTTGATGCAGGCCGCGACATCCTTCGGCGGCGTCCACACCTCCGCCGAGCGGCGCTTGAAGCGAGGCGATGCCGTTGCCGCCGGCTTCGTTCGCCTCTCGGTCGGCTGCGAGCCGGTGGACGAGCTCTGGAAGGCGATCGAGGCGTCACTGGACAAGATCGGCGGCTGACGAAACGGCTACGCGCCGACGTCATCGGCCTCGATGTTGCGCTTGCCATGCAGCACGCGGATTATTTCGATCGCATCGTCATCGACCCGGTACAAGGTGAGATAGTCGCCAACGACCAGATGACGGATGCCTGGCGCGATGTCGTCGCGCGGTGCGCCTAAGAAGGGATAGGTGCAGTTGCCGCCACCGCGCCTCGATGCGATCGAGCAACCGATCGGCCGCAGCCTCGCTGTCGCGTGCAACATGAAGCCAGATCGCGATCAAATCGTCTTCTGCGCGCGCATTCCGGACGATGGGCAGCAGATTCATGCCGCGTCGTCAGATCGCAGGCGTCTCCTCGCTTCAGCCTTGATGTCATCCATTGACGCAAATCGACCAGGCCCGCTGTCGATCCCTTCCTGCACCAGCTTGCGCAATTCCTCGACCGTGTAGCCATGCAGGTCGCGCCGGTCTTTCCACTGTCTGAGCGCGTCGCGGATCACTTCGCTGGCCGATGCATATTCGCCGGCGGCGACTACATCGTCCACCGCCGCCGCCAGTTCCGGCGACAGCGTGATGCTGCGTTTGTCGACCTGTCCCATGAGAGGCTCCCGATGCTATCAGCTGATCCATGGTACGATTTAATCGCACCAGTTTCAAGCAATAGCCGGCCCTCGCTCGCATGGATGGATCGGTGAACAAACTTGAATCAGCAGGCGCGCCCGAGGGCGCAACCTGTTGATATCAAGAGACTTCTCTTCGATATCGCGGGAGAAAAAATTGCCAGCTGGCCTGTAAGCCGGGTTCTGTATGGCCCTCGCCCCTTGCGAGGCGAGAACGTGGCGGCCATTCATCTTGGGCGCATGTTGCCATGCGCCTCACGCAACCTACCCGGACGGTGAGCCGGAAACAGCCCTCGAGAGTTTCCCCTCGCACCGTCCCTATTCGGTCTTGCTCCCGGTGGGGTTTACCGTGCCGCTCCTGTTGCCAGTCGCGCGGTGGGCTCTTACCCCACCCTTTCACCCTTACCCCGAATCCGGCAAGCCGGATCGTGGCGGTTTGCTTTCTGTGGCACTTTCCCTGGGGTCGCCCCCGCCGGCCATTAACCGGCACCGTGTTTCCATGGAGCCCGGACTTTCCTCACCCACGACCTTTCGGCGTTTGCGGGTGCGGCCGCCCAGCCAGCTGGCAGAGCGTATAAAGGGGTTCACGCCCGAAAACGCAAACGAAAAAGCAGACTTATGCGGGCGATCCCAGCGCAGCCATCTGCACCTTCACCTTGCCGCAATAGGCTGCCGACACCGGGTTCATCCGCGTTGCGGCGTGGCCGGCATTGTATTTCAAAATCGTGCCGCAGGTCGTGCCGCCGCCGAGGCTCCGCGCCATGGCAAGGTATTTCATCCCGTATTTGATGTTGGTGTCGGGATCGAACAGACCCTTGGCGGAGCCGCTATAGCCCATCATCCGAGCCGTGGCCGGCTTGATCTGCATCAGGCCGATCTCGCCGGCGCCGCCGACGATGTTGGGCCGATAGTTGCTTTCGATCTGGATAACCGCCGAGGCGAGCGATACCGGAACGCCTTCGATCGCCGCATAGCGGGCAACGATTGCGGAATACTGCCCGCTGCTGGCCACCGTGGCCGCCGAGGCTGCCGCGTTCCGGACACCGATCGACGCCGTTGCCGTCATGTCGACGGTTTTTCGGCCACGCTTCGTCTGCTTTCTGGCGGACTTCTTCGGCTTGGACCAGCTTGCTTTTTCCATTTTCGCGGAAGCCCGCTTCGTCGCCTTGGCGTCCTGGCCTGCCTTGCCGCTTCTGGCCTGTGGGGCCTTGCCGCCTTTCGCGGATGCCACGACAGGCCCTTGATCGGCTCGCGGGCTGAGGGGCGCGGCATCTGCGGCACTGAAGGCAAAAGTCATTACGCCGGCAGCAAGAGCTGCCGTTAAAACGGTAAATTTCTGCATGTGATCCTGTTCTGTCTGAACCGCGCGAAGATGTTCGCGCAGCAACGCCTAACCAACGTCGGAACAACCCGGGGGCTTGGGGTCCGACATCTACACGTCAGCCGTTTGACGCCCGAATTGGTGTCAAACAAGGCCAGGCAAGTCACTTTGAGTGACAGCTTGTAACTTAAGGATTGGAAAGAATTGCTTGGAAGAGGCTTCCCGGGGGTCAGCGCCTCACGGAAGCAAGCAGCCTTTGCAGCGTCCGCAGCGTCGAGCCGTCGGCAACGCCGTCCACCTTGCGCGGCCGGAAATGACGCTGGAAGGCCTCGACCACCGCCTCGGTCTGCCGGTCGAAAACGCCGGATATTTCAACGCCATAACCGTAGAGCGCCAGCATCGACTGCAACGCTTCGACGTCGCCGCCGGTGTCGCCGGTTGTCAGAGTGGCGCCTCGCCTGACGGGTGCGGCCGCCACGAGATGACCGACACCGGCTTCGAACAGCGTCCGCCACGGAAACCTCTCGCCGGGATCGATCTTGCGCCCCGGCGCAATATCGGAATGCGCGAGTACCCGCTCGGCGGCGATCGAATGCCGACCGGCGATCCCACGGCACAGCCCGATCACCGCATCGATCTGCCGCCGGGGAAAACCGGGATAACCCAGCGAATGCCCCGGATTGACGATCTCGATGCCGACCGAACAGGAATTGATGTCGGCTCGTCCGAACCACGAACTCTTGCCGGCATGCCAGGCGCGGTCGCTTTCCCTGACCATCTGCACGATATGGCCATTCTCGTGGACGAGATAATGCGACGAGACCTCGCTGGCCGGGTCGCAAAGCCAAGCCTCGGCCCCGGCGCCGGTCGCCATACCGGTGTAGTGCAGCACGATCATGTCAGGCCTGGGCGTCTCGCGCCGCGGGCCGAAATTCGGCGATACCCTGACTTCGGCACGTGGCTCGTCGGGCAGAAAGCCGCTCATGCGTGGCGCAGGCCCCGCTCGATCATCTCGTAGGCGGCGTTGATCGCCGCCACCCTGGTGGTCGCGATCTTGATGAATTCCTGAGGCAGGCCGCGCGCGATCAGCCGGTCCGGATGATTGTCGGAAACCAGCTTGCGATAGCGTTTCCTGACCTCTTCGAACGGCTTGCCGCGCTCGATGCCAAGCACGACATAGGGATCCCCGGCGCCGAGATTGACGTGCCGCGCCATGATGGCCTCGTAATGCGCTTCGTCGATGCGGAAAATCTCGGCGATGCGGTGCAGGAAGTGGCCTTCGCGCTCGTGCACCAGCCCGTCGGCCTTGGCGATGTGGAACAGACCGTCGAGTATGTCTTCCAGCATCACGCAATTGGAATGCCCGGAACCGCACATCTGCGCCATCCGCTCGGCATAGGTCTCGAAACCGGCCACGTCGCGTTGGGCGAGATCGAACAGACGCGCCACATTGCGCGTCTCCTTCGGCGGCACTTCGAAGATTTCCTGGAACGCGCGCACCTCGTCCTGGGTGACGATGCCATCGGCCTTGGCCATCTTGGCCGACAGCGCGATCATCGCCACCGAAAAGGCGACACGCCGGCGCAAATCCGCATCGCCGGCGAAAACCGTGCGCACGGCCTCGACCACGTCGGCGACACCCGACGAGGCTGAGGATGAAACGCGGGTGATGAATTCGCCGAGGCGATCCCAAATCGACATGGCCTGCTTCTTAGAGCCACCGCCCGCTCCTATCAAGCCGGGACAGTGCCGCAGGCTTTGCGCGACAAATAGATCGGACTCGAACGCCACGGCGCTCGGACAATATGAAAAAGGCCGGCGCGAGCCGGCCTTCATCACACGAAGTACTGCTTGCTCACTACTGCGCGGGCGCAGGAGCTGGTGTTGCCGGAGCCGGCTCGGCAGGCTTCTCGGGTGTGATGCTCTTCGTGGTCGAATTATCCGTTGCCGGAGGCGTCGCGGCCGGCGGCGTGGCTTCCGGGGTAGCCGGCTTCATCGGTTCCTCGGCGGCCGGCGGATTGGTGCTCTGGGTGGTGGTATTGTCCGTACCGCTGTCACTGCAGGCGGCGACGCCAAGCAAGGCCAGAGCGGAAACGGACGCGAGAATGAGCTTTTTCATTTTGTCTCTCCTTCAACACACGCTCACGTTGCCGTGAGCGGTCGAAGGACAAATGCGTCAGACGACCATGAGTTTCGTAACGTTGCGTTTCCGCATGTAACATCGTCTGGTTCATTTGCGATTGCCGCTCGGGCCGTGGCCAACTAACAGAATGTGCCGAACCACCGATCGAACAGAAGAGCGACAGGGGCTGTCATGACCGAAAAATGGGATTTCTGGATCGACCGCGGCGGCACATTCACCGATATCATCGGCCGAGATCCGGAAGGCGGGCTGCACCCGCGCAAGCTTCTCTCCGAAAATCCCGAAGCCTATAACGATGCCGCCATCCAGGGCATTCGCGACCTCCTTGGCTTGTCGTCCGGAGACACGATCCCAAGCGGCCTGATCGGCGACATCAAGATGGGCACCACGGTCGCCACCAATGCGCTGCTGGAGCGCAAGGGCGACCGCGTGCTTTTGCTCATCACCAAGGGCTTTCGCGATGCGCTGAAGATCGCCTACCAGGCGCGCCCCGACATCTTCGCCAAGGAGATCGTCCTTCCCGAACAGCTCTACGAGCGCGTCATCGAAATCAACGAGCGTGTGCGCGCCGATGGCCGCGTCGAACAATTGCTCGACATCGCCGCCTGCCGGCCGGCGATCGAACAGGCCAGGGCCGACGGCATCGACGCCGTCGCCATCGTCTTCATGCATGCGTGGAAATACCCCGACCACGAGAAGGCCGTGGCAAAGGTCTGCCGAAAGCTTGGTTTCAGCCAGGTTTCGGTCAGCCATGAGGTCTCGCCGCTGATCAAGCTGGTCGGCCGAGGCGACACCACCGTGGTCGACGCCTATCTGTCGCCGATCCTGTCGCGCTATGTGCAAAGGGTGGCGGGCGAGCTGGGCGTGGCGCCAATCTCCCCCCTTGTGGGAGGTGAGGAGCGATCGGCCGAAGGCCGAGAAAAAACCAACGATTTGGCTTTTTCAGCGACGAACGCCCGGAGCCATAGCGAAGGGCAGTCGGCGAAGCCGACAGAGGGGGGCGCTGTCCCGCCAACGCCTTATTCTGTCACGCCCCCCTTTGCCGTGCCGGGCATCTCCCCCACAAGGGGGGAGATCGGCCAATCGCCTCGCCTCATGTTCATGATGTCGTCGGGCGGTCTCACCGCCGCCGACATGTTCCAGGGCAAGGACGCACTGCTGTCGGGGCCCGCCGGTGGCGTCGTCGGCATGGTCGAGACGGCCAGGCTCGCCGGCTTCGACAAGGTCATCGGCTTCGACATGGGCGGCACCTCCACCGACGTCGCCCATTATGACGGCGAATATGAGCGCGCCTTCGACACCGAGGTCGCCGGCGTGCGCATCCGCGCGCCGATGATGCGCATCCATACCGTCGCCGCCGGCGGCGGCTCGATTCTGCACTATGAGGCCGGCCGTTTTCGCGCCGGACCTGACTCGGCCGGCGCCAATCCCGGCCCGGCAGCCTACCGGCGCGGCGGCCCGCTCGCCGTCACCGACGCCAACGTCATGCTGGGCAAGCTGCAGCCCGATTTCTTTCCGGCAATATTCGGACCCGGCCAGGACGAACCGCTCGACGTCGAGACGGTGCGAGCAAAATTTGCAACACTCGCCGCCGAAATCGGCGATGGCCGGTCGCCTGAGACTGTCGCCGAAGGGTTCGTCACCATCGCCGTGGAGAACATGGCCAACGCCATCAAGAAGATCTCCGTGCAGCGCGGCTACGACGTCACCGAATATCTCCTGAACTGTTTTGGCGGCGCCGGCGGCCAGCACGCGTGCCTAGTCGCCGATGCGCTCGGCATGGAAGCGGTGCTGATCCATCCCTTCTCTGGCCTGCTGTCGGCTTATGGCATCGGCCTGTCCTCGGTCTTTGCCTCACGCCAGCAGGCGCTGCTGAAACCGCTTGCCGAAGAGTCCAGAACGGAGATCGGCAACCTCATCGCCATCTTGAGAAAAGCCGTCATCGCCGAACTCGCGGCGCAAGGCATCGGCGAGGATACGGTCGCCACAAAGCCCGTGCTGCACATTCGCTATGACGGCACCGACACGACACTGCCGGTGAATTTCGAGGCGGATTCGATTTTCCAGGCCAGGCGCGATTTTGAAATCGCCCACAAGGCGCAGTTCGGTTTCGTTTATGACGACAAGCCGATGATCGTCGAGACCGTCGGCGTCGAAGGCGCGGACACCGGCGGCACCGGGCGCGACGAAACTGAATCGCGAACCGAAGACCTTGCCGTAAGCCCTTCGCAAACCCGCGAAATCTTCACCGAAGGAGAGTGGCGCACTTCACCCATCTTCCGCCGCGAGGCGCTGAAGCCGGGAAACAGGGTTGCGGGACCTGCCTTGATTATCGAGCCGAACCAGACAATCGTCATCGAGCCGGGCTGGCAGGCCGAAATCACCGCCAGGAACCATGTGCTCCTGCGCCGTGTCGAGAAAAAGCGCCGGCAGGCAGCGCTCGGCACCGAGGCCGATCCGGTCATGCTGGAGGTCTTCAACAACCTCTTCATGTCGATCGCCGAGCAGATGGGCGTGACGCTGCAGAACACCGCCTATTCGGTCAACATCAAGGAACGGCTGGATTTCTCCTGTGCCGTCTTCGATCGCACTGGCGCGCTGGTCGCCAATGCGCCGCATATGCCGGTGCATCTGGGCTCGATGGACCGCTCGGTCGAAACCATCATCCGGCTGAATTCCGGCGACATCCACCCCGGCGACGTCTTTGCCCTCAACGCGCCCTACAATGGCGGCACGCATCTGCCCGACATCACCGTGGTGACGCCGGTGTTCGACGACGCCCAACGCGAAATCCTGTTCTGGGCAGCCTCTCGCGGCCATCATGCGGATATCGGTGGCACGGCACCCGGCTCGATGACGCCGCTTGCCACCACGGTCGACGAGGAAGGCGTGCTGTTCGACAATTTCCGCATCGTCGATCGTGGAAAATTCCGCGAGAAGGAGCTGGAAACGCTGCTCACCGACCACCGCTACCCGGCCCGCAATCCGCACCAGAACATCGCCGACCTCAAAGCGCAGATCGCCGCCAACGAGAAGGGCGTCGCGGAACTGCGCAAGATGGTCGCGCATTTCGGCCTCGATGTCGTCGAGGCCTATATGGGCCATGTCCAGGACAATGCGGCTGAAAGCGTGCGCCGCGTGCTGGAGCGGCTGCCCGATAGTTCGCAGTACGAATACCCGACCGACACCGGCCAAATCATCAAGGTGAAGATCACGGTCAACCGGCAAAAGCGCGAGGCGACCGTTGACTTCACCGGCACGTCGCCGGTCATGAAGAACAATTTCAACGCGCCCGAACCCGTCGCCCGAGCGGCCGTGCTCTATGCTTTCCGCGTCATGGTCGAGGACATGATCCCGATGAATGCCGGCTGTCTGCGGCCAATCAACATCATCATTCCCGACGGCTGCATGCTGAAACCCGCCTACCCCGCCGCCGTCGTCGCCGGCAATGTGGAGACCTCGCAGCATGTCACCAATGCGCTGTTCGGCGCCATGGGCGCCATGGCCAACGCGCAAGGCACGATGAACAACCTGACCTTCGGCAACAAGACCTACCAATACTACGAGACGATCTGTTCCGGCTCGCCCGCCGGCCAGATGAACTCGGGCCGCGGCTTTGCCGGCACCTCCGGCGTCCATACCCACATGACCAACTCGCGCCTCACCGACCCGGAAGTGCTGGAATTGCGCTTTCCCGTGCTGCTCGAGGATTTCCACATTCGGGAAAACTCCGGCGGCAAGGGCAAATGGAGCGCCGGCGACGGCACCAAACGCACCATCCGCTTCCTCGAAAAGATGGAATGCGCGATCCTGTCCTCGCACCGCAACCGCCCGCCGCAAGGGCTGGATGGTGGCGGCGATGGCGAGGTCGGCTCGACCAAGGTCCGCCGCAAGGATGGCACGATCGACATGCTGAAAGCCTGCGACCAGACAGTGCTGCAGGCCGGCGACGCCGTCATCCTGACGACGCCGACGCCGGGCGGATTTGGCAAGCCGTGAAAAGATGCGTCAACAGGCTGTCACCGGCCTGTCATGACCCTGAGCTACCCTCTTGCGGCAAAGCAAATGGGGAATCATCTTGCCATGACGGACGTTTCCGCTGATCTGGTTTTTCGCCGCGGCAAGGAAGTTGGAAAGGCCGTCTACCAGAACCGCCCGCTGTCGAAGGCAGGCATTTCGGAGCGGCTGTTCGCCTTCCTGTTTTCCGGCCTCGTCTATCCGCAGATCTGGGAGGACCCCGATGTCGACATGGAGGCGATGCAGCTTGGCCAGGGCCACCGCGTCGTCACCATCGCCTCCGGCGGCTGCAACATCCTGGCCTACCTCACGCGCTCGCCGGCCCGGGTCGACGCCGTCGATCTCAACGCCGCGCACATCGCGCTGAACCGCATGAAGCTGGAGGCGGTGCGCCATTTGCCTTCACAGGGCGACCTGTTCCGCTTCTTCGGTGCCGCCGACACCAGCCACAATTCGGCGGCCTACGACCGCTTCATCGCACCGCATCTCGATCCGGTAAGCCGTCACTACTGGGAGCGCCGCAACTGGCGTGGCCGCCGTCGCGTCACTGTGTTCGACCGCAATTTCTACCAGACCGGCCTGCTCGGCCTGTTCATCGCCATGGGCCACCGCACGGCAAAATTCTTCGGCGTCGACCCCGCCGGCATCATGCAGGCCCGCAACATCGGCGAGCAGCGCCGCTTCTTCAACGAGGAACTGGCGCCGGTCTTCGACAAGAAGCTTTTGAAATGGGCGACGTCGCGCAAGGCTTCGCTGTTCGGCCTCGGCATTCCACCGGCGCAGTACGATTCGCTGATCACTTCTGGCGACGGCACCATGGCCAGCGTGCTGAAAGCCCGGCTGGAAAAGCTCGCTTGCGATTTTCCGCTGGAGAACAACTACTTCGCCTGGCAGGCCTTCGCTCGGCGCTATCCGAACCCCGGCGAGGCCGCCCTGCCCGCCTATCTCGAAAAACAGAATTACCAGACCATCCGCGGCAATGTCGACCGCGTCGCCATCCACCACGCCAATCTGATCGAATTTCTCACCGGCAAGGACGCCGGCGCGGTCGACCGTTTCGTCTTGCTCGATGCGCAGGACTGGATGACCGACGATCAGCTCAACGCGCTGTGGGCGGAAATCACCCGCACCGCATCGGCCGACGCCCGCGTCATCTTCCGCACCGCCGCCGAACCCAGCCTGTTGCCGGGCCGAGTCTCCAGCTCGCTGCTCGACCAGTGGGACTATCAGGACCAGGCTTCGCGCGAATTTTTGGCCCGCGACCGCTCGGCCATCTATGGCGGCTTCCACCTCTACGTGAAGCGTGCGGCATGAGCACCAGCGAGTTGCCGGCCAGCCCCGAATTCAAGGCCAACCATGCCGAACTGATGGACCGCGTCTACCGCTGGCAGCGCCATATCTACGACCTGACCCGCAAATACTACCTGCTCGGCCGCGACCTAATGATCTCGGGGCTCGACGTGCCTGTCGGTGGCACCGTGCTGGAGCTCGGCTGCGGCACCGGCCGCAACATCATCCTGGCCGCGCGTCGCTACCCCGACGCCGGCTTCTTCGGCCTCGACATTTCAGCCGAAATGCTGGAGACGGCCAGCGCCGCGATTGCCCGCGAGGGCCTGGTCGATCGTGTCACGCTCGCCCAGGGCGACGCCACGGGATTCGATGCCAAGGCGCTGTTCGGGCGCAACGGCTTCGATCGCGTCTTCGTGTCCTATTCGCTGTCGATGATCCCCGGTTGGGAAAAAACTGTGTCGGCAGCGCTTGCCGCCCTGTCGCCGAACGGTTCGCTGCACATCGTCGATTTCGGCCAGCAGGAAGGCCTACCCGGCTGGTTCCGGACCTTGCTGCGCGGCTGGCTGAAAAAATTCCACGTCGCGCCGCGTGAATCGTTGCGCGAAGTGCTGGAATCGGAATCTCGGCGAACCAGCGCAAGCTTCCGTTTCCGCACGCTTTATCGCGGCTATGCCTGGCTGGCGGTTATCAAGATAACTTCCTGAATATTGCCGTGGGAAAGGCACATAAAGGCGAAGCAGCCACGATCCGTTGGATAAACGTTGCCTTATGACCCCGAGAGCGGTACACTATCTCACATGCATGAAGCATGTGGTGATCATCGGCTTCAGGGATGAATGGCTGCGGGCCTTCTTCGTGGAAGACACCCATTCTCGCAACATTCCGTCCGATCTCGAAAGCCGTTTGTTCCGCAAGCTCCAGATGATTGACGACGCGATGATCGATCAGGATTTGCGTGTGCCGCCCAGCAATCATTTCGAGAAGCTGCGTGGCATTCTCGAAGGCTTCCATTCAATACGCGTCAACAAGCAATGGCGGCTGATCTTCCGCTGGGACGGCGGCCGCGGTGAGGCGTCGGACATCTATCTCGACGACCACAGCTATAGATGAGGTGAGAACATGTTGATGACCGCACGCAAGCCAGCAACGGTTGGCGAAATTCTCACGGAAGAATTCATGCAACCGCTTGGCCTTACGCAGGCGGCTTTGGCCGAGGCGATGGGGGTCCAGCGCAAACATGTGAACGAATTGTGCAACGACCGCCGCAACGTGACGGCGGCGACCGCGCTCATTCTGGCACGGGTGTTCGGCAACAGCCCGGATTTCTGGTTGAACGTACAGCGCCGCAGCGATCTTTGGCAGGTCATGAACTCGCCCGACGAGCGGGCGCGGGTTGATCGCGCCAAGCCTTTGGCGACAGCTGCATAGACAAGAGTTACGGCGCGCTAGAGCGATTCCTATTTTGAGAGAATCGTAGGATTCCCAAAGCCGGATGTTTGTGATTCAAGATGCTGGCTGGATTGGAGGCCAGCATCTGATG
>NZ_JAMYSF010000029.1:0-91459 GCF_040321775.1 Mesorhizobium sp. M0243 | reverse complement strand
GATTCCTTCATGATCAGAAGGTCTTCGCCATTGAGCTTGACTTCGGTACCCGACCACTTGCCGAACAGGATGCGGTCGCCGGCCTTGACGTCCAGCGGGACCAGCTTGCCAGCTTCGTCACGAGCGCCGGAGCCGACGGCGATGATCTCGCCTTCCTGCGGCTTTTCCTTCGCCGTATCCGGGATGATGATCCCGCCGGCGGTCTTGGATTCGGATTCGACCCGGCGAACGACCACGCGGTCATGCAGCGGCCGGAAATTCGACTTTGCCATTTTTGGATGTCCTTGGTGCGGATGTTGAACGGTTCTCCGTTGCCGGAGCGTGCTTAGCACTCAGCGGAAGCGAGTGCTAACGCGGCAATGAGATAAGCCGCATGCTCCTGCTAGTCAAGACGAAAGAGCAAAGAGCAAAGAGAAAAGAGCAGACAGCAAAGAGAAGAGAGCAAAGAGCGTGTAAGCATCGAGCCTTTTATGTGAACAATGTCGGGTATCAGACATACATGGGGCGGCTCACCCTTTGTATTTGAGCTTTATTCAGATGGCACGAATGATGCAACAGGTGATGCATTTGATCTCATCCAGAGGCTCGCACGGGGTCGTGCTGCGTCAGCTCGGTCATGTCGAGCTTCAGAAGGCCATTTTGGCATTGGTTCTGTTGCCCTATTCCCATTCATGACCAGTCCTGCGCGCGTGAGCCGGCCGGCTAGATTCCAACCACGAGAGCGCCGCCGCTGAGACCCGCACCCGCCGCCGACAGAAGGATTTTCTCTCCAGGCTGGAATGGCTCCGTCTGGTTGGCGAGCGAGAGCGACAGCGGGATCGTCGCGGCCGAAGAGTTGCCGTATTCGGCAATCGTCTTGACAATTGCTTGGTCCGCGATGCCGAGGTTCCTCCCGACCGCGTCGAAAATCCGAGTATTGGCCTGATGGGGCACGAACCGGCCGAGATCGTGTGGCCGCACTCCGGCAGCGGCTAGCGCGCTTATTGAGCAATTGGTCATCATCTCGACGGCCTTTGCGAACACTTCGCGGCCGTCCGTCATCCTCATTCGGGTTTGCGCGAGATCGAGGTCACCGTGGAACGGCTTGTTGCTTCCTCCTGCGGGAATCTGGATCAGCCCGTATCGCGAGCCGTCCGAAGCCACCGAGGCACCGAGAATGCCCCGATCAGCATCATCGCACTGACCGATCACCAGGGCGGCGGCGGCATCGGCAAACAGGACCGAGCTTGCGCGCTCGGCTGGATTGATGCGGCGGCTGAGGATATTGGCGGCGATAACAAGGCTCGCTTTGCCGTGCAGGCGGGTAAATCCGTCCGCAAACATCAGCGCATAGATGAAGCCGGCGCAGGCGCCTGTCAGATCCACCGCGCCTGCGCTGCCAAGGCCAAGCTTGTGTGCGACCAGCGGCGCGCTCGGCGGCAGAAGATGGTCGGGCGTCGAGGTGGCAAGCAACAGCAGACCGATGTCGTGGCGCGCAATACCGGCGTTCGCCAGCGCCATGTCGCCGGCCTGCGCAGCAAGACCAGACAGCGTGTCTTCGTCGGTTGCCCAGAAGCGCGACCGTATCCCGGTACGCCTTTCGATCCAGCCTGGATCAAGACCGAGATTGCTCTCGATTTCGGCATTCGCCACCTTTCGCCCAGGCGCATGATGGCCAAACCCGAGAATGCGCGACGACTTGCTCATGGCCTGGACCCGAAGCGTTCGCCCGCCTCCTCAATGGCGTCATAGAGTCGCTCGAGCTCGTCGCCGGTGATGCAATAGGGTGGCAGAAGGTAGAGGACATTGCCGAGCGGGCGCACAAGTAGCCCTCGCTCGAGGAAGAAAGCGCGCAGTTTCGGTCCGATCTCGGCGAGATAACCTGCGGAACCGGTTCGCAGGTCGAGCGCCGCGATCGTGCCGGTCGCCCGGCAGTCGGTGAAGAAGCTGTTGTCGCGAAAGCGTCGAAGCCCGGTGGCCTGCATTGCGCTCAAGGCCGCAATGCGCTCGGCCACCGGCTCGTCCCGCCAGATCTCGACATTGGCAAGTGCTGCCGCGCAGGCAATCGGGTTGGCAGTGTAGGAGCTCGAATGGAAAAATGTCTTCTTCCGGTCCTCGGAATAATGAGCCTGGAAGATGGCATCGGTGGCAAGCGTTACGGCCAGCGGGATGGCGCCGCCGGTCAGGCCTTTCGAGGTGCACAGGATATCTGGAGAGATCGATGCCTGCTCGCAGGCGAACATGGTTCCGGTCCGCCCCCAGCCGGTCATCACTTCGTCGGCGATCAGCAGCGTGCCGGAGGCCTCAGTGATCTTCTTCAATTCGGCCAGAACTGAAGCCGGATACATCAGCATGCCGCCGGCGCCCAGCACCAGCGGCTCGACGATTAAGGCTGCGGCTCGTCGATCGCGGGTCACAGCCTCAAAACGATCCAGCGTCTCTTGCTCGCGCCCCGCTGCCGGAAAGGGGATGGTGGCGACCTCGAACAGCAAGGGTTCGTAGGCGGCGTTGAACACGCCACGCGCACCGACGCTCATCGTGCCGATCGTGTCGCCATGATAGCTGTGATCCATGACGACGATGCGCGAGCGTGGGGCGCCGATGTTGCGGAAATAACCGAGCGCCATCTTCAGCGCTACTTCGACCGAGGTCGAGCCACTGTCGGAATAGAACACCCAGTCGAGTCCAGCGGGAGCGAGGCCGACAAGCGCCTTGGCCAAGCGCTCTGCCGGCTCGTGCGTGAAGCCCGCAAAGATAATCTGGTCGAGGCTCGACGCGGTTGTCTCGATTGCCTTCATGATGCGGGGATGGCGGTGGCCATGTGTGACGACCCACCAGGAGGAGATGGCGTCCAGGATGCGGGCGCCGTCGGCCCTGCGGAGATAGGCGCCTTCAGTCCGGACGATTTCTGGGATCGCAGGCTCGAGCGCGTGCTGGGTGAAGGGATGCCACACATGAGACTGCGACATCAGTCACCTCCAGTAATCGAGGCGAAGGCGAAGCCGGCAATCATTGCGTCCCTCAGTGTCTTGCCGGTCAGCAGATCGAGGTGCGGCAGCCTGCCGAGCTGCGGCGCACCGCTGAATTCCACGATGGTCCGTTGCGTATCGGCCATCTCATCGCCGATGAAAGCGATGCCGGCCAACGGGATGGATCGGGCGCGGAGCGCCTCGATCGAGAGCAAGGTGTGGTTGATGGTGCCGAGCGTGGTGCGGGCGCACAGAATAACGGGCAGCCGCCATTCAGCGAAGATGTCGATGAGCCTTGTGCGCCGGTTAAGCGGCACCATCAGGCCGCCGGAGCCTTCGATGACGAGCGGCGTCGGTAGGACGGGAAAAGCAAGATCGGCAGCCTTGATCGCCACGCCGTCGATCTCGGCCGAACGATGCGGCGACAGCGGGCTCCGCAAGCGGTAGGCTTCCGGCAGCACGCGCTCTGAGGGCAAGCCGGCAAGCCGCGCGACCACCTCGCTGTCGGTCTCGCCGTCGAGGCCCGATTGCACCGGTTTCCAGTAAAAGCCGTCGAGCAAACCGGCGAGCCCAGCCGCAAACACGGTCTTGCCAACTCCCGTGTCGGTTCCGGTGATGACGATGCGTTGGGTCATACCGCCTCCGGTGATGTTTGGGCCAACACCTCGACCAGCGCCTCGACCATGGCGGAAATGTCGGCTTCGCCGATATTGAGCGTCAGTGAGATGCGCAGCCGCGACGTGCGCACGGTCGGAGGACGAATACCGCGTATGTCGAAGCCGCGGGCCTGCAGGCGCGCCGCCACTGCCATGGTGCGCCTGATATCGCCGATTACGAGGGGCTGGATCTGCGAGCCGCTGGGTATCACGCCGCAGCGCTCGGCCAGCTGGCGGCCGGCGAGGGCAACGCGTTCATGCAGCTGAACACGCCGCATAGGCTCGTCGGCGAGCATTGCGAGTGCTTCGCGCACTGCCACTGCCATCAGCGGCGATGGCGCGGTGGCGTAGATGAATGGCCGGCAACGGTTGATCAGATACTCGCACAGTGTCCTCGGCCCGGTCACGAGCCCACCAGATGCGCCGAGCGCCTTGCCGCAGGTGTGGAGCGCGACGATGTTGTCGCGGCCCTCGAAAGCGGCGGCAAGCCCCCGGCCGTCCGGTCCCCAGACGCCGGTCGAATGCGCCTCGTCAATGACGATGAATGCGCCGTGCCGATCGGCAAGCGCGACCAGGCTCTCCAAAGGCGCGCAGTCGCCATCCATGCTGTAAAGGCTCTCCACCGCGATCCAGACGCATCCCATGCCGCCTGCGGCGCGCCAACGTGTGATCGCATCCTCAACAGCGGTGGCATCGTTGTGCGCGGCCAGCACGAACTGTGCGCGCCCGGCCTGCGCACCCTCATGCATGCTGGCATGGGCGAGCTCATCGAGAACCAAAAGATCGCCCTTCCGCGGCAGGGCGCTCAGCAGAGCGAAGTTGGCGATGTAGCCGCTGCCGAAGAACAGCGCGCGGTCGGCTCCAAAGAATGCCGCCGCGTCTGCCTCGAGCTGCTCGTGTTCCGGTGCATTGCCGCGCAACAGCCGCGACCCGGTGGCGCCAACCGGCGTGCCCCGCGCAATCGCCGCCACAACAGCATCGCCAAGTCTCCTGGACGAGGCCAGCCCGAGATAGTCGTTCGACGAGAAATCGAGACCTGCGCGCGGCGCAAGCGTCCGCAGCCGGTCCTTGCAGGCCAGTCCCTGCAAGGTCGCGTCATAGCGGGCAAGCGGTGCCCCGTTCATTGCGCCTCGAGTTCCATCGGCTCAATGCCGAGACGGCGGAACAGAAGGCTATCCTTGTCCTCACCGGGATTGTCCGCCGTCAGCAGCGTGTCGCCGACGAAAATCGAGTTGGCACCGGCAAAAAAGCACAGCGCCTGCATCTCGTCGGTCATGGCGGTGCGGCCGGCGGAAAGACGCACATGCGATTTCGGCATCATGATGCGCGCCAGGGCGATCACGCGCACGAATTCGATCGGCTCGATGGGCTTGGCTTCGGCAAGCGGGGTGCCGGCGATCGGGATCAGCATGTTGATCGGGACGCTTTCCGGCGGCTCGGGTAGGTTCGCCAGCGTCACCAGCATGTCGATCCGGTCCACCGGATCTTCGCCCATGCCGACAATACCGCCGCAGCAGACCTTGATGCCGGATCGACGAACCTGCTCAAGCGTGTCGAGCCGCTCGGCATAGCCGCGCGTGCTGATGATCTCGCTGTAGTAGCGTTCCGACGTATCGATGTTGTGGTTGTAGTAGTCGAGGCCCGCCTGCTTCAGTCGAGCGGCTTGCTCAAGATCGAGCATGCCGAGCGTCATGCAGGTCTCCATGCCCAGCGCCTTGACGCCTTCGACCATCGCCACCACCGCATCCATGTCGCGCGCCTTGGGGTTTCGCCAGGCCGCGCCCATGCAATAACGCGTGGCGCCGGCATCACGCGCCTTGGTCGCCTCGGCGATGACGCGCCGGACCTCCATCAGCTTCGACGCCTTCAGGCCGGTTTCGTGACGCGCCGACTGGCTGCAATAGCCACAATCCTCCGGGCATCCTCCCGTCTTGATGCTGAGCAGCCGGCTGAGCTGGACCTTGTTTGGATCGAAATTCTGGCGGTGCACCGTTTGCGCCAGGAAGAGGAGATTGTTGAAGGGGGCATGGTAAAGTGCCTGAGCCTTCTCCAGGGTCCACGCTCCGGGGTCAGGGGATTGAGCCTGTGGCGATGTCTGCGTTGAACTTGCCGTTTGCATGTCCATGCTGTTCCTCCGGTCTGTCTTGCGGGGTCTTTGCTATCTGACTGTTGACGATCGGAGAGGACAGTTGACCCAATCCTGACTCAGACAATCATGAGCCCCGATGGTCGAGGCCGATATCCAGGATCGGCGCGCTGTGGATGAGTCGGCCGACCGAAATCAGATCAACGCCGGTCGCGGCAACCGCCCGCGCTGTATGGGACGTGATCCCGCCAGAAGCCTCGGTGATAGCGCGGCCACCGACCATTGCGACGGCGCGGCGAAGATCGGGGAGGGACATGTTGTCGAGCAGAACCGCATCGGGAGCGAAGCCAAGTACCTCCTCCAACTGGGCCAGAGTATCGACCTCGACTTCGATCTTGACGAGATGACCGGCCGCTCTTCGTGCTCGCTCGAGTGCTGGGCGGACGCCGCCTGCGATGGCGATGTGGTTGTCCTTGATCAAAATTGCATCGTCCAGACCGAAGCGGTGATTGGACCCGCCACCTGCGCGCACGGCATACTTTTCGACTGCCCGCAATCCGGGCGTCGTCTTGCGGGTGCAGACGATCTTCGCGCCATACCCACGAACCGCAGCGACGATCGATGCCGTTGCCGTGGCGATGCCGCTCAGATGGCACAAATAATTGAGTGCCGTCCTTTCGGCTGTGAGAATGGCCCGGGCCGGGCCAACCACTGATGCAATGATCTCTCCATCCACGACATTGCAGCCGTCTGCGCGCTCCACCGAGATTTCGACAGCAGGATCAATCAAGTGGAAAGCGAGCATCGCCAGATCGAGGCCGGCGACAACTCCGGACTGTCGCGCCACCAACACGGTTCCCGCTTGGTATTCCTTCGGGACGATGGCCTGCGTGGTCAAGTCGCCGGCTCTGCCAAGGTCTTCAAGAAGCGATGCCCGTACAAGCGGCTCAAGCATGACCGTGGGAAGCGGTGAGAGCCTCATCACTTTGCCCCTTCCAACTTTGGCGAGTGTCCGAGTTCGCGCGCAGCGCCCAAGGCGGCTTCGAGCGTGATTTCGGACCGTCGGGCGGCAGTCGCATGATGAGGAAAATCTGTCCGGTAATGAGCGCCGCGGCTTTCTTCGCGCAACAAGGCGGCAACCGCGATCATTAGCCCGACAGCCGCCGGATCCGAGACCGCATCCTTGCTTTCGGCGAGCGGCAATAAGGCACGCGCGGCTGCTTTCAACCCTTCACCGTCCCGGACGATGCCGAGTGCGCGCGACAGGAAAACACGCACGGGTATCGGAGCGGGCGGTGGGTAAACGTTGGCAAACGCAGGCCTTGTTCTGCGCGCAGGCGTCCCGGCGACACTTTCAGCGACCCAGCGGGCGCACACGATGGCTTCTGTCAAGGAATTGCTGGCGAGCCTGTTGGCGCCATGCAGTCCTGTCGAAGCGACTTCGCCGCAGGCCCACAGCCCCTTGACGGAGGTTCTGCCGGAGCTGTCCACTGCAACGCCACCCATGTGGTAGTGTTGGGCCGGCCGAATGGGGATGAGATCGCGGGCGGGATTGATGCCCGCTCCACGACAGGCTGATGCGATTGTCGGGAAATGTCGAGCGAATGCCGGGCCAGGCCGTTGTCGGGCGTCGAGAAAAACACGGTGGCCGTCCGCAAGATGGTTCCACACGGCCCGGGCCAAGACATCGCGAGGCGCAAGTTCCGCCCCTGGCACGCTCTGGAGAAAAGCCTGGCCGGTTTCATCGATCAGGGCAGCACCTTCGCCTCGGACAGCCTCGCTCACCAGCGCCATAGGGCGTTCCGGGCCGTCAAGCGCGGTCGGGTGGAACTGGATGAATTCGAGGTCGGCTAGGACAGCTCCAGCGCGGGCCGCAAGTGCAAGGCCTTGTCCGCAACTTCCCCAAGGGTTCGTGGTGTCGAGAAACAGTCCCCCGATGCCACCGGTGGCGAGGACGACCCGCCGTGAGCCGAAGAAGAAAGGTCCGATCGAACAGCTCGCCCAGACGCCCCGGATCGCATTCTCTCGCACGGCCAGCCGGCGCGCTTCCACGCCCTCCACGACAACTATCGACGGAGTGGAACGCACAGCCGCGATCAGGGCACGCATGATCTCACGCCCGGTGCCGTCCCCATGCGCATGAACGATGCGACGTCGGCTGTGTGCGGCCTCCAATCCGAGGCACAGTGATCCTTTCGGCGTGCGGTCAAAGGGAACCCCAAAGGCCGCAAGCCCCTCTATCGCCTTGGGCGCGGCTTGGAGGATGCGGCTCGCCACGTCTCTGTCGCAGAGACCATCCCCGGCAGCAAGCGTATCGGCCAGGTGCATTGCCGGATCGTCGTCTTCGCCGAAACTTGCAGCCAGACCCCCCTGTGCCCAGGTGCTCGAATTGTCAGCTCCCAGCAGCGACCTTGACAGAAGAAGCACCGGCTCCGGCGACAGTTGAAGCGCGGTCATCAGTCCGGCGATGCCGCCGCCGATGATGATGGGACGCCCGAAGAAGCTGCGGAGGTCGGCGCTCAAACTGCCAGCATCCGTTCGACCGCAAGCCGCGCGCGCCCGGCGATCCCGGGTTCGATGGTTACGACATGGTGGTTCTGCTCGAGCGCCGTGCGGATGTTGGCAAGCGTGATCCGCTTCATGTGCGGGCACAAATTGCAGGGCCGGATGAACTCGACCTCTGGGTGCGCTAACGCGACGTTGTCGCTCATCGAGCATTCCGTCATTAGCACGACACGTGGCGGCCTTTGCCTGTCGACATAGTCGGACATGGCAGCCGTCGAGCCGGAAAAATCTGCTTCAGCCACGACGCCGGGCGGGCATTCGGGATGGGCGAGCACGACCACGCCGGGATGGCTTTCGCGCAACTCGCGGATGTCGGCCGGTGTAAAGCGCTCATGCACCTCGCAATGCCCTTTCCAGGCGATGATCTGCACATCGGTCTGGGCGGCGATATTCTGGGCCAGATATTCGTCCGGCAGCATGATCACCCGGAGAACCCCCAGGGATTCGACGACCGCCTTGGCGTTGCCGGATGTACAGCAGATATCCGACTCGGCTTTCACTTCGGCCGACGTGTTTACATAAGTAATGATCGGAACGCCGGGATAACGCTGGCGCATCAAGCGCACGTCTTCTGCCGTGATTGATTCCGCCAACGAGCAACCGGCGCTGAGATCCGGAATGAGCACGGTCTTGTCCGGATTAAGGAGCTTGGCCGTTTCGGCCATGAAATGGACGCCGGCCAGCACGATGACTTGCGCCTCGATCGTCGCAGCCGTGCGGGCTAATGCCAAGCTGTCGCCGACGATGTCGGCCACGCAATGGAAAATCTCGGGCGTCTGATAGTTGTGCGCCAGGATGATGGCGTTGCGCTCGCGCTTCAGTGCAAGGATCGCCTCGATATCGTCGACGAAAGCCGGCCATTCGATCGGCGGGATCACTCGCCGGACGCGCTCGTAGAGCAACGCGGCCGCAGGCAGCATGGCGCTCATCAACCCCCTCCCGCTTATACTCTAATTGAAAATAACCAGCATATACTTGCTGTGAGTATAAGGGATGTCAACCCCGCGCCAGCGGCAATTTTGTCCCGGCGATGAGCCTATCGTCGAGAACGGCGTGGCGGAAACGGAAAAGCTTCGCTGGCCGGCCGCCGGTCTCAGTGGTGGCCTCTCCGGTCTCCTCGACCAGTTCCTGCTGTTCGATCAGTCGGCGAAAGTTCGGCTTGTGGATGAGCCTGCCGGCGAGCGCCTCCACGGTTCGCTGCAGCTGCAAAAGCGTGAAGACCGTCGGCATCAGCTCAAAGACGACCGGCCGGTATTTGATCTTGGAGCGCAGCCGCGCAATGCCGGTCGCCACGATGCGGCGATGATCGGCGACCATGGACTTGCTGGGCACCAGCGGAGGGGGCGCCCCGTCCCGCCCTCTTACGGCCTCTTGGACCAAGCCTGCTTCGTAAACCAACTCATAGCGTTGCAGCGTGAGTTCCTCGTTCCAAAGGCGGTCGTCGAAGCCAAAGGCTATCGTCGCCCGCTGCCAGCGTTCACGTCGCGTGGCCGCATCGCGGACGCCGTTTGCCCATTCAATCAGGCGTGGTCGCAGAACATCCAGCACGACCGGAGGCGTGCCGGAGCGATGGTCCTCCCATGGAAAATATTCATACCAACTCTGCCATCCGCACTTGGGCGGGCCCGCTGCCTGTTCCTTGCGGGTCAATGCAAGATAGCTGATGGAGATGACGCGCTGCTGGCGCTCGGCGCCGATGCGATCCCGATCAGCGAACGTGTAGAGTTGCTCAATGTACCCCAGCCGATGGCCGGTCTGCTGCTCGACCCACCCCCTCAAGCCGGATTGCAGCGATCGGTGCTCAAGCGCAAAGGGACCGGAGGGCAAGGTGTCCGCCTGGCCGATGGTGAGCACACAGGGTTCACTGTCGTTTACGGCGACCACAAAGGCGATCAGGTCCACTTTGACGTCGTCGGCATTCACGGCGGCTCTGTCTTTCCTGAGTCGTATTGCCTGATCGTCCATGTTCGCGAATTGGTCTGCCAGCTCGGGGGGGCACCTTAATCGATTTAGTGTAAGCGCGCCTGTCGGCACGTCAACACCCCACAGCTGCACGGCCATTTTTTAGCTCTTCGCACCTGCACAAAAATGTGCGAAAGGCGACACCCGCGGTAACGTAGGGGAAGGAGGATCCATTGAGCGCGTTTGGTGATACCAAGGCGATCACACCGCCGGATATTCGTTCGCGCAAAGGTGGGACGCCGCTCGTCTGCCTTACCGCCTACACCACCCCAGTCGCCCGGCTTGTCGATCCCCATTGTGATGTGGTGCTCGTCGGCGACAGCGTCGGCATGGTTCTCCACGGCCTGCCCTCGACGCTCGGTGTCACGCTGGAGATGATGATCACGCACGGCCAGGCGGTGCGCCGTGGCATCAAGCAGGCGCTGATGGTCGTCGACCTGCCGTTCGGTTCCTACGAGGAAAGCCCAGAGCAGGCTTTCCGAAATGCTGCGCGCGTCATGGCGGAGACCGGCTGCACGGCCGTCAAGCTCGAAGGCGGCGAAACGATGGCAGAGACGATCGGCTTCCTCGCCGCACGCGGCGTGCCGGTCATGGCTCATGTCGGCTTGACGCCGCAGGCCATCAACGCCATCGGTGGCTACCGCGTGCAGGGCAGGGGCGGGGATGCCGAGCGCATCAGGCGCGACGCACTTGCCGTGAGCGAAGCGGGCGCCTTTGCGGTCGTCCTGGAGAAGGTTCCTGAGGCGCTCGCCCGCCGGATCACGGGGGAGGTGGCGGCCCCGACCATTGGCATCGGTGCCTCGGCAGCCTGTGACGGCCAGATTCTCGTCGTCGACGACATGCTGGGCCTCTTCGGCGACTTCCGACCCAAATTCGTCAAGCGCTATGCTGAACTGGGGGAGGCGGCTGCGGCTGCGATCGCTTCCTATGCGCACGAGGTGAAGGAGCGCCAGTTTCCGGCCGCCGAGCACGTGTTTGCCGATGCGCCCACGCCCGCCGACACGCAAGCCACCAAAAGCGGAGAAGCAGCGTGAGCGTGCCGATCGTCAGGAGCGCTGACCAGCTTCGCGAAATCGTCGCCGCATGGCGCCGCGAGGGCGTGAGGATTGCCGTGGTGCCAACGATGGGCGTCCTGCATGAGGGCCATCTCAGCCTGGTGCGCGCTGCACTCGAGAAGGCAGACCGTGTGATCGTGACGCTCTTCGTAAACCCGAAGCAATTCAACAGCCAGGCCGATCTTGCCGCGTATCCGCGCACCGAGGACGAGGATGCCGCCAAACTGGCACCGCTTGGCGCGCACCTGCTTTATGCGCCAGATGCAGAGGAGATGTATCCGGCGGGCTTCGCCACCACCGTTTCGGTGTCCGGTGTCAGCGAGGGCCTGTGCGGTGCCTTCCGGCCGGGACATTTCGATGGCGTGGCGACCGTCGTCGCCAAGCTCTTCCTGCAGACCAGCGCTGACTTCGGCTTCTTTGGCGAAAAGGACTTTCAGCAAATTCACCTGGTCAGGCGCATGGCCCGGGATCTGGATATTCCAATCACCATTGTTGCCTGTCCGACAGTCCGTGAAGCCGACGGTCTTGCGCTATCATCGCGCAATGTGCGGCTCTCGCCAGCGCAACGCGCTGTTGCTCCCAAGCTATCATCGGTCCTGCTCAAGACGGCTGAGTGGCTTGGGCGCGGCTCACCCGTCCTGCCAACGCTTGCAGAATCTCGCGCAGCAATTCTGGCTGCAGGCTATCGCGAGGTCGAATACCTGGAACTTCGCGAGGAGGCAGATCTGCACCCGATGACAAGCCTTGATCGACCGGCACGGTTGCTTGTCGCGGCCTGGCTCGGCGGCACACGCCTCATAGACAACGTCAGACTATTTCGGATTGGTTCAACAGATTAGCCACGTTCTCGGCACGCGCTGTATCCGTCCGGGATCGTTTAAAACAAGGTCTCTGCCTGGCATTGAGCGAACGGAGGTTACGCACAGGGCAAATGCATCGCGTGTTTGAGAACTTCGTCGAGCAACTGTCTGCAAGTGTTGATGCTGCCGATCTCTGTGAGGCAATGGCCTCCGCTGCAGCCGGCTTCGACTTCCCGCTATTCGCCTATTTCACTTACCCGTCGGCCTCCGGCGACGCCCCCCAATTGATTTCAAACTATCCTTCATCCTGGACATCACGTTATCTGCAACAGCGGTACCATAGTCTCGATCCTGTCATCCTGCGCGGGCTGCAAGGCTGGGATACATTCGATTGGGGTGTGGATCGCGCTCGGCACTGTCTGCCGAATTCGCAGCAACAAATTCTGGAGAGTGCGGCTGAGTTTGGCATCTGCGGCGGCCTGACGATGTCCATGCATGATCATCTCGGCCGGTTTGCTGCCTTGACCTTTGCTTCCGACGAGTCCCGTCCGCTTCTGTTGCGGTCACTGGCACGTTACGAAAAAGCATTGCAGCTGGTGGCCATCAACTTTCATATCCACGTCCGGCGCAGGCTCGCCGATGATCGCGTGGTGGATGGTGTAACGCTCACCCCGCGGGAGTTCGAGTGCCTGAAATGGGCGGCGCGCGGCAAGTCGGCTTGGGATATCAGCCAGCTTCTCGGCGTCTCAAAGCGCACCGTGACTTTTCACTTGGAAAACGCCAAGGCAAAGTTTGGCGTTCGAACGATCAACCAGGCCGTTGCACGCATGGCTGCCTCCGGCCAGACGAGATCCTGATTCTTCAGCCACGATACCTGTAAACCTCTACAGGCTGCATCGCTGTCAGCTTTGCCCTTCGATGGCGGGAACACATCCCACATGGAGGCGACCATGATGCAACTGATAACACCAGACTTTTACAACGAGTTTGCAGGCGAACTCAAAGAGATGCACGGGCTCAGGTTTCGGGTGTTCAAGGAAAGGCTCGATTGGGAAGTTGATACCGAAGACCAGATGGAATCCGATTCGTTTGATGCTCTGAAGCCCGTCTATCTGCTCCTCAAAGGATCGGACTGGCGAATTCGCGGTTGCGTGCGTCTTCTGCCCAGCACCGGACCCACAATGTTGCGCGACACCTTCCCGGTGCTGCTGGGTGCTGACGTCGTGCCCTCGACCACCGACATATGGGAGAGCAGTCGTTTCGCGCTCGATCTTCCTCCGTCGGCGCCCAAGGCTGCGGGCGGGCTGGCCCAGGCGACCTACGAGCTCTTCGCGGGCATGATCGAGTTCGGCTTGGCCAAGGATCTGACCCGGATAGTAACGGTGACGGATACGCGCATGGAGCGGATCCTCCGCCTGGCTACGTGGCCATTGTCGCGCATCGGAGAACCCAAATGCGTCGGCAAAACGGAGGCGGTGGCTGGGTTTCTCGAGATTTCCCACGCGAGCCTTTTGCGCATCCGCAGCAGGGGACGTCTGATTGGACCGGTACTGTGGCAACCGGTTCTAGGCCCGTCGGCATAGCGCCATAGTGGACACCTGAGCCATGAAGGATGCTGGTCTGTCCAAGGAAGCGACGGTCGGCCTTGTATGCTGGCCGGACTGGCGTCGCCACGACGCTTACCACTATGCCAGACGATTGCCACGCACTGGCTGGGCCTGGGAGTTTCTTCGGCGCAATCCACAATTCCAGCGCGACCACGCCAAAATGGCACCGTCCGCCTGCATTGTCGGACCCCAAGGCGACATGCAGATAATCGAGTTGACGACAGGATCAGCTCTCCTAAGACAATGGAGCCTTCTTTTTCGCCGACGCGCCACTTTCGGACGCTACATCGGCGAGGGTCTTTTGGGATCCGCGCGATTGCGCCTGTATTCTACGAGCGGCCGCGGAGCCGCTTGGGCTCGACCACGATTTTGAACCGCTTCACCTTTCTTCGCTCTCATGCTGCAAGGACATCCTGCTGACAGCTGCGGGCGTGCAGCACGTGCTGCTGAGGGAGAACTGCCGGAGTCTGCAGATCGCCGTTTCCGGTGCGTCCGTCCTCCGCCCGTTGCGGCTATATGTCGACGCGATCGTTCAGCCGCAGCACCTCAAGTTCCATGTCGCTGCCCTTCAGTTCTTGAACCACGTCAATGGTTGCGCCCGCCTGTCAGCTGCTTGCTTTCCGCCGGAACACCGCGGAGCGCGTCTGCGTATCGTACTCCAGGCTTTGGATGGCTCGCTTGCCGGAGCATCTCATCAGGAGGTCGCCATTGCCTTGTTCGGGACAGGCCGCGTCGAAGAAGATTGGCGTCATCCAGGTGGCCATCTTCGCGATCAGGTACGTCGCGCCATCCAGCGTGGCCGCTACCTGATGGGCGGCGGCTACAGACAGTTCCTGAGGTAATTGGGGTGGTTGCGATTGTCTTATTCGAACGCGCAACCTCCATTTCTGAGTGCAATTGTGCGTTGCACAAAACGTGGCAAGCGCCTAGTTCTTCCGCGGCGAAGCACTGGGACCCAACCTTCGTCGATGAGTGCATTCATGCCTTGAGGATCCCGATGACCGTTATGAACCCCGACAAAGCCGGCGCGGCAAGCCTTGAGACGATCGCGCGAAACGGCAGCATGCTGCGTCGCATAGCCGTACGCATTCCGACCTACCTGTCGGATATTCGCGAGAACCCGGCGTGGCTGCCCATGTTCATGTTGGCGCGCACCATGCCGGCACGGAGAATGCACTGGCGTGGTGCAAAGCCGGTCCGAAGGTCGCAAAGAGCCCAGGACACGATGTTTGCCGGTATCAATTGCCAGGACGTTGTCGACGCGCTGCGGATGGATGGGCTTTTTCCCGGCCTCGTCCTGCCAACAATGGTGGCTGAAGATGTAGCCGCATTCGCCAGGTGCACACCTTGTTTCGGCAATTTCGATCGCCGACTCGAATTCATGCCGGCGGAGCATGCGGAGGCTGAGGCGCGGTTTGGCCGTCCGTTGCTCAGCGGTCATCATTTCGAGCGCATTCTGGGCTGTAACTCGGCCGTTGCCATCCAAAACGATCCGCTGCTCATGGATATTGCCGCGCACTATCTCGGCGGCCAGGCGACGCTGACCACAACGCGCGTCTGGTGGAGCTTCCCGACCGGCCAGGCGTCGGACGCCGACAAGAACCTGGCTTCGCTCGGCAAATACCACTTCGATCTGGACGACTGGCGGATGCTGAAGGCGTTCTTTTTCTATCTGGTGCCCGTCGACGAGGGGACCGGCCCGCATGTCTATGTCCGCGGAAGCCATGATCGCCGCGCCCTCAAGCACCAACTTACGCTTGTCGTTAGCCATCCCGCGCAAGAGATTCTGGACGTGTACGGCAAGCAGAGCCCGGTCACGCTGACCGGCGAGGCCGTTTTCGGTTTCGTCGAGGATCCGTTGGGTTCCATATGGGCACCGTGCCGGCGCACAGGCCACGGCTGATGATGGAAGTTGGCTTCGGGGTTTCTCCTCGATCACGCCGCCGCTTCCATGGCCTGATTTCGAAAAGTCCCGAAACAGCCTTCCCGTGAGGCAAGATAAGGCTATGCCGCCAATCGATCTGTTCGGCGCCCAAAGCGGTTGTCCGCACATGCCTTGAACTGGGCTGGTGCAATGAGTCTCGCCATTGCTCCAACCAGCGCATGAATGCCTGCTTAATCGAGGTTAGACGGCAGTGCGCCCCAAGATCCTCCTCGATATCGCCTCAGATGCTCTTCGAAAACCTCCTTTACGGACCGAGTCATCTCGGGTCCCCTTTGCAGTGGCCGGAAGGTGGTGCACAGCCGTATCGTGCTTCGGAATCCTGAATGGATGCGAGGGGCGGTTTCCCTGGGGCGGCGCATGCAGCGGTGCCGGCATGACAGCTTCGTCTTGGATCTGATGCTCGGCAACGTCGGCGGTGAAGGCTCTGTTTAGGCGGCTTACCCGGACATGGCCTCAATGCAGGAGATCGGCCATCTCCCTGTTCGAGCACATTCATTGGCGATCAGGCGCCTGCGGCCAAGGCAGTTGGCTGATTAGCCGAGCGTATTCGGCTTCAGCCCTGCCATACGACCCGTCAGCCAGCGCAATCAGACGCGTGCGATCAAGGATAACGACCTCTCCTCGCATCGATCGTATCAGACCTTGCCCCTCTAACATTTGCAGCGCTATGGTGACGCCGGGCCGCCTGACACCGAGCATGACTGATAAGAACTCGTGCGTAATCGCCAAGCGGTTTCCGTCGACGCGATCATCACACATCACCAGCCATCTTGAGAGCCTATCGACGATGTTCATCCGGGCATTGCTGAGCGCGGTGAAGCTTGCCTGGAGGTGAAAGTAGTGAACGTAGCGGAGCAGAAAAGTTCGCAGGGTTGGGCTTGTCAAAAGCGCCTTGGTGAAGAGGCCCGCGTCGATAACAAAGGCGCGAGCTTCTAATTGCACGTAACAATCGTGCGTTGATCGGTCATCGCCCATGATAAGCGCTGAGCCGGTCATGCCCTCACAACCAATGATTCCGATCTCAGCTTCAATACCAGGCCGCAGTTCGCCCACCACTGACCCGAGACCGCTCTCGAAGAAGTACACGGTTCTGATTGGTGACCCCGCCACTTCGAGATGCGTCTTCAGTCCAAGGGAGACGCTTTCCAAGTGAGGTTGCAGCAATGCCAAATCTGCCGAGCACATTCGAAGCAGCAGCGAATTGCGATAGATGGAATTTTGGCGGGTGTCGCGTTGCGCGGCAGTGTGAGTTTGTGAACTGGAGTCTGTCATAGCTCCCTCTCCCTATTGGGGCGGAAGCATGTTGATCGCTCACAGCCGACGGACGCCCTTAGAGTTGCCGTCGATGGCACACTGTATGCCTGCGAACCCCGGATGTCCCATTTTTTTGATTAACTGCCTTGACCGGCGCGAGCCAAGGTTTGGCGCGCCCGCGCTAACACGGCATTCAGATACCCAGACCTTACGGAGGCCTCACCGCACAGGGCGGTGCGCACTCCGGCTCGACGACGGCTGTCGAAATCAGACTGCTGTGGATGCACTACCATTGACCGGTACTAGGATTCTCGACCTCGCCGATAAGCTCGTCTGTACAGCAAGCGGCCTTCCTGCCTCCCAATATCAAAAGTCAAACCCGTCCGCAGATGCATATGCCTGGCAGCATGTGTCGGTCTTTGGCCACGCATCTGCGACACCGAAATCAAGTAGCCCGCCATGGCGCGACCCTCAATCTTCCACTTCAGGGAGCCTGCCCTGCCATTCAAGGTCAGTCAGCACTTCGGCCTCCACAGTCATATTTTCCGCGAATTCACCGGCATGTTCGGCGAGAAGCTTTCTCGCCGCGACGACCGCTGAACGCTTTCCTTCGCACTTCTCGTGGAACCTGGCTACGCTCTGGCCTACGTGGTCGCCGTTCCATTTTATTACGCCCACTATGGCATACCAGACGCCTTTCCCGGTCCTGCG
The DNA here is from genome assembly GCF_040321775.1 of Mesorhizobium sp. M0243. Classification (NCBI taxonomy): domain Bacteria; kingdom Pseudomonadati; phylum Pseudomonadota; class Alphaproteobacteria; order Hyphomicrobiales; family Phyllobacteriaceae; genus Mesorhizobium; species Mesorhizobium sp. M0243. The sequence goes on along the minus strand of NZ_JAMYSF010000029.1, from coordinate 73,870 downwards.
ACGTCGCAGAATTTCGAGTCGCTGATCTGCCAACTGGGCGATGGCTTGGTAGAGAAGTTCGTGCTCCGGGCGGTCGGCACCTCTCGAACGAGCCTCATGGGCAAAGCCCTTCAGGCTAGGCTCCTTAAGTTGAGCTACTGCGTGCGAAATCTTCCACAGATTTGCGGTAGCCTCGTCGAGTGCGTGCCGAGCATCATAGGTAAGCGGCGGTCGCTTCACCGAAACCCCCTGCGCGGATCTAATCTTGTCCGACTTCACCTTCGGCCAGATGTCTGCGGCAATCCTGTCGAGTTCGGCCTTGCCCACTACCCAGCGGTGCTCCTCCTCAGCCCTCTTCTTGGAGAGCTTTGGCTGAAGTGCCACCACCGTTCCCTTGTTGTCGGAATCATTGAAGGTGGCGCTCATATCGCTAGTCGACCGTGTGAGGCCTTTTCGGATATCGCCCGCAGCATCGAAAACCCAATAGGCTCCTCGGGCATCTAGAATCCGATTCGGCGCGGTGCCTTCGTTCTCAACTATCACCGAGACGACCCGCTGGCGTGTGCCGGCGTATTGCGGGAGAGCGTCCTTTCCGAAGATCATTCCCTCTACAAGCCGCCGCGATAGCCGCAGAGGTTCGCTGTTCTCCGGGAATATGTAATGACGACTGGACACCCGGCTTCGCTCCTTCGATCGCCGAAACGCGATGGCACATTCATGGTAGGCGGCTGTCTAAAGATTGCAGTATCAAAACTCATTGGCAGCATTTGATCAACTATCGCTCACGCTGCTGGATACGAGCAGCTGTCGCACTTCGCCGGAGACAAATAAGTCAACCGCGAATTGACTGTGAGAGGGATGAGTCCCAATTGGGTGATGCCTGACACTGGTGGAAGGCGAAACTGAGGGTGACTGGAAGCTCAGCAATGCCCATGAAATTGGGCAGCTGGTGCTGGTCCGGCGCTATGACGTCAGACGATGGTATCTGCCGAATGACCTGGGGAACCTTCGGGGACGTCGAGGCCGACGTGGTCGGAAGCAAAATGAGTTACAGGCGGTGCGGCAGGAACGAGTATATGCAAGCTGAGACGCCTGTCGCCGTCGCCGCGTTCTAGGCCGACGTTCTCCGCATTCCGAGGCCTGGTGAGCGATACGGGTGCGCCTGAGTGTCAATGGCGCATTAGCAAAGGCCTGGCACATGATTCACCGCCGTGCGAGCTGATCGAAACTGGTTTGCTGGATTGCATCGTAATAGCGCCGCCCACCAGGAAACATTTTTCTATCGTTTGCGGTTAGGGCCGCATGGCGCGCTTGTCGGACGCAACAAGCCAGCTTGGGCAATAGGCAGCTGGCAATCCACACCGTTCTCCCTACTGCAATCCCTAGCCCCGAACGAGACCGCCATGCCGTCACCTCCCGATTTCGCCGACGATTTTCGCGCCGGGCTGATCACGCTGCTGCACTGGCAGGGATGTGCGGCGCTTCGAGCCGACGGCTCTGCCGGAGGGCAAGCTGGAACGGCTGCTCGAGCTCGCCAGCATTGCGCCCTCCGTTGGCCTCAGCCAGCCCTGGCGCTTCCTTGGGCTCGGTCGCATAACCATGCCGGCGACCATCGACTATTCGGCCGTCATGGCGGTGCACACACTGTGGCTAGCGGCGCGGGCGGAAGGCATCGGCATGGGCTGGGTGTCGATCCTCGATGCGACCGAGATGGCCGAGATTCTCGACACGCCGCCCGAGTGGACGCTGATCGGTTATTTCTGCCTCGGCTAGCCTGCGAGGAGCACGACATGCCCACCTTGGAACGCGAGGCGGCCGCCGGTGGTAATCAGCGGTAGGGGGGTGCCCATCACTTCGTCTCTTCCCTGGCGATGAGCTTGACGCAGATCGGGTCGCCCTTCGCCATCGGGGTACATTGCCATTCCGGACCGAAGCCGAAGTTCGTGTTCTTGCCAAGGCCAGGAAAGAGCACTGACAAACCGGACCGCAGCGAAGATGGCGCTGGCGGCAACCGGGCTGAAGCCGGGCATGGAGGTGGTCGACCTCTGCTGCGGCGACGGCTGTGCCGATCGCCACGGTCGCCCGCCATGTCGTCGCCATAGACATCGACGCCGACCAGCTGGAGGCCACGCAGCGCCGCTACCGGCGCCGGCGTGACCAATTGCGAATTCGTCGCCGGCGACGCCTATGAACTCGCTACTCTGGTGTCACGCCCCGTCGACCTCGTCTTCATGGCCAACGCTTTCCATGGCGCCCCGGACCGACCGCGGCTGGCACGTGCCGTGCGCGAGGCGCTCGCCCCCGGCGGGCATTATGCCATCGTCAACTGACACCGGCGCCGCGCGAGACGACGACGGTCCTGGGCGAGCCGCGCGGCCCGCGAAGCGAACTCAGGCTGTCGCCGAGACAGACCATCGCCGATGCCGAAGTCGGCGGCACAATGCTTCTACATGCCGGACTGCCTGACTAGGGCTCGCAGGCCGGTCGTCCGTCCACTGTCCAAGGCCTGCTGGCCGTTTCTGAGGCCGTGATCCTGCCGCGGGTGAGTCTGGGATTCTCATAAGAGCGTCAGGCGCGAATAGAACTTTAGGTCCCCACAGCAGCCGACCTATCCATGGGGTGGATGGTAGTGATCACTACAATCAATTGTACCAATATCATGGAATACTACTACAAGGCCGCCACTTAAAGCGGCCGGATGGGTATCCGTCTCGCGTGGGCTGATGCTGCCTGCAAAAATGCGGAGACGAACATGTGCGGGATTGTTGGCATCGTTGGGCAACAGCCGGTGTCGGATCGGTTGATCGGCGCGTTGAAGGGTTTGGAATATCGCGGCTATGATTCCGCCGGCGTTGCGACGATCATCGACGGTGCCTTGCACCGCCGGCGCGCCGAGGGCAAGCTCGTCAATCTCGAGAGGCGACTGAAGGAAGAGCCGCTGAGCGGCAAAGTCGGCATCGGCCACACGCGTTGGGCAACCCACGGGGCCTCGACGGAACGCAATGCTCACCCGCACTTTACCGACGGTGTCGCCGTCGTCCATAACGGCATCATCGAGAATTTCACCGAGCTGAAGGACGAATTGGCGGCGGATGGCGCCGAGTTCCAGACCGACACCGACACCGAGGTCGTTGGGCATCTCTTGGCAAGATACCGCCGCGAGGGCATGAGGCCGCAAGAGGCCACGCGTGCCATGCTGAAACGCGTCAGGGGCGCCTATGCGCTTGCCATCCTCTTCGAAGATGAACCGTCGACCATCACGGCGGCTCGCAACGGACCACCGCTGGCGATCGGTCACGGCGACGGCGAGATGTTCCTGGGCTCCGACGCGATCGCTCTTGCGCCCTTCACCAATGAAATTACCTATCTCATGGACGGCGACTGGGCCATTGTCGGCAATTCGGGCGCCCATATCTTCGATATCGACGGCCATCCCGTCGAGCGTCCGCGCCATATCTCCACGGCCGCGGCCGATCTGGCCAACAAGGGCAGCCATCGCCATTTCATGGAGAAGGAAATATACGAGCAGCCCGAGGTCGTCGCCCATGCTCTTCGTCGTTACATCAACATCATAGAGGGTCGCGACATGGTTCCTGGCATCGATTTCGCCAAGGTTCCGAGCTTGGCGATCTCTGCCTGCGGGACCGCCTATCTGGCCGGACTGATCGGAAAATACTGGTTCGAGCGCTATGCGCGCCTGACGGTTGAAATCGACGTTGCGTCTGAATTCCGTTACCGCGAGATCCCTTTGCCGCCGCAGTCCGCGGCTCTTTTCATTTCGCAATCCGGCGAAACCGCCGATACGCTTGCATCGTTGAGGTACTGCAAGGAGCGTGGGCTGAAAATTGGCGCTATCGTCAATGCCTGCGAATCGACCATCGCTCGGGAGGCCGATACGGTCTTCCCGATCCTTGCCGGACCGGAGATCGGCGTCGCCTCTACCAAGGCTTTTACCTGCCAGCTTGCCGTTCTAGCCGCACTCGCCATCAGCGCCGCCAGAGCCCGCGGGACCGTCCCCGAAGGCGAGCTGCAGGCACTCGTCAGGAGCCTCGCCGAATTGCCGCGCGTCATGGGCCAGGTACTCAACAGCATCCAGCCGGAGATCGAGTTCTTGTCGCGCGAACTGTCAAAGTGTCGTGACGTCCTGTATCTCGGCCGTGGCACCAGTTTCCCGCTAGCGATGGAAGGAGCGCTGAAGCTCAAGGAGATTTCCTACATCCATGCCGAAGGCTATGCAGCGGGTGAATTGAAGCACGGGCCAATCGCATTGATAGATGAGAACATGCCGGTGATCGTCATCGCGCCCCATGACCGCTTTTTCGACAAGACCGTCTCCAACATGCAGGAAGTGGCTGCCCGTGGAGGGCGGATTATCCTCATCACCGATAAAAATGGGGCAGCCGCATCGAAACTCGACACCATGCACACGCTCGTGCTGCCGGTAGTCGACGAGATTATCGCGCCAATGATCTTCTCGCTGCCGATACAGCTTCTTGCCTACCACACGGCGCTCTTCATGGGGACAGATGTAGACCAGCCGCGCAATCTCGCAAAATCGGTCACGGTCGAATGATTGTGAACCTGTACAGATGGCGAAGCTCTCGATGGAAAGCTACCCTTTGTCTGGATCCGGATGAAAACCAGATGACCAGTGTTTGCTGGAATTTGGAATCCCTTTTTTCGGCAGGTCGATCGGGGCACAGGCCGATCGAGCTTCCTAGAGCCGACGTTAGCACGCAGCCGGGGGCTTTCAAGAGTGGGTCTTTCGCTCCCCCGCCGGTGGAGATTGGCCGAAGGAAGCAGTGTCCGTACCGGGAGTTCGAGTTGGTGTTCAGAGTTCCAGGGGCCCCTCCTGAGATGGCCTGATCGGCTGTAGCGCATCCGACCTGCGATCCTTCGCGAATAATTCTCGCCGTTGGCTTTCTTGATTAGAAGGAGGTGAGCCGCCATATTCCGACCCAGCTCCTAATTCAGGCGGCCCATTCCATGGATGAGGCCGGTCCGGCTGAATGGACGTCCATTTTTTGATTTGCTTGGTCTGCGCCGCCGGGGGGGGTATCTCCCGAGGGAGCTCCCATGTTCTTGGAGATGTTTATGAACGATTCGCGCATTCCCGAACCAGTCTTGACGGCTATGTCGCAGGGGACCCACATCGTCCGCGCTTATCGTGAGCACCTTGGGTATTCGATCGAGGACCTGACGGTCGCGAGCGGGCTTGCCGCTGAGGAAATTCAAAACATCGAGCGAGGTCTGAGGTACAACAAGGGATATCGGGATCGGATAGCGAGATCGCTTTCCATACCTGTGGGAATCCTTGAGGCAGAGTCGCACATTTCGGACGCCGCCTGATCAGTCGGATGATCCGCAATGGGTGGACTACCGCTCTTGTGATGTGAAGCTTGCGGCTGATTGTAGACGCTGATTCCGTTGGGATGCCTCTGGCGCAGTACCGCCAAGAGAATCTCGTCAACTTTCCGATGCAGGAACCCTTCACATGGGCTCGCGAACAACAACGCGATATAGCCGCCCGGAGTGCTACGAAACGTGCACGAGGGCATCGGCTCGCGACGAAGGATTGTAACGGCGAACTCTTGGTAGTTCGGCGAGGCGATGCTGGCGCTTGAGCATCAACTCGGCCTACGAGAGTGGCTACTCCTAGGCTGAATCGGCCAACATGGCCGGCATCGCGCCGCTCTGAAAATAACATGGCGGGCATCCTGACGTTTCCGGGTTGACTATGGGTGTTCGAACCACGAAAAGGGGCCGCTCTTCGTGAGTGGCGTGCGCCGGCAGTCTAACCCCAAGCCCCCCCGCCCAGGCTGCCGGCGCGCTTCTAGAAAGATCGAGGTAGGCACTCGCTGCGCTCTGCCCGCCGACACCTTGTGCTTCCTCCAGCGAGTCCAGCGGACCACCATGGGTGTTGCAGTTCTGGTGCTTACCCACGTCCATTTGCGATCTCGGGTCATTGAGAGTACCGCAAGCACCCTCTCTGCTGGACGGCAACGCGGCTCGCGCCGCCCGTATGCAGCGCAAGCTCCATGCATGAGGTCGTCCCTTCAAAATACTTGATGCAGCTGCGCTTGCGTAGCTCCTTGCATGCGCTCGATGCCAGGAGGAGACCTCTGTCTACGCTCGCATCGATGCAACGCCGTTGATCACCATCATCGCGGCGACCGCTTCGCGGGGGCCGCAGCCGTTTTGGAGCATGACGATCATGCCGGCGCCATCGCAGTGACGCACATGCAAAATTCACAGATGCATTCTCGCCCAATGCTAGGTGCCCAGCATATGTCCGGCATCCCGCAACGCGGCTACGAAGAGACGGGCATTGCCGTTGGCATCCATCTTGGCCTGCATCGACAGGGGCATCCTGTGCCAGCTCTCCAAGGACGCAATGTAATGTGAGAACATACCGTTAACGATGCAATAGTGGGTAACTAGGCCGTGTACATCCAACGCCAGCACGCCGAATTGGCCGCCGTGATATCGGATGGCTGCGACCCGCTGGACCTGCGCGTCACCGTCGATCCGCACGTCGAAAAGCAGGATGCCGCGGCTCCTGGTGGCTATCTCGGCGGCTTTTTCAGCGAAGCTCAACGAGAGCGAGCGGACGCTTTCGACTGCCATCTGTAAAACCATCAAGTTCAGTTCATCCACTGACATAAGGTACCTGTGCGCAAGACATGGGTGATTGCAATCGACCACACCGCTTGTTCACAGATGTCGGCTCATCACCGGTTATTCAGGGTTTGCCGGTCATCTTTGCGGCAAGCCATCCGGGCTCCTTGTACCCTGCAACCGTTGCAGTGGCGTCCCTCGGCGCTCGGAACCGCCAGGCTCTGCTCGTCGAGAACTTTGTCCGCGAGCAGCGTTCGCTTGAGCATTCCGCTGAAGCGTGACGTCTCACCAGTCCGTGTCCTTCCAGCTCACCGCGAGGGCGTTTTGCGCACCGCACGCAAGCGCACGAAACTGGTCTCCGTTCACTTCACAAAATGGTTTTCCTGAAGTACTGGAGCGCAGAGAAATCTCCGGTCGCAGCCTACCCGGTTAAAACAAGGACCCAACGATGAAGACTCTCGTCGTCTGCTCCGGCGGATTGGATTCCGTTACTCTTGCTCACAAGGTGGCAGCGGAGCACCAGCTTACCGGCCTGCTATCGTTCGATTACGGCCAACGGCATAGGAAGGAATTGGGCTTCGCCACCCTTTGCGCGGAGCGCCTGGGCGTCCCGCAGCGAATCATCGATATCCACGAGATCGGCGGCGGCCTTTCCGGCTCCGCGCTGACCGACAATGTGGACGTGCCCGATGGGCACTATGCCGAAGATATGATGAAGGTAACGGTGGTGCCCAACCGGAACGCCATCATGTTGGCCATTGCCTTCGGCCTCGCCGCAGCGCAAGACGCTGACGCGGTGGCGACGGCCGTGCATGGTGGGGATCATATTGTCTATCCCGATTGCCGTCCGGCCTTCATCGATGCTTTCCAGACGATGCAGGACCACGCGCTCGACGGCTACGCGCAGATTCGCCTTTATGCACCCTATGTGAACCTGACGAAGGCGGACATTGTTAGGGATGGAGCCACATACGGCACGCCCTTTGCGCAGACCTGGTCCTGTTACAAGGGCGCCGAGCGTCATTGCGGGAGGTGCGGGACCTGCGTCGAGCGGCGTGAGGCGTTCCACATCGCTGGGCACCCGGACCCAACCGAGTACGAGGACTCCGACTTCTGGCTCGGAGCGCTGCGAAGGACCACCGCGTAATGTTCCGCATCACCAAGGAATTCCACTTCTCAGCCTCGCATCAGCTCACCTCATTGCCACCCGATCACCAATGCGCGCGCCTGCACGGACATAACTACATCGTCGAAGTGGAGCTTTCAGCGGATGGACTGGACGATCACGGCTTCGTGCGCGACTACCACGATTTGGCGCCATTCAAACGCTACATCGACGAGAGCTTCGACCACCGACATCTCAACGACGTGCTGGGACACGAGCAAGTCACGGCGGAATATCTGGCCAGACATTTCTACGACTGGTGCAAGGCACGCCTGAGCGAAACCGCGGCCGTGCGGGTGAGCGAAACGCCGAAAACCTGGGCGGAATACCGGCCATGACCAATACGCATCCCGCAATCCGCGTTAGCGAGATTTTCGGGCCGACGATCCAGGGCGAGGGCGTGCTCATAGGTTTGCCGACGATCTTCGTCAGAACCGGCGGGTGTGACTTTCGCTGTTCCTGGTGCGACAGCCTGCATGCTGTGGACAATCAATTCCGCCATGAATGGGAGATGATGTCCGTCGGCGCGGTGTGGAAAAATGTGCTTGCGCTTTCCGGTGGCCGCCCGCTTATGGTGTCACTGTCAGGCGGCAATCCGGCCATCCAGCCGCTCGGCGCGCTCATCGACCGAGGCCATGGTGACGGTTACCGTTTTGCGCTGGAAACCCAAGGTTCGCTTGCCAGGGACTGGTTTGCGCACCTTGACGTGCTGATCCTCAGCCCAAAGCCGCCGTCAAGCCAAATGACGACAGATTGGGCCGCTGTCGAGGCGTGCCTCCAGGCGGCACAAGGCAAGCCCCAAATCGTGCTCAAGCTCATTGTTTTCGACGAAAGGGACTACGCCTACGCGAAAGACGCCGCTGCGCAATTTCCGCAACTTCCGATCTATCTGCAACCCGGCAATCACACGCCGCCACACCCGGCAAATGATGACGCGCCCGTCGACCTTGACGGAATATTGAAGCGCATGGAGTGGCTGGTTGACAGCGTGACCCGCGACAAATGGTTCGAAGCCCGCGTGCTACCGCAGCTGCACGTTATGCTCTGGGGTAACAAGAGAGCCGTCTAGGCCAAGCCCTTTCCACCGGAACTGCACCGGCATATTCGGGTGAACGGGTGGTTCAACGTTGACCGCGCTGCCGGGGTGCTTGCGGACTTCTGCCACCGGCCCAAGTGTTGTCAGCCGCTTGCACGGCACCTTGCATTCTCCTTGCAAGGTCGAAGGGAGCTGTCGCCGACAACCATGATCTCACAGGCAGGGCATGAGCGGGCGACATCGTCGCCATGCCAAGACGCGTCTGGTCCGCTTCGAACCGTCTCGGCCGACGGTCGCCGGTCAACAGTGGAAAACGATCGCAATCGGTTCACGATCGAGTGAGAGCCATGACCGTTCCTCTGCGGCGCTCAGACTGCCGCCGAGTGCCTGGCCGTTCCAGTTTCGAAATATTTGTCGAACCTGGCCGCGATGCTTCGGACGAAAGGGCGACTTTCAGCCGGCACAACGAATCTGTCGCCATCAAGTTCAAGCAATCGAACCGGATCGTGGAGGGCCATGGAACTTGACTGAAGGAGGAGCCTCTGGCCGGCCTCGCCGAAGCGTTCCACCAGATCGATGGCCGAGAAGGCGAAGTCGCACATCAAACGTTCGATGATCCAGCCGCGAACGCGGTCGTCGTTGGAAAGTGCGATACCCCGAACAGCGGCCAGCCCGCCGTCATCAACCGTGCATCGATATTCGCTGGTCGAAGGCATGTTCTGCGCATAGCCCTGCCGAAACTGGCTGATGGACGATGGGCCTAGCCCAATCAAGGTTTCGCAGCAATCGTCGGTGTAACCCTGAAAGTTCCGGTGCAGTGTTCCGGCGCGGGCGGCAAGGGCCAGGGCATCGCCGGGTTTGGCGAAATGGTCGAGGCCGATTGCTTCGTACCCCTGGTCCACGATCGCCCGCGCCGCCAGTTGCAATTGAGCAAATCTCTCCGCGGGACCGGGCAGCCATGCCTCGTCTATCATGGTCTGATGTTTCTTGAACCACGGCACATGGGCGTAGCCAAAAAGCACTATCCTGTCGGGTTCCAAGGTCAGCGCCTGCGCGACGGTGGAGGAGACGCTCTCCCTCGTCTGGTGCGGCAAGCCGTAGAGCAGGTCTAGATTGACCGATTCGACGCCGCGCGAACGAACACCGTCGACTACCGCTTTGGTCTGCAAAAAGCTCTGCTCGCGGTTGATTGCCTTCTGAACCTTCGGATCGAAGTCCTGGACGCCGAGGCTCGCACGGGTCGTGCCGATTTCGGCAAGCGCATCGAGGCGGGCATCGTCCATATCATTGGGTTCGATTTCAACGCTGATCTTGGCGCCGGGAAGAAAGGCGAAGCTGTTGCGCAGGACGCTTCCCAGCGCCACAATATCCTCAGGTTCCAGCATCGTCGGGGAACCGCCGCCGAAATGAACCGCGCGAACTCGGCCCTTGCCGGTAACAAGGCCGCCAACCGTGGCGATCTCCGCATACAGCGAGCGCAGATAAGCGGCCACCGGCTCGTAGTGGCGGGTCTGTTTGGTATGGCACGCGCAGAACCAGCAGAGCCTGTCGCAATAAGGAATATGCAGGTAAAGCGATATCTCGTCACCACCTTCGAGCGCCTCCAACCAGCCTCGGTAAACGACGGCATCGACGCCCGCATGGAAATGGGGCGCAGTCGGATAACTGGTATAGCGCGGGACGTTCTCGCCAAATCTGGCAGCTAGCTTTTGTCGCATGTCGTGGTCCACCGTGTTTGCGTCGCCCGAACTGTGGATGCTTGGATGAGCCTAAGCCCTGATTTCGATCAACCTTCAGCACGGACAAACTGCCGCAAGGATTTTTCTACCGTGGATTGCTATCCTGCCCGCACTGGACCGGTAGAGCGATCGAATGACATTACGGCAGGATATTCACAGTTCCGGCATTCCCGTTCTTTGCCTGCCTTGCGAGGCACGGCGCCGCGGTGTCTGTGGCGCGCTCGAGCCAGACGATTTGGCTCAGCTCGCCAAGACGTCGTCGCGGCACAATATCGAGCCGGGGGTCGAACTGATCGGCGACGCCGAGGCGGTGGACTGTTATTCAAACGTGCTTTCAGGCGTGGTGAAGCTCACGAAGAGCCTTTCGGACGGCCGCCAGCAGATCGTCGGTCTCCAGTTCGCGCCGGATTTTCTGGGACGGCCCTTCAAGATGAAAAGTGCGATCAATGCGGAAGCGGCAACAGCTGTCTCGCTGTGCTCGTTTCCGAGAGCGGCCATCGAACGGATGATGAAGCAGTCACCCGAATTTGTGCATCGCCTGCTCAAGCAGGCGCTGAACGAACTTGACGAGGCCCGCGAATGGATGGTGACTCTGGGGCGCAAGACCGCACCAGAGAAGGTGGCGAGCTTTCTCCTCATGATTGCCCGGAACATCGACTCCAATGTTGACCCGGCGGCTATGTCGGCATGCTTCGAGCTGCCGATGACGCGTGCCGACATATCTGATTTCCTTGGCATCACAAACGAGACCGTGAGCCGTCAGCTGACCAGCCTGAGAATGGACGGCGTGATTCGGATCGAGAACAACCGCCGCGTCACCGTGGACAGCATGAGCCGGCTGGAACGGCGCTGCGGCGGCCGAGGCGCAATAGCCGTTTGAATGACACGGAGCTGCATGGCCCACGCCACTTACTTCATTCGGGGCAGGGCATGCTCGCGTTGGGCTCAGAAGACATCGCGTAGCGACAGCCCGTTCTCCATCCGATCGTATACGCCAGTTGCGTTTCGGCTCGTCGGCGAAGCATCCACACTTGGCCGAAGTCAATATGCCTCATACGCAGGCGAAAATCGCCGTCTCCCCAAACTATAAATGTCGCGAAGGCAGCGCAACGCTGGCGCTGGCTGTTCCAAGGCATTGAAACGATCGACGTTCGGTAAGGCATCGGCCTGCTTACCAGCGTCACAGAAGGTGCGCTTCCCCAACGCCCGCGGTCGCCTCCTACCCGGGCCCCGACTGGGGACGCCGGGCCTGTCCATAAACCGTCGGCCGGTGCTGCACTTCCACATTCGACACAGTCTGATCGCACCGAACTCGATGCTGCTCGAAGCAAAATGGTGCGGCTCTGACATGGATCAGGGCGAGCAGGCGACGGCTGCGCAATAAGGCACCGCGGTTTGGCATCCGCCGGAATTGGAAATCGGGGCTTGCGATGAAATTCGGCAAAGAAATCGTGCTTCTAAGCCTGTTCGCATTCGCGGCTTTGGTGGCCGCTGGCGCTGGGGTGGATGAACCCTTTCGCCAGCATATGTGGGTCTTGTTCTTCGCCTTGGCTGGCTTCACTGCGATCCTGTTGCGCAACACTGAGTTCAAGCCTGCCGCGCCGATCGACCCGTCCGCTTACATGGACGGGCCAATCCGCTATGGCGCCATCGCCACCATGTTCTGGGGTGTCATCGGCATGCTTGTCGGCGTGGTCATCGCGCTGCAGCTTGCCTATCCCGATCTCAACATCCAGCCCTGGTTCAACTTTGGCCGTTTGCGGCCACTGCATACGTCGGGAGTCGTTTTCGCCTTCGGCGGCAACGCGCTGCTTTGCACGTCTCTCTATGTCGTGCAACGCACCTGCCGCGCCCGGCTGTTCGGCGGCGATCTCGGCTGGTTCGTGTTCTGGGGCTACCAGCTCTTCATCGTCATGGCAGCGACTGGCTACCTGCTCGGCATCACCGAGAGCCGCGAATACGCCGAGCCCGAATGGTATGTGGACATCTGGCTGACCATTGTCTGGGTCGCCTATCTCATCCTGTTCCTCGGCACGATCCTGAAGCGCAAGGAACCCCACATCTACGTCGCTAACTGGTTCTACCTGTCCTTCATCGTCACCATCGCGATGCTGCATGTGGTCAACAACCTCTCCATGCCCGCCTCCTTCCTGGGCTCGAAGAGCTATTCGGCTTTCTCCGGGGTCCAGGACGCTCTGACGCAATGGTGGTATGGCCACAACGCCGTGGGCTTCTTTCTGACCGCCGGCTTTCTCGGCATGATGTATTATTTCGTACCCAAGCAGGCGAACCGGCCGGTCTATTCCTACCGGCTGTCGATCGTCCATTTCTGGGCAATCATCTTTCTCTACATCTGGGCTGGACCCCATCATTTGCACTACACCGCCTTGCCCGATTGGGCGCAGACGCTCGGCATGGTGTTCTCGATCATGCTGTGGATGCCGTCATGGGGCGGCATGATCAATGGCCTGATGACGCTGTCGGGCGCCTGGGACAAGCTCCGCACCGATCCGATCATCCGCATGATGGTGATGGCCATCGCCTTCTACGGCATGTCCACCTTCGAGGGCCCGATGATGTCGATCAAGACGGTCAACTCGCTGTCGCACTATACCGACTGGACCATCGGACACGTCCATTCGGGCGCACTCGGCTGGGTCGGCATGATCTCGTTCGGCGCGCTTTATTACATGGTGCCGAAGCTGTGGAACCGTGAACGGCTCTACTCGCTGCGCCTCGTTACCTGGCACTTCTGGCTGGCGACGCTTGGCATCGTTGTCTACGCGTCGGTCATGTGGGTGTCCGGCATCATGCAGGGCCTGATGTGGCGCGAATACGACGAGCAGGGCTTCCTGGTCTACTCCTTCGCCGAAACCGTGGCCGCCATGCACCCCTACTACATCATGCGCGCCATCGGCGGAGCCATGTACCTTTCCGGCGCCCTGATCATGGCGTGGAACATCGCCATGACCATCCTTGGCTACCGGCGCGAGGAGGATCCGATGCCCGGCTCCGTTCCCGCCCTCCAGCTTGCGCGATGATGAGACAGAAAATGAGGTTGATGAACAGACACGCGGTCATCGAGAAGAACGCTACACTTCTTCTCCTCGGGTCGCTGCTGGTCGTGACAATCGGCGGCATCGTCGAGATCGCGCCGCTCTTCTATCTCGACAACACGATCGAGAAGGTCGAAGGCATGCGGCCCTACTCGCCGCTCGAACTCGTCGGGCGCAACATCTATGTGCGTGAGGGATGCTATCTATGCCATAGCCAGATGATCCGCCCGTTCCGTGACGAGGTCGAGCGCTATGGGCATTACAGCCTGGCGGCCGAGTCGATGTATGATCATCCCTTCCAGTGGGGATCGAAGCGCACCGGACCGGACCTCGCTCGGGTTGGCGATCGCTACTCAAATCTTTGGCATGTCGAGCACCTCACGGACCCTCGTTCCGTGGTGCCGGAATCCATCATGCCGAGCTATGGCTTTCTGAAGGATACGCCGATCGCGGTGAAGGATTTCTCGACGCATCTGGTTGCCAACAGGCGCGTCGGCGTTCCCTACTCCGACGACATGGTCGCTAACGCCAATGCTGATTTGATGGCGCAGGCTGATCCCAATGCCGACACGTCCGGCCTCGAGGCCCGCTACCCCAAGGCCAGGATCGGCGATTTCGACGGTGATCCGCAGCAAGTCACCGAAATGGACGCCCTGGTTTCTTATCTCCAGATGCTCGGCACGCTTGTCGATTTCAAGAACTACGATGAGACCGCCGGCTACCGCTGAGGACAATGGCGATGACGTACAATTTCATGCGGGAGTTTGCTGACAGCTGGGGCCTGCTTGCCATCGCTCTTTTCTTCATCGGATCCGTTGCCTTTGCACTTCGCCCCGGCAGCCGCAGGCAAGCCGGCGAAGCAGCTCAAATTCCTCTGAAGGAGGACTGATCATGAGCAGCGATCACATTGACGAGGTTTCCGGCATCTCGACGACCGGTCATGAGTGGGACGGCATTCGCGAGCTCAACAACCCGCTCCCGCGCTGGTGGGTCATCACCTTCTACATGACCATAGTCTGGGCGATCGGTTACACAATTGCCTACCCGGCATGGCCGCTGTTGCACTCCGCGACAAAGGGCGTACTTGGCTATTCCAGCCGCAACGAAGTCAAGAACGAGTTGTCCGCGGCCGAAGCGGCAAAGGGCAAATATGTCGCCGCAATAGAGTCGAAAAGTGTTTCGGAGATTGCTGCGGATGACACGCTGCGCGAATTCGCCGTCGCTGCCGGCGCCGCCGCGTTCAAGGTCAATTGCGTGCAGTGCCACGGTTCCGGCGCCCAGGGGTCCAAGGGCTTTCCGAACCTAAATGACGACGACTGGCTGTGGGGCGGCGAGGTGGACCAGATCCAGCAGACGATCGCTCATGGCATCCGCTTAGCCTCCGACCCGGCTACGCGCCTGTCGGAAATGCCGGCCTTTGGCGACATCATCACCGCCGATCAGATCAAACAGGTCAGCGCCTACGTTGCCAGCCTGTCCGGCACTGTCGGCGATCAATCGTTGGTCGCGCCCGGCGCCAAGGTCTTCGCCGAAAATTGCGTGGCCTGTCACGGCGACAATGCAAAAGGCAACAAGGAACTCGGCGCTCCAGATCTGACCGACGCCATCTGGCTCTACGGGTCAGGCGAAGCGGCCATCGCCGCCCAGGTCACCGCGCCGAAACAGGGCGTGATGCCGGCCTGGGGCGCGCGCCTCGGCGAGACCAAGGTCAAGGAACTGGCGGTCTACATCCATTCGCTTGGCGGCGGAGAATAGGAGCAGAAGCCTATTCTCGTCCTCCCCCTCCCGCCAAGCGACGAGGCCCGGCGCAAGCCGGGCCTCGGCATCATCCAGAACCGATGAGTCGGTTTCCGGCGAAATCGTCGCTGGTGACTGGAGCTTCTCGTGCTTGATAACACGCAAATAGAAAGGATCGAACCCACGCCGGTCAACTCCGCCAAGGTGCGTCAGCCAATGTACGCTGCGCGCAAGAAGATCTTCCCGAAGCGGGCCTCGGGCAGCTTTCGCCAGTTCAAATGGCTGGTGATGGCGGTCACGCTCGGCATCTACTATCTGACGCCGTGGCTGCGCTGGGATCGGGGCTCGTTTAGCCCGGACCAGGCCGTGCTGCTCGATGTCGCTAACCGGCGTTTCTATTTCTTCTTCATCGAGATATGGCCGCAGGAGTTCTACTATGTCGCCGGCCTTCTGGTCATGGCCGGCGTCGGTCTTTTCCTGATCACGTCGACTGTCGGCCGTGCCTGGTGTGGCTACACATGCCCGCAGACCGTATGGGTCGACCTGTTCCTGGTCGTCGAGCGCGCGATAGAGGGCGACCGCAACGCTCGTATCAAGCTTGATGCCGGTCTCTGGACCCCCCGCAAACTCGTGCTGCGGGTATCGAAACACGCCATCTGGCTGGCCATAGGCGCGCTGACGGGCGGCGCCTGGATCTTCTATTTCGCTGACGCGCCGACGCTGCTCGGCGAACTCTTCACCGGCACGGCAGCGCCTGTCGCCTACATCACCGTCGCGGTTCTGGCGGCTACCACCTACACGTTCGGCGGTCTGATGCGCGAACAGGTCTGCACCTATATGTGCCCGTGGCCCCGCATCCAGGCGGCCATGCTCGATGAAAATTCCCTCACTGTCACCTACAATGACTGGCGCGGCGAACCGCGTTCGCGCCACGCCAAGAAGGTGCTGGCCGCAGGCCAGCTCGTGGGCGACTGCGTCGACTGCAATGCCTGTGTCGCGGTCTGCCCGATGGGGATCGACATTCGCGATGGCCAGCAGCTCGAATGCATCACTTGCGCGCTCTGCATCGACGCCTGTGACGGCGTCATGGACAAGCTCGGCAAGGAGCGTGGGCTGATCGCCTATGCGACGCTCTCCGACTACAACGCCAACATGATGCTGGCGACTGCAGGCGGGTCCAGCTCAGTCAATCCGGCGCTGGTCAGGACGGATGACGGCCTGTTTTCGGACAGAGTGGCGCATTTCCACATCCGCAAGATCTTTCGGCCACGCACCTATGTCTACATGGCTATGTGGTCGCTGATCGGCCTGGGCCTCCTCTACTCGCTGCTGACGCGCGACCGGCTCGAAATCAATGTCCTGCACGACCGCAATCCACAATTCGTGACGCTCTCCGACGGCTCGATCCGCAACGGCTACACCGTCAAGCTGCTCAACATGATCCCCGAGCCGAGGACGATCGTCGTAACCATGCAGGGCCTTGAAGGCGCTGACATGGTCGTCGTCGGCGACGACATCCCCGCAGGCCGTTCTGTCGCCATTCCGGTCGAACCCGACCGCCTGAAAATGCTGAGGGTCTTCGTTCGCCAGCCGGCGGACCAGATCCGCGCTCCGGCACAGACCTTCAAGTTCCGCGTCGAGGACAGAGCCAGCTTCGAGTCGAACGAGTACACCGCCACCTTCAACGCGCCGGAGACTGCCAGATGAGCGCCAGAACACAAAAAACCCGCGAATTCACCGGCAGGCACATGTTGGCCATCATCCTGGCCTTTTTCGGTGTGGTCATCGCGGTCAATCTGACCATGGCGACGCTTGCCAACACGAGCTGGACCGGCCTGGTCGTCGAAAACACCTATGTGGCGAGCCAGCAGTTCAACAGGAAGGCCGAGGAGGGGCGCGCGCAGGCAGCCCTTGGCTGGACCGGCAAGCTGACCATTGCATCGGGCGAAGTCCGCTACGGCCTCACCGACGCCGCCGGCAAGCCGGTTCCCTTGCATGGCGTGAAGGTGCTGTTTCGCCATCCCGCATACGAGAAGGAGGACAAGTCCGTCACCCTCGCACCCGCCTCGGGCCAGGAATTCGCCGCCCAGCACATGCCGAAGGACGGCGTCTGGATTGTCGAAGTCGACGCCGACGCCGGTCTGGACAAACCGTATCGCGACGTCCGCAGGATCATGATTTCCAATGGAGCGCTGCAATGAGTTGTTGTGCACCGGGCGCCGAAATGGCGCTTGATCTGGTCAACGCCGGATCGGTCCTGCCGTCCAGCCAGGAGATCAGGCTGGCGAGCCGATCGCTTGGCGATGATCTCCGCCAGACCGATCTTTCGGTCCCCACGGTTCATTGCGCGGCCTGCATCCAGGCGATCGAGACAGCACTGGGAAAGCTCGATCAAGTGGAGAGCGCTCGTGTCAACCTGTCGACGAAGCGGGTCGCGGTCCGCTGGCGTGGAAACCAGGTACCACCATTCGTCGCCGCGCTGGGACGGCTGGGCTACGAGGCGCATCTGTTCGACCCCGAGGTCGACAACAAGGACAAGACACTCTCCGAGCTGATCCGCGCCGTTGCTGTCGCTGGCTTTGCGGCGGGCAACATCATGCTGCTTTCGGTCTCAGTCTGGTCCGGTGCTGAAGGCGCTACCCGCGACCTGTTCCACTGGGTCTCGGCGCTTATCGCCATCCCTGCACTCGCCTTCGCCGGCGGCATCTTCTTCCGCTCGGCCTGGAATGCGCTGCGTCACGGCCGCATGAACATGGATGTGCCGATCGCGGTCGGGGTGTCCCTCGCCTACGCCATGAGCCTCTATGAGACGATCACCCATGGCGACCACGCCTATTTCGATGCATCGGTGTCGCTGCTGTTCTTCCTGTTGATCGGCCGCACGTTGGATCATGTCATGCGCGAACGTGCCCGGACCGCCGTGAAAGGCCTGTCCCAGTTGGCCGCACGTGGCGCCATGGTGCTGCGCGGCGATGGTGCACGCGACTATCTGCCGGTTGGCGAGATCGAACCCGGCATGCTGCTGTTGATCGCTGCCAGCGAGAGAATCCCCGTCGACGGCAAGATCATTCAAGGGGCCTCGGATCTGGACTGCTCGTTGGTTTCCGGCGAGAGCACGCCTCGAAACGTAGCGGCAGGTGAAGCCGTGCAGGCCGGTGTCCTCAACCTAACCGGCCCGCTGACGATCGAGGCGACCGCCGCCGCGAAGGATTCGTTCCTGGCGGAAATGGTTCGGCTGATGGAGTCCGCAGAGGGCGGCCGCGCGCATTATCGCCGGATCGCCGACCGCGTTTCGGCGCTCTATGCTCCGGTGGTTCATCTGACCGCCTTCGCGACCTTCCTTGGCTGGATGGCGGCGACCGGCGACTGGCACCGGGCGATAACCATCGCCATTGCCGTTCTGATCATCACATGCCCGTGCGCGCTCGGCCTCGCCGTGCCGATCGTTCAGGTGGTCGCGGCGCGGCGCCTGTTCGAGAGCGGCATCATGGTCAAGGACGGTTCGGCCATGGAGCGCCTGGCGACGATTGATAGAGCGGTGTTCGACAAGACCGGAACGCTCACCCTCGGCCAGCCCCGGCTGGTCAATGCGGACTCGATTGATCCGGCCATGCTGGCAATCGCGGGAGACATGGCTGCGCACTCGCGTCACCCGTTTTCAAAGGCCATAGCCGGTTTTGCCCGCCTTGGCGGGCAGCACAAATTCGATGCCGTCACCGAGCACCCGGGTTTCGGGATCGAAGCCACAGCCGCCGGTAGTACCTGGCGGCTGGGCCGGCGCGGATGGGCTGCATGGAAGGCCCGCACCGGCGGCGAAGGCAGACATGGCTATGGCGGAACGGTGCTGACAAAAGACGGGTTCATTGTCGCGACCTTCGATTTTGAGGACGCGCTGCGCGCCGACGCCAGGGCGGCGATCGGGCAATTGACCCATGCTGGGGTGTCGGTGGAAATGCTGTCGGGCGATACCGCGGGCGCCTGCGGCGAAGTTGCAAAAATGCTGGGTATCGACAATTTTATTCCGTGCCTGCTGCCGTCCGGCAAGGTCGAACGCATTGAGACGGCGGCGAAAGACGGACACAGGGTTCTGATGGTTGGCGACGGTCTCAACGACACGCCGGCGCTGAGCGCTGCGCATGTCTCGATCGCTCCTGCCACCGCCGCCGACATTGGCCGCAACGCGGCCGATTTCGTATTCCTGCGCGAAAGCCTCTTGGCGGTCCCGCTGGCTGTTGAAGTATCGCGCAAGGCGGGAAGCCTGATCCGACAGAACATAACAATTGCGATCGTTTATAATGCTGTTGCCGTGCCGATCGCCATTCTGGGCCATGTTACGCCTCTTATCGCCGCGGTCGCGATGTCAGCCTCGTCATTGCTCGTGGTTGGAAATGCCATGCGTCTGCAAGGCTTCGCAACGGGTGCGTCGTCCGCGATTGCGCGGCAAGACAGGCCCGCGCGGGCCGGCGCCTTGGCTCAATCGTCATGACGACGCTCGTCTACCTCATCCCCGTAGCGCTATTCCTTGGCGCACTCGGCCTGTCCGGCTTCCTTTGGGCGTTGAGAAGCGGCCAGTACGAGGATCTCGATGGCGCGGCGGAGCGCATTCTCATCGACAGCGACGACGGCGCGGAGAATGCCACTCGTTCCAAGTGACTCAGATCAACGCGCCGCGGGTCGGGATGTCCTATCGTCGTCCGACGAAAGATCAGGAGGGTGAGGATGCAAGCCGAATCCTTAATGACAAAGCCAGTCATCACGACGCATGCGAACGCGACGATCGCCGAAGCGGTCATGCTTTCAAGCAAAGTCAGCTGCCTGCCAGTAACGACCAGCGACGGCACCTTTGTTGGCATTGTAAGCAAAAGCGACTTCTTGCGCCGAGAGGAACTCGGAACCCAGCGTGTGCGTCCGCGCTGGCTGGAGCTTGATCTTGGCCCGGGCACAACCGCCAATGACTATGTGTGCGCTCGAATGGACGGATCATCCATCAGGTGATGACCACACACGTCATCTCGGCGCCTCCTGTCGACCTGATGATGCAACATCGCACAACAATGTCCCGATTGTCGATTCGGGAAAGGGTCGTCGGCATCATCACGCGAACTGATTTGCTGCTTGTCCTGATCCGCCATGCCGAAACAGGGAACCACGCCACCCGATGACGAACTGATCCGCAAGGCTATCCTTGCCGAACTGCAGCCACAAACCTGGAGCGGTGGTGACTTGATCGATGTGAGGGTCAGCGACGGCCTTGTCGAACTGAATGGGGCGATTGTCGACGAGCGTCAGCGGAAGGCAGCGATCGTTGCGGCTGAGAAGGTTGCCGGCGTCGGGCAAGTCAAGGACCGCCTCCTCCTCAGTACGGATCCGTTCTCAGTGATGGTTTCATAGCTGCGAAAAAAGCGGGGACGCCAAGCAGAGTCCCTTTGGTTCTGCTCCCTTCCCACATCACTTGGACATGAGGCCGTCGGCGAGTTCCTTCGGCGTCTAGCGCGTTAGGAGAGCACGCTGTCGGCAGCAAGACGCCCGTCCAGACGGAAATGCGGTGGCCGCTGCCTGTTTTGGTGGGGCTTGGACCGGGGCTTCCTGTGGATCTTGAAGAGCGGCCAATACGAAGATCTCGACGGCTCCGCCGAGCGGGTCCTTATCGATCGGGAAGAGCCGCGAGGCTGAACCGGTTGGCGGCGCCAACGACTGTGCGGATGCTGGTCGTCAGTCGACCGAATCTTTGCTGGCGATTGCCCGCGTCATGACGATATCGGCGCGGTGCGAAGAACGGATCTGCCACAATGCGTTGCCGAGCCTTTGGCCAGGAGGGGCACGCGATTGGGAAGCCGACCATTCAGAATGCCCAGACATGGAGACGTTTTCACGGCAATCGACCACTCGACCGTGAACCCGCCGCTGACGGGTTTGTCGAGCCTGGTTGATCCAGATCAGCGTTATCTCTTCATCGGCATGGTTTCATTGACCAGGCTTCCAACGGAGAACGCATGTCTATCGAGTTGGGGAGATGAGCGGCAAACCGTGGGTGATTGCGATGCTTCAAGAGCGCTTCGTGTCGAAGATAGCCGCTATGGCGGCACGCTGATGGCCGGCTATGTCGACAAATTCGACATCATTGTCGTCGGAGCTGGTCCGGTCGGACTTGCCTTCGCAGCATCGCTCGCCTGGAGCCGACTCAAGGTGGCAGTGGTTGAACGGCAGTCGCTCGACAGCCTGGCGAATCCGGCTTTCGACGGTCGCGAGATCGCGCTGACCCACGCATCAGTGAGAATCCTTCGCGAGCTCGGCGCCTGGGATGCCATCCCCGCATCGGACAAATCACCGCTTCATGGCGCGCGCGTGCTCAACGGATCCAGCCCTTTCGCCCTGAGCTTCGATGCTCCCAGCGGATCTGGGGAACCACTCGGATTTCTGGTCCCAAATTGTCGGATCCGCGATGCCCTGTTCAAAATTGTCCACTTCCAGGATCATGCCCGGCTGCTGTGCGGCAACTCGGTCGTCAATGCAACAAATAGCGAAGACGAGGCGGTCATAACGCTTTCTGATGGCAGGCAATTGGCCGCTCGGCTGCTCGTAGCAGCGGATTCGCGTTTGTCCCCGATGCGCGACCTGCTCGGCATTGGCGCCAACATCCATCCGCTTGGCCACTCCATGCTGATTTGCCGAGTGAGGCACGAGCGCGTCCATCACCAGATCGCGGTCGAATGGTTCGACCACCATCAGACCATAGCGATGTTGCCGCTCATGGAAGGCGTGTCGTCGCTGCTTCTGACTTTGCGCTCAAGCGAGGCCGACAGACTGTTTGCTCTCGACGACGAATTGTTCCGCATGGAATTGATGAACCGGTGTCGAGGACGCCTCGGGCAGATGACCCTGGCAAGCACCCGCCATGCCTATCCGCTGGTCACGACCTGGGCGCACAAGTTCTCGGCTCCGAGTGCGGCACTGATCGGAGACGCTGCCATTGGCATGCACCCGGTGACCGCGCATGGCTTCAACATCGGCCTCAGCGGCCAGAAGCAACTCGCTCATAAAATACTGACAGCATGTCGCGCCCGCCGCGACATTGCCGATCCCGACATGCTCGGCAGATACGAAAGCCGGCTGCGGCTGTCGGCGGGGCCGCTCTATCATGCCACCAACATGCTTGTCGGTCTCTACTCAAGCGAGCACTCGGCGGCACGGCTTGCAAGACATGCTGGGCTCCGCTTTGCCCAACATCTTCCCTTTGTCCGCCATGGCATTTCGGCCATGCTCAGGCGGTGAATCGCACAGAGCGCTGCCGCTCTGGAACGCTGTCTCGGCGAGGCTTCCTTGTCTTGCTGGCGCGCGTCGTCGAGGGGCAAGGCTGTCTCCTGGTGACGTTGCCGATCATGGCATGATTCGGATCAAGGCACGCGCGCGGGCGAAGCCTTGATGATTCGGCAATGCTAAGCCAAAGGTGTGACCCGAAGCATGGTGAGCGCACTGGTTACCCTCGCTGGGTAGTTAACCCGTCCTTCAGTGGGCTTGCATAGGTTTGGTCCTCGCGAACAACGACGCAAGCAAGCTGGTCCATTCATGGCACCCCTAAAGGAAGAAGAATCGCTGGAGGCCAAAATCCGTCAGGATCAGCTTGCTGACCTGAGGGCCGGGCTCTTCGTGTCGATGCCGATAAGCGCGATCCTGTCAGGCCTGATTTGCGCGGTGCAGGCCCTTTCTGGCGGCGGCTTTGCCGCTGCCAGCTGGTTCCTGGTCGTCAATGCGCTAAATGCCGCCCGGCTTGCACTCGCCCGTTTTCAGCTAAAGGAAACGGGGCGCCATCAGGATTTGCTTGGCGTTTTGCCGCGCCTTCGCATGTTTGGCGTCCTTGCCCTTCTGGCAGGGTTTGCATGGTCCTTCCCGGCCGTGCTGACTGTTGGATACACAACACCACAAGCACCGATGCATCTGGTCATACTGGCGGGCATTTCAGCTGGTGCGGTTACATATGGCAGTTCGTATGCCGCGGCGGCGACCAGCTTCATCACACCTCCACTCCTCATCACGGTGGCGTGCCTTTTGGCGAAAGGCAATTTTGAACGCTACATTCTGGCTTTCACCGTTCTGCTCTTCATGGGCGGCTTGGTCCGAGCTTCGTTTGTTGGGCAGGCGCGCTTCCGCGAAGCAAGCCGCCTGAGACATGAGGCAGAGCGATTTGCGTCGGAAATGGAGCGCAACTCCAGGGAGGACCATCTGACCGCCCTTCTCAACAGGCGGGGCCTTGAACACGCCATCGGTCGGTTCAAGACCGCGGATGGCCCCTTCGTGGCAATGCTGATTGATCTGGACGGGTTCAAATCTGTCAATGACACCTACGGTCACAGGACCGGTGATGAACTGCTTGTCATGATCGCCCGCCGCATAGAGCAGGAAGCACCCGAAGGCTCAACGCTCGCTCGTATCGGCGGCGATGAATTCGTGCTGGTTTTTCCCTCAACGAGAGCTTCGCTTTCTGCCAGTGATCTCGCCTCCAATATCATAGCCAAAATTGCTCGCCCCTATATCGAGGTCGCGTCCGTTCGGGTCGGGGCATCGATAGGGATATACTTGGCGCAGACGCCGAGCCTGACTGAAATGTTGTTGCGGGCGGATATCGCCCTGTATACGGCCAAGCGCCATGGCAGGAACGAATTTTGCCTGTTCGATGCCGAACTCGACAGGGAACTGCAACGTCGCCAGTCGATCGAACGGGATCTTCATTCGGCGATAAAGACGGGAAGATTGCAACCTTGGTTCCAGCCGATCGTGAAACTCGAAACCGAGACCGTGGTCGGTTTTGAAGCCTTGCTGAGATGGTCCCATCCGACGCATGGTGCCATCTCTCCACCCGAAATCATCACGGCCGCACGCGAAACCGGAATGCTTCAGCTGCTGACGCAAACCGTATTCGCCGACTGTTGTGCTTTTATCGACGGCTTGGTGAAAGCTGACTGTCGTGACATTCGTGTGGCGATGAATGTTTCCCCTCGCGAACTGGAAGCCGGCGATATCGACGACATGGTTCTGGATGGTCTGGCGGCAAGAGGCCTGCCTGCGACGATGTTCGAAATCGAGATTACCGAAGAATCGCCGGTGGACCCGGACAGAGTGGATGAAAAGCTCGGACGGCTTTCACATGCCGGTATTTCCATCGCGCTCGATGACTTCGGCACCGGCTTTTCTACCTTGGCATCTCTCAAGGACCGTCGGATACGCAAGGTGAAAATAGACCAGGGCTTCATTCGCGGCCTGGCCAAGTCCCGAGAGGACCGACTGCTTGTCAAATCGGTCATCGAACTCGGTGACATGCTCGGGATCGAGGTCATGGCCGAGGGCGTCGAAACAGAGGCGGATCGGCAAACCCTGCACAAGCTTGGCTGCCGAACCGCTCAGGGCTTCCTCTTCTCCAAGGCTGTGCCTTCGATGCAAGCACTGGAAATGGCAGTCAAACAGCACGCGAACCAGTTGTGACCGCTCCCGCCGCGCCGGCTGTCGCGGCCGTGCGCTGCCGAATTTGGCTACAGAGACTTGCCTGCTCGAAACACGTGGCAGTGGGCGTTGTGCATCAGCCGGCGAACAGTTCCTTGTAGCCGGTCGTCACCATCCAGTTCGCACGGTCGATATGGCTGCGAAGAGCTTTGCGGGCGCGGACCGGGTCAATGGACGGGTCGATGCCGAGAATGCGCTCGGCCATCTCCTTTTCGCTGGCATTGTCGGCGCAGGCATCCAGGATCCGCAGGTAGATCGTGAAATGCTCCCTGTCGTAGCTCGTGAGGTTCTCCGACCAGGGGACTTCATCGCTCAAAGTTGAGCTTCGAGTCTCATCTGTTCCCATTGGTCCATTCATGCCTGCGAACCTCGCCTGTGAGCGCACGCAGTATATCCCAAAATGGGATAATCCGAAACCGGGATTAGTCGCTGATCCGGTCTTTACCCGACCGGTTCGCCTCCATGCCCAAATCCCTTCGATCGCCCCGCCACCAGCGGTTTCTGGCCCAGCTGGTTTCGCTGCGCAAGGCCAAAGGCCTGACCCAGGAGCAGCTGGCTGACAAGCTTGGTCGTCCCCAATCCTTCGTGGCCAAGTACGAGGGCGCAGAGCGGCGTCTCGACGTCATCGAGTTTCTCGACATAACTGCGGCCATTGACGCTGATCCGTGCGAGATTCTGTCCAGCCTCCGGTCCTAGCGGGCGCGCCGCATCTATCATGATCCGGACAGGAATATTGTCTAGGACAATGCCTCAATTTGTTGAAAGGCGAGCGCTGGTTTTCGGAGGAAGCCGCGCGCACGGCGCCGATGCCGTCGGGTTTCTCGACGTAACTGCGCCGCCTGACCATGTGCGAAAAAACTTGGCGCGCGCCCGCGCGCCTGACGACGCGCACCAGGTGCTCGTGAACCGAGCCCGCTTTTCTTCGGCAAGCTCAGGCGGTCTCGGCCATTCGGCTTCGCCCCTTGGCGTGGGCAGCCCTTCGGGCTGTGACGGCCGCCGCCCTTGCGGGCGGCGCGGTTTGTCTGTTGGCCTTTCCCGGTGGCGCGGGGCGGGCGGCACTCCCTTCTAGACCCGCTGCGGCAGCCCGCAACCCTTCGCGTGCCGCTCAGGGTCCTCCTCTTCGTTACGGTCCTTCGGATGCGTTCCGCCTACTGGGCGGGCCCTTCCGGTCGCGACTCGCCGCCCACCCCGCTTCCGGGGAAAGGCGCGGCGATTGGTGAGCGGAGGATAACACATGCGTGCAAACAGCAAGCGTACCACCAGCGGAGAGGCTGGCGCAGGCAAGGGCAGGCGCCCGGGCGCCAGCCTCTATCAGGAGATCACCGACCGCATCATTGCCGAGCTGGAGCGCGGTACCGTGCCATGGGTCAAGCCATGGGGCAGCGCAAAAGCAGGCCTCGGCCTGCCGAGGAATGCGTCCACGGGGCGCAGCTATTCCGGCATCAATATCCTCATCCTGTGGGGCGCCGTCATCGAGCGCAGCTATCCCAGCCAGAATTGGCTGACCTTCCGGCAGGCGCTTGCCCTGGGCGGCAATGTCAGGAAAGGCGAGCGCGGCACGACCATCGTGCATGCCGACCGCTTTGTCCCCAAGGACGAGAAGGAGCGCGCACGCCACGAGGGCGATGCACCACAGGCCGTGCCTTTTCTGAAGCGCTTTACCGTCTTCAATGTCGCGCAGTGCGACAATCTTCCGGAACACCTCCATGCCCCCGCCGAGCCGCTGCCTCAGTGCGAGATCGTGCCGCAGGCCGAAACGCTGATTCGCGCCAGTGGTGCGGATTTCAGGGTCGGCGGCGATCGCGCTTTCTACATGCCGGGCAGCGACCACATTCAGGTGCCGCCGCAACCAGCGTTCCACCAGCAGATCGACTATTACCGGACCTGCTTTCACGAGCTTGGCCACTGGACCGGCCACCCGACGCGGCTTGGTCGCGACCTCTCCGGCTCGTTCGGCTCCAAGGCTTACGCGCGTGAAGAATTGGTCGCCGAAATCACTGCCGCCTTCGTCTGCAGCAATCTCGGCATCGAGCCGACCGTGCGTCACGCCGATTACATCGGCTCATGGCTGAAGGTGCTGCGCGAGGACAACCGCGCTATATTCCGTGCCGCCAGCCTCGCTTCGAAGGCCGCCGATTTCCTGCTTGGCCTTCAGGCCGATGCCGAAGGCGAGGCGCAAGAAGGGATTGCGGCATGACGATGCACCATGCTCAACTGGCCGACGCCGCAAAGCGAGCAGATGCCCATTTCTGACGGCGCCGGAACTCACCGGCCCGATGCTGAACTATGCCGATCTGCATCGCCAAGGTGCGCCCCGAGCCGCAGCGCGCAGCCAACGAGACAGTGACTGCCAGCCTTGCCGGCTGCAAGGCTGACGCCGCATTCGGCAAATGCGGCACAAGCTGTTGGCCCTGCTCGGATCACCGGACCGAGAATAGCGTGGTGGCCGGCGGCAATCGCGACCCCTTGCTGCCGCCGGCATGTTCGCGCGCAAGGTGGGCGCTCTGCGACGACAATCTCGTGCGCGTCGTGGGCATATGGCGGCAACCGGACGATGGCTTTTCGATCGCTTGCGCGACGAGGAAATCGCCGATTCGATGCTCACCGAGATCGGCTTCAAGCATGTCGCCGACAGCAATTTCGCCTGGAAGGTCGAGTCCCAAACCGAGACTACCCTGGCGTCGAGAATGGCCGCTTCAGGTTGAGACCTGGCTGCCGCGCTGGGTGAAATTCCCGGCCGAAAGCTACACCAGCCGCGAGGCTTCCTATTCGCCGATCTGTGCGCAAGGAAGCAGTCGCTGTTCGTGCGCGAATAGTCGATCACGGCCCGAGCGGCGTTTTCTCGAGTACTGCCGCTGAGGACGCGCGCGCCGCTCCGGGCCGCGCCGGCTCCGATTGATCGTCTTGCCGAGCCAGTGCCGCGTGCGATAAATTCCAACGCCAATTCGCCCCCATTTCGGCAGCCCCGCACCGCCCCGGATTGCTTGCTGAGGCGCCAGGCGCATGGGGCCAATTGTACATCCGGTTGCCGAGAGAGCCTGCGCCGCCGGCCCCCTGCATAGTGCCGCCTGCTTATTGTGCCCCCGATCGCGCAACCTGTCTCCATTGTGTCTCAGGGACCATTCCCCTGCGCCTGGCTTGACGACCTATGGGCGGATCCGGCCGGCCCGAAACCCTCGCCGGCAGCTTTTTTCCCCGCCGCCTGCGGCGGCTTCCTCGCGCCGCTTCGCTTCAAAAAAGCTCCCCGCTCGGGTCCTCCGCTATCGCTGCGGCCGTGCCGGTTCCGGCGGTCCGGACGCGCCCATCACGGTCCGCCATCGCAGGGGAATGGTCCCCTGCGAGCACCAAGAGGAGACTGAAAATGACCGCAATCGGATACGTGACCAAACAGGAAAACGGCGGCTACAAGGGCCAGCTCAAGACGCTCAGCGTCCGCGCCGACATCGACATCGTGCCCAATCAGGCAAAGAGCGCCGACACCCATCCGGACTACCGGGTGCTGACGCAAGGGGTCGAAGTGGGTGCGGCCTGGATCCGCACCGGCGAGACCTCCGGCAAGGACTATGTGAGCCTGTCGATTGCGGCCCCCGAGTTTGGCCCGCGCAAGCTCTACGCCAATCTGGGCCGCGCCGCCGGCCAGGATGACGACGACACTTACGCCATCATCTGGAACCCGGTCGACTGACCGGCCGACCCGCAAAGCCCTGCGCCGCCCACCGGCGCAGGGCCTCTCTCAGGACCCGTGAGGCCGCCGAAGGGGCGGCGAAAACTCGCCCCCCACTCTTCGCCCGTCCCCAAAACGATCTCGCTCGCCGATCCTCGCCTCGCTTGCCCGTAACGAACCGAGGATCATCATGGACGACGAAAACGAACGCGCAGCCCGCGCCAAGAAGGGCAGTCCGTTTCTCAACACCGCGCAGGCGGCCTTCTATATCGGGCTGTCCCAGCGCACGCTGGAGAAGATGCGCCTCAAAGGCGGTGGCCCACAATTCCGCAAGCACGGCCGCTATGTCCGCTATCACATCGACGAACTCGACGACTGGTCGAAGGGGCACGCGCAGGAGACCGCGCCCGAGGATGGCGCGCACGGATCCGGCTCGGCCGGTGAGGGAGGCCGCTCATGAGCCGGCGTCCCACCATCCGTCTGATCGGCAGCCATCTGCGGCGCATTCGAGCCCGCAAGACGATCGTCGTTGCCACAATCGGCCTTGGCCTGATCGGCTTCGCCGCCTTCGGCAAACCATCGCCCTGGCTGGTCTGGAACGCCTCGGCGAGTGCGCCGGTCGGCCTCTATCGCGCCGCATCCGGATCGCCCGCTCGTGGTGATCTCGTACTCGTCCGCCCACCAAGACCGGTCGCCGATCTCGCCGCCGAACGCTTCTATCTGCCCAGCAACGTGCCGCTGGTCAAGCGCCTTGCGGCGCTGCCCGGCGAGCATGTCTGCACCTTCGGCGACGCCATCATCATCGGCGGCGAGATAGCCGCGCGCCGGCTTGCAACCGACACGCAGCACCGTCCGCTGCCTTGGTGGAATGCATGCCGAAAACTCGCCGCCGACGAGGTTTTCCTGCTCGGCAGCGATAAAGATCGCTCGTTCGACAGCCGCTATTTCGGGCCGGTGCCGGCCGAAAACATCATCGGGAGGCTCGTGCCGCTATGGACCGAGTGACCCTCCTTATGCTGAGCATGGCGTGTCTCGCACCATGCTCCTGTTCCGCCGCGACCAACACGAAGCCGGTCGTCATCTCCTATAGTCCGCAGCTTGCAAGATGGCAGCCCTTCGTAGCCGAAGCAAGCCGGCGTTTCAGCATTCCACAGACCTGGATTTATGCCGTCATGGATGCCGAAAGCCGGGGGCAGACGACGCTCAATGGGCGGCCGGTCACGTCGAGCGCCGGCGCCATTGGCCTCATGCAGGTGATGCCAGCCACCTACGAGGAGTTGCGCGCAGAGCTTGGCCTGGGAGCCGTCCCGCACGACCCTCGCGACAACATTCTGGCAGGCACTGCCTATCTGCGCGCCATGTATGACCGCTTCGGATTTCCAGGCCTGTTTGCAGCCTATAACGCCGGGCCGGAGCGCTACGAGCAGCATTTGCAGCGCGGGCAACCGCTGCCCAGCGAGACGGTTTCGTATCTGGAAGAGATCAAGGCGGCGGGCATTTCGGCCGCCGATATGGACGCGCTCACCGGCAAATCCCGTTCCAAAAGCGCGCCGGGAATCCCGTCCGGGCAGTCGCTGTTTTTTCTCCGAAACGGTGTTTCCGTGACCGGCCCGAATGGCCAACTCCTGGTGCCGCTCGGATCGGAGCGAGCAAGATCAGGCCGGCCGGATCGCAGGTGAGGGCAGCGGCTACCGTGGTCCGGGCGGGGGCCAGGGGGGCAGGTGCGCGGAAGGCAAGATAAAGGCAGCGCCTCCTGGAGGCGGCCAAGTGTTTGTCTGCACATCGTTTTCCCAGGAGGTTGCCTCCGGGTCCAGGAGGGTCTGGCGCGCAAGCCTCTGAAATTGCTGCTCGTTCATCGGAGGCCGCATGCAGGATGACGAATTCACGCCGAAGCTCGGCAAAATTGGGTCGCGCGGCTCGAAGGCGGGCAAACGCTACGCTGGCCAGGTGCAGGCCGCGGTCAACCGAGCAGGCGGCAGGAGCGGACGCGGCAGCCGCTTCATCGGAAGCCGGGTGGGGCGCGGCGGGGCTGCTGCCGCAGTTCTTATACCGCGCGACCGCCACGCGGCGTTTCGGCAGCGGCGCGCAGTCGTCAAGGCACGCATCGTCAAGCTGGCCGGCAAGGGAGTCGACGGCGCTCGTGCGCACCTCCGCTACCTCCAGCGCGACGGCGTCACCCGGGAAGGCGAGCGTGGCGAGCTCTACGCTGCCGACAATGACGACGCGGACGGCAGGGCCTTTCTCGATCGCTCGAACGGTGACCGTCATCAGTTCCGCTTCATCGTCGCCCCTGAAGACGGAATCGATTATGATAACCTGAAGCCGCTCACCCGGCGCCTCATGGCGCAAATGGAAGAAGACCTCGGCACCAGGCTAGACTGGGTGGCCGTCGACCATTTCAACACCGGCCATCCTCACACCCACATCATCGTGCGCGGCAGGGATGATCACGGCGAGAACCTCGTCATAGCGCGGGACTACATCTCCTCTGGCTTGCGCGAGCGCGCAGCCGAACTGGTTAGCCTCGACCTTGGCCCGCGCACCGACCGCGAGATCGAGCAGCGCTTGCGCCAGGAGATGGATCAGGAACGCTTCACCAGCATCGACCGGCAGCTGATGCGCATGCGCGACGATGAGGGGTGTGTCTCACCGGCCAGCCGAGACACCTTTCGCCAGACGCTGCACCAGGGCCGCCTGCGCAAGCTCGAGCGGATGGGCCTCGCCGAGGAGATGCCTGCCGGGCGCTGGCGCTTGGAGGATGAGCTCGAAGCCACGCTACGCCGCATCGGCGCGCGCGGCGACATCGTCAAGACCATCCATCGCGAGCTGACCGGCAAGGGGCTCGTCCGCAGTGCCGCCGACCATCTTATCCACGATCGATGCGACGGGTCGGCTCAAACCGTGGTCGGACGTGTCGTCGGGCGCGGGCTGGCCGACGAAATCACTGACCGCCATTACCTCGTCGTCGACGGCGTGGACGGCAAAAGCCACTATTTTGATATCGGCAAAGGCGAGGCCACCCAACCGACACCAGAGGGCTGCATAGTGCGGGTCAGGCCGAGGGACACCGGGCCAAGAAAAGTCGACCGCACAATTGCCGCCATCGCATCGGTCAACGACGGGCGCTACAGCATCGATATACATCTCAAGCATGACCCCTCGGCCACCGAACGTTTTGCCGAAACGCACGTGCGGCGACTGGAGGCGATCCGCCGTGCGACCGGTGGCGTCGAGCGCGAGCCGGACGGCACATGGACAGTCGCGCCCGACCATCTCAACCGCGTCGCGGATTACGAGCGTCAGCGAGCGAGGGCCCAGCCTGTTGTCGTCGACAAGCTCTCATCAATGCCGCTGGAGAGCCAAGTAGGCTTCGACGGCGCCACCTGGATCGACCAGGAGCTGGTATCAGCCCACCCTGAGTCCTTGCGCGACTCTGGCTTCGGTCGCGAAGTACGTCAGGTCCAGGCCTGCCGACAGCAGTGGCTGATCGCGCAAGGTCTTGCCCATGATGCGCAGGATCGGGTCATCTATCGCGCCAACATGCTTTCAATGCTGCGCCAACGAGAGCTGAACCGTGTTGCCAGTCAGCTCTCGGACGAACTCGGGCTCTCGTATTCTGAAGCGCAGCATGGCAATCGAATAGACGGTACGCTGCGCTGCTGCGTCGAGCTCGCCGGCGGAAAATACGGTGTCATCGCGAAATCGCGCGAGTTCACGCTGGTGCCTTGGCGGCCGGTGCTTGAGCATCATATCGGCAAGGAGGTGTCTGGCGTGGTGCGCGCCGAGGGGATTTCCTGGACGATCGGACGCCAGAGGAGCGGGCCCGGCGTTTCGTGAACTGGCTACAATTTATTTGTCCGCGTTGAAACAGGTACTCAGCCCACACGGAGTTCCTCCGCCTGCTGCTTGCTCGCAGCATTCATTTGGCGGAGAGTCAGTGTTCTGCATTTTGTAGTTCGCTCTGTCAAAAAGCGCTGGGAATATGCATCATGTTCTGCGTTGACACGGAAGGCGCGCCGACAGGTGCTGCGGATCGGCTCCCGATGGGCTGCCAGCTAGAAAGGTGGGCTGACTCGTGACAGCGCAAGGGGCTCTGGCGGCCGCGGTACGGCGACGCGAGTTCTGGCATCGAGGATGAAGCCGCACTTCCCGATCTTATTCTACTCGCAGGACCGGCAGACGCGGCGGTCGCCCGTGCGAGCAATCATGCTGTTGGCCCTGGCGTAAACTTGCAGTCCGTCCCGGGAGGACTTTGTAACGGAGAAAACTAGGCGGAAAGAGGCGCGCGGCCCGTCTCCCCAGCAACCCGCTTTGCGGATTCCTCCTCTGCCCGCTTCGCAGACGGGGATACCCTCCGCCCCTTGCTATTCGTTGCCCGCCGCTATGCAAAGGACAGGCGACCTGAATCCGTGCTCAAGCCGATCTGGCGGCAGAGAGGGGGGTCTCGGGCTGAACATGGGACCCGTGATGGACATAATTGCCACGCGAATCCTCATGCTCGCCTAACCGGCCGGAACGATTTGCAATCCGGGCAGGCTCAACAAATTAAGGAGTAGCTCGTTCCGTGTCCAAGCCCAGACAAGTCTTGGTTTTCTCACGGGCGCGATACAAAAGGCACAGGCTGGACTTGGCTGCCGGGGGCGGGGCTTGTCGACCGCTCGATTGAAAGTGAGATGCGAGGCGGAGAATCACCCATGTGCAGAGCGGCAAGGCGCTCGCCTATGTCCCTGTCATTCACCGTTAGTCGATGGTTTAGACGAAGATAGTCCGTCCATGTCGGCGTGCGGAAGGTCTCGGTCCAAAGCGTCGACTTCTGAAGGTCGCGCTGGAGGGTCCAGTCCCGCGCACCGGCGCGGCTCTGAACGCGCCGCCTTTCGCGCATGCAGCTCAGAAATTCATCGATACTCTCCTCCAGTATCGAGTACTCCACCTTGATCACGATCGGACCGCTCCTGGGCTTCAAAGGGAGGGCCAGTTCTGGTGGCCTGAAGTCGACGGCCGCTTGATCCGATTCCTCCCATAGCCGCACCGGCAATAGCTTTCCCACAGCCGCGACCAGCAACAGTGCCGCTGCAGCACCTTCCAAAGCCCACGTCAGCGAATAGTACTGCGCGACAGCACCCCAGATCCAGCTACCCGCTGCCATGCCGCCGTAGGTCAGGGCGTAATAGATGGACAGGGTGCGACCAACGACCCACCTTGGGCTTGCCAACTGCACACACACGTCGGTTCCGGTCCAGGTGACAACCCAGCCAGCGCCACCGATTGCAAGCGCGATCGCCGCCACAGCCACCGACGATGTGAGGGCCATCAAAAGGCAGCACGTTGCGCAAGCAACGGATGCGAGCGTGATCAATCGGTTCTGGGACGTGATGCGTCTCAAGTAGCTGCTGCCAATGCCGGCGATGAAGGCGCCTGTGCCGAAGCCGGCCAATAGCACGCCGTACACTATTGGCCCTCCCGCCAGCTGGTCGCGAACCAGGAGGGGGAGCAAAGCAAGGATCGAGATGCTTGACAGCCCGAACAGGGTTGCACGCACGATCGCCACTCTGATCTCTGAGGATATTGCCGTGAATCGCATGCCATCATGAATAGCCGTAGTCATCCGCTCGCGCGGAAGAGGCGAAGAGCGAACTTGCCACTGTGAGCGCAGAACAGCGCTCAACGGGACCAGGTCACTTAGCGCAGCGAGGGCGAAAGCCGTAAGGGGGCCCAGCAAAGCTAAGATTACACCGCCCAGCGCCGGTCCTATGCTCCGAACCACGTTGTACCCCACCGACATCAGCGTCACTGCAGCGGGTATGTCGCGCTTTTCCAGGATATCGCCGACCGAGGCGTGCCAGGCTGGATCGTTCAAGGCAAAGCCGCATCCGGCCAAGAAACTCAGTCCCAGGATTAGCCATGGACTAGCAAAGCCCAGTCCCACAGAGAGTGCCAGCGCCGTGGATGCCAGTGCGATCAGGCAGTGTCCGGCAAGCATCACGCCACGGCGGCTGAAGCTGTCTGCAATGGCTCCAGCAAGGATCGACAAGAAGAACGCGGGCAGTGTCGATGCAGCCTGTACGAGCGCAACCATCAGATCGGAGGCTGAAATCGTGGCCATGAGCCAGCTTATAGCCACGCTCTGCACCAGCCAGCCAAGGCTGGATATCTGCGTGGCTGTCCAGATAGAACGAAAGACCGGGTTGTGAAGAGGGATCAGTGTGTTTGCCGCAAAGCGCGGAGGATCTTGACGCCGCATCACTTCTTCACCTCCACTGGGTGTCGTTCTTCCGCTCATTTTGCTTACAGCGGTGCGCTCTCTGCACAGACTGCGTCACAACGAAGTTCCGAGATCGCGCTCGCAACAAGGACAATGTCGCATCCACGGTGCTGATGCGCGTTGAGGTACCAACCTGGCCGTTAGCTGATGGGTCCCGCAGCCCGCTTGGTGCGGTCAGTTCTGCCCTGCGACTCTTGGCTTTGGACGGTGCTAGCGCCCCGATGGCCGGCTTGTCAAACTGCCGTGGTGCCAGCACATCCATCCCATCTGTTGACCGCGATCTCCGACGAGGTCGAGCAGCAGTAGGTCAACGGCAAATCTGGGTATTTCCGCTTCCGGTCGAGCGCGTGGCCATCGTCCAGAAACCCGAAGACGTTCATCACCCATGCGACCACGCGCCCGAGACGATGCGACACGGCGATAGCGGTTCACCAGAGGACGTGCGTTCTACTCAGCAGGAACATTGTTCTGCCGATCGTCGGCTGCGCCAGCCGCCACATAAAGCGGCGCCAGAGTTCTTGCACCCGTCATTGGACTCCCGCTTTGCAGGTTTAGCCTAGGGCCTGCATCAGGTCATCGATAATGTCCTGAGGATGTTCAAGCCCTACAGAAATTCGCAGCAATCCGCCTGGCGCTTTGGACTTCGCACCTTCAACGGATGCGCGATGCTCTATCAGAGAATGCGTCCCGCCAAGGCTTGTCGCCCGGACAACAATCTTCAGGCGGCCGGCCACGGCCATTGCAGCATCGGCTCCGCCCTCGACGATGAAGGATAGCATCGCTCCGTAATGGCTCATTTGCCGCGTAGCAAGATCGTGTCCCGGATCAGTTTGCAGACCAGGAAAGAGCACTTTTTCGACGCGCGGATGAGACGCCAGGGCCTCGGCCACTTTCTGGGCGCCTTCGCAATGGGCGCGCATGCGGACCGGCAATGTCTGCAGGCCCCGCAACGCCAGCCAACAGTCGAAGGGCGCTGCGACGCTGCCCTTGTGTTTCTGGACCATCCGCAATGGGCGACCGAGGGGTGACGCATTTGGGACAATGACGACACCGGCCATCAAATCCGAGTGGCCGCCAATGTACTTTGTCGCCGAGTGCATCACCGCGTCTGCCCCGATTTCGAGTGGCAGTTGAAGCACTGGGGTGGCCCACGTATTGTCCACCACCGCCAAGGCGTTTGCCTCGTGCGCGATTGCGCAGATGGCCGCAATGTCGACAACGCGGATCATCGGGTTTGACGGCGTCTCGATCCAGACGAGGCCAGTCCGCTTCGATGTCACCGCGGCGCGCAAAGCGTCCAAATCGCGCATGTCGACTGGGGCAAAGTCGAAACGAGACCCAATGTCGGTCTCTTCGATCAGCGAACGAATGCCGAAATACATGTCATCCGGCAGAACGATCCGACCCGCCGACGGATGGCTCTCGAAAACTGCAGCGATCGCGGCCATGCCCGAAGCGAAGGCGATGCCGTCTTCCCCTCCCTCAAGCGTCGCCATGGCCGCCTCGAACGCATTGCGTGTAGGATTTCCATCCCTTGTGTATTCGAAGCCGGACGGAAATGACCCGTTGACACCGCGTTCGAACGTCGTGCTGGTGTGCAGCGGCATGGATACGGCCCCCGTGGACGCGTCGACCCCTCGGCCGCAGTGGATCGCCTTCGTCTCAAAACGCATCGGTTATTTCCTTCCTAACGGGCAGTTGCAATTTCGCCCCGGTCATTATACTGACCGCAATAGGTGAGCCGAGGTCCTAAGTCAATATAATGACCGATGTTACGACAGCCTTTGATGCCGAGCAGGTCCTTGGGCAAGCGATAGCTGTTCGAATCCGAGACTTGAGGCGCGACCAAAATCTGACCCTGGATCGCTTGGCAAAACTGAGCGGCCTGTCCAAGGGAACCGTGGTCGCGCTGGAGCAAGGCAAGGCGAACCCTAGTATCGGCATACTTTGCCGACTGGCGGCGGCGTTTTCGCTCTCCGTGGCCGATTTGCTGAATGACGATCCTTCCATAGTTCGCCTCCCTATTGAGCGGACGGAGACGAGGATGCTTTGGACAAGCGCCAAGGGAAGCTTTGCACAACTTCATTCATCGACCTCGGGGCGCACGATGTTCGAACTGTGGAGCTGGGTCATGATGCCGGGCGACGTGTTTTCCGCAGA
Source organism: Mesorhizobium sp. M0243 (assembly GCF_040321775.1). Taxonomy (NCBI): domain Bacteria; kingdom Pseudomonadati; phylum Pseudomonadota; class Alphaproteobacteria; order Hyphomicrobiales; family Phyllobacteriaceae; genus Mesorhizobium; species Mesorhizobium sp. M0243. The sequence continues at coordinate 36,959 of NZ_JAMYSF010000029.1, read as the reverse complement.
TGCTCATAGTCCGGATACGCGCGAGCTGATCTCGGTCAGTCAGGGTGCCCTGAGCGTTGTGGTAGGTACCCATGTGGTAATTTTAAGCGAAGGCGAGAGTGCGCGGCTTGTCACTGATCAACCGCACGCATACGCGGCGGCATCTGATGTGCCCGCCCATTTCTCGATGGCGGTTCTTGAGCGTGGTGGACACCGAGATCCGGGGCACTCGTCGACGGCAGCGAAGATTCAGGAGCCCGTTCCGTAAGGCTCCGCCGATTACTAGCAACCGCACATTCGCGACAGGAGATAAACCGTTGTACGTTCCGCCTCATTTTGCCGTCCCTGATCAGAACGCCCTGTTCGAGCTTATCGAGAAACACCCGCTTGGTATCCTCGTCACCCAAAGCAAAGGCACACTGGACGCGAACCACCTCCCCTTCGAGCTTGACCGCTCGAAGGGAGACAAGGGCGTTCTCAATTGCCATGTCGCTCGCAAGAACCCAGTCTGGGAGGAAGTCGCCAATGGCGATGAGGTTCTCGTAATCTTCCGTGCGGCCGACGCTTACATCTCGCCGAACTGGTATCCAAGCAAGCATGAATTCCACAAGCAGGTGCCGACGTGGAACTATCTCGTCGTCCATGCCCACGGACGCATCACTGTCCGGGATGATGAGCGGTATGTGCGCCGCAACGTGGCGAAGCTCACTCATATGCAAGAAACCTCGCAGCCGGTCCCATGGAAGATGGGCGACGCGCCGAGGGACTTCATCGACACGATGGTCAAGGCAATCGTCGCCCTGGAGATCGAGATCACCGGCCTGGTTGGAAAATCAAAACTCAGCCAGAACAAAGAGGTGCGCGACATTGAGAACCCTGGTGAAATGCTGCGTGCCCAAGGGGCCATTGCGATGGGAGAAGCGATGCTCGCGGCTGCGGCGGCCAAATCCCAATAGCATTTGTCTTGTCCGGACAAAGCCGCTGGTGCCGGCCTCCGACGGGTCACCTAGCCCGCCTTGACGCACGGCAATAGCTTTTGACGGCCTGAAGCGACGCTGTGGTCACCGTTGTGATACTTTCCCACGCGCCTGGTCAGGCGGCAGGATTGCTCCGTCGTGACCGACGGGTTCGTTTCAGGCGCCTGCGCCCCCTCGTATGTCCGCGACCAGCCGCGCAGCGGTTATGAGGCGCAATCGCACGCGTTTCGAAGCCACGTACCTTGGGCGGCAAGCTCGACCATGCGCTCGACGCAGCTCCAAGTGCGGCGCCGTCAACGATCTCCTTGAACCCGCGGAACTTGCCCGAAAGCACTTCTCTTACGGGAGATGATTGGCTTTGTCGCCGAACCGACTGATGGAGATGGTGGCGGCGCCGCCGTAGCGATCAGACCCGCCTTGCAGCGCAATGGCTACCCGGGCGCGACTGGGAGATGCGGGCGGGACTGTGGAGCTGCGGAGACGGAGCGGATCGGCATGGAGCCGTGACCGCTTGCGATCTGGCTCTGGAACGAGTTAAGGAAGCGCGGACTTCCGATCGTGTCAAGCGCCGCCCTCTCGATGATGCCGGACAAATCGGGCCGCCACGAGCGGCGGGCCTTGCTCAGATCGGACGGACCGGATGGTTTAAGCAGGTTCGCATCAGAGCCACGGCACCTGCGTCGTGCGGGTGCTGCTGTCGGCACGTGACCTTCTCGTCAGCGAACAGATGCCTGGGCTTCTTAAGGCCTTCGGCGTCATATTCGGCAAGAAGATCGATGCCCAGGTGAGCACATGCTCAGGATACAGGCGACGCAAGTCTACCATGATCCGCTGCGAGCCGGCATCAACGAAGTGCAGGAACTGTCGAAGACACATGAAGCGATCGCCAGGGCCAAGACCGAGATCCAGCACCGCATGCTGACACACTACCAGCCGCTGTATTTTCCCGAGATCGATCGCTTCCGGGGGAACAGCCGCAGCGATTGGTTCTTTGCCTTCCTCCATGCCTTTCCGACCCCAGCAAGCATTACGGCGCTGACGAAGGAGGAGTTTGTGGCAGCAGCTTGGGATGTCGTCGGCCGCAAGGTCAGCAAGACACAGATTCTGATGGATATTTTCGAGACGGCGCGCCCATCGATCGGATTGCCGCTGCCACTGGATGACTTGATGCGCCTGCCATTCGCATGTTCCAGATGGTCATTGACGAAGCACGCAGCCTGATCCGGCAACATAATGAGATCGAAGCACAGGCCGACGATCTGCTGCGGCACAGCCAGGATTATCAGCTCCTGCGACAAATCCCGGGCATCGGACCGATCGAGGCATTGACCGTCATTGCCGAAGCCGGCGATCTTCGCCGCTTAGGTCATCATCGCCAGTTTCTAAAGTTTTGCGGGCTGGACCTCTCGACACAGAAGTCCGGTGAGGCCAGACCCGCCTTTCCAACCCAGGCACACGACCCATTCAATAGCATTCCCAAGCATACTGACCAGGGCGACCTCGACCCCCCTAATCACAGCGGTGAGCTCGCAGGCGGGGTCGATGAACACTATTGAGCGGCATCTCTATCACATTGATAGCCTATTAGGCTGGTCAGGTTTTATCGGACCCATGATCCATCCGAGCAGCTTGTGAGGGATGCAGCCGAACCAGGCGCTGCTCCCACAGTCTTCGCAGGTCCTCCAGCAGAGCTTCATGCTCAGCCTGATCCGGCGCAATTATATTGAGGTGATCGCTTAACACGGCTTCGCCCTCAATCCGCATCAGCAGATTAAACAGGTCGTTTGAAATTCGCACACTGTCAATGCTGGAGTGGTTCGGAATAATCTCGCAGACAGTCTCCTGATGATCTCGCGCTGTGTAAGCACGGGTTTGATGGAGGGAGACTGAGGGAGGCAATGAAATCGCAAGCGCAGTCCAATCCTTCAGCGTTGCAGCCCGTTTTTTTACCAGGAAGGGCCCGACCACAAGTCCATCCAGCTCTGTCGTCAAAAATGTGGCAATCGCGTCTGCAACCGTATCCACGATCGGTTCAGCATTATTGTTAAAGGACGTATTGAGCAGAATTGGAGTGCCTGTCCGCTTCTTGAACGCATTGATGACCTCCCAGTAAGCGGGGTTGGCATCGCGCGATACTGTTTGCAGCCGAGCCGTACCGTCGACGTGCGTAATGGCACCCAACAAGGCGCGCTTTGAGTCACGCACGCGAACGACGAAATTCATGAATGGAAATTCGTGCTTACCGTCCGGGAGGTCGAAAAATTCGCTCGCATCCTCTTCCAGCACAGATGGTGCGAAAGGCCTATAGCCTTCGCGCTTCTTGACCATGGCATTGATCCGGTCCTTGTTTGCAGCGGGCCGAGGGTCGGCAAGAATGCTGCGGTTGCCCAGCGCACGTGGCCCAAACTCCGAACGACCCTGCACCCAGCCGATCACGGCGCCGTTGGTGATCCAGTGGGCTGCACTGCTCGCTACGTCATAAGAGCGTTCAACCTCGAGATGTCCGGACCATGCATTCAGTTCCTGTTCCACGGCGCGGTCGCTCCCGAGATCAGGACCCCAATAGACCTCCTGCAGTCGCTCACGCGGCGCGGGGCGGCCCATCTCGTTAGAGACTATCAGCGCAGCTCCCAATGCGCAGCCAGCGTCGTGAGACGCGGGTTGCACGAAGATGTCTTCGAAAAGCCCTGAATACAGCAGCTTGCCGTTCATCGTGCAGTTGTGGGCTACCCCTCCCGCCAGACACAACCGCTTCATGCCGGTGGCCTCACGGTGGTGCCGGAGAATGTGGAACACGATCCGCTCAAGCGCTTCCTGCAGTGACGCACTCACATCTCGATGCTGTTGGGTGAAAGGCATTCCCTTTCGCCTGATCTCGATGTTGCGGAGCAACGCCGGACCGATGCGGTCGAGGTGAACACGGTAGCCACCGTTGGCGGAGAGCTCGTAGAACTGCTCGAAGAGCTCGCGATAGGGAGCGGGGTCGCCATAGGGCGCGAGTCCCATTACCTTATACTCGTCGAACATGCCGTAGCCGAGACAGCGGATCGTCTCGAGATAAAACAGCCCAAGAGAATTGTCCTCCGGGAAAGCCTCGATTTGCGTAATTTCTGTGCCAGACCCTACCGCCACAAGGCCCGACAGGAAATCACCACAGCCATCAATCGCTAGAATGAGACTTTGTTCGAAGCCCGACATTCCAAAGGCGCTCACGGCGTGCGCCTGATGATGACCTACGAATGAAATGCGCGAACTGTCCAACTTAGTGCCGAACTCACGCGCTAACAGGTTCTGCACCAACATTTTAGCATCCAACGGAGTGGAGAGAATGTCCGGTTGGGAAGCGGACATACCTTCAAGCATGGCGTTGGCATAGGGCTCGCTGGCGTAGACCGCGACACGATCAATGTCGCTGAGCTGAACCCCGGCCGTCGAGAGACAGTATTGAATCGAACCACTTGGCAGCTTGTTCGAGTGCTTGATTCGATTGAGGCGTTCCTCTTCTACGGCGGCTATCACCTTTCCGTCTCGGACGAGCACCGCGGCGCCATCGTGCATAAAGGCGTTCGGACGCTCGAATCGGTTTTCATGGACTTGGTCAAGTCCGCCGCTGATTCCTAGGCACAGCATTTCTTTCTCCAGATAGTAACGGGAAGCCAAATTGGCTTACCTCGACTGTTTCCAACTAAATAGGCCGTGTTGTCGCCTGCAGCTGCGACCGCCCGTCAGGCATCAGCGGCATCGAAGAAAGCCTCATAAACGATCAATGAGATGCTTCGACTGTGACGCCTACAGTGCCATCACGCCGAGAGCTTGGCTGGATCATCCAATCCTGAGCGGCTGCTGACATGTATCCGGCGATGTCGTTTTCATCGGCAGAACCAACTTGCGATGCCGCCTGTTCTTGGGAAGGGCGGCCGTCGACGAATAACAGTACCGCCCCCGTGAGCTGGCCCGATTTCATTGTCCGAAGCGACCATGGTCGCACCGCCCGACATTGTCGGCCAGTTGCAACTCACTTTCTCGGCACGACCTCCACTGCACGTCAGGGCGCATCGAAGAGTTTCTCCTTTGGATTATTCCTAAGGCAGCTTTCGTCACGCGATAGAGCAGCGTGTGATTGGTGCGTGAGGCTCTTTTTTGTCCATGCACGATTCCGGAAGAGTGATGAAATCGATTGTTTTGATCAAAGTCATCCACGCTATGAATAACAGCCGCAGCACATGCGTTTTCAAAGCGCTTCAGGCTTCCCGGATGGCTACTCCGATGTGAAGCGCATGGCATTCCAAGCGCTCTGTCAACCAAACGATGAGTATCGGCGTCGACCCTCATTGCCTTCGTCTTCGCGACTCCGTGACAGCGGCTGGCATTGTATTTGTAGGGCATCGGGCGAAGATCATGTCGATCGGCCATCTCGCCTGCCTATCGGCAAACCCTTGAACAATGATCCACGCACCAGCGCGATTGTGATCACGAGCGCCTCTGAGCTCGGGAGGTTCGGTTTTCTGAGGGTTCCTGGGTCTCCGAAGCGATGGAGGTAGCTAGCCTTCCTGGTGCTATACGGTTGTGCTCTTCATGGAGTGGACGCATTTGCGTCTCGAAAGCGGTTCTTCAGTGGAACCGGCGCCAAGGCCCGTCTGTGGTCGTTCAGACCACGGGGTGCCGTCTCCAAACCGGATATTGCAGCGGGCAGCCGCCGGAATTTGACCCATGGAAATGAGCGCCTGTCAGGAGGCGTTCGAAAACGGCGCGATCTTCATCGCGGCTGTTTCATGGTGTCATTCCTGACATGTTCTTTATAATCGGCAGCTTGCGGATAGTCTTGCCCGTCGCCGCCCGTAGCGCGTTGGCGACGGCCGGGCCGATCGGCGGCACACCTGGCTCACCAACTCCCGTGGGCGGCTCCTCGGACGGCACAATGTGCACCTCGACTCGCGGCATCTGCTCGATCCTGAGCGGTGTATAGGTATCGTAGTTCTCTTGGTCTACGACACCGCCCTTCAGGGTCAGCTCCTCCTGGAGGATCGCGCCTAGCCCGAATCCGATACCGCCCTCCATCTGAGCGCGAATCTGGTCAGGATTTATCGCGGTGCCGCAATCTACCGCGCAGACGACGCGGTCGACCTTGAAACCATTTTCATCGTTGAGGGTGATCTCCACCACATCGGCGACATAGGTCGAGAGGCTTTCATGCAGGGCCACGCCGCGGAAACGGCCTTCCGGCAGAGGCTTGTCCCAGCCTGCCTTCTCAGCAGCCACTTTAAGCACGGCGGCATGCCGTGGATGGTGACCGAGCATTGACAAGCGGAAGTCGACCGGATCACGGTTCGCAGCGGCGGCGAGCTCATCGATCAGGGTTTCCACCGCGTAAGCGGTGTGGGTGGAGCCTACCGAACGCCACCACAGCACCGGGATGTTCACGTCCGTGGTGGTCAGCTCGACCTTCAGGTTTGGGATCGCATAGGGCAGGTTGGTGGCGCCCTCTACGGAGGTTGGATCGATGCCGTTCTTGATCATCGCCGCCGAGGTCGAACCGCCCAAGACCGATTGGCCCACAATGTGGTCATGGAGAGCGACGACATTGCCTTTCTTGTCGAGCCCCGCCTTGACTGCGTGCACATAGGCCGGCCGGTACCGCCCACCCCGCATGTCATTCTCGCGGGTCCACTGCACCTTCACTGGCTTGCCGCGTCCCAGTGCACGCGCTGTGGAAACAGCTTCGATAATGACATCTGCATCCAAGACCGCGCGGCGGCCGAAACTGCCGCCGGTCTTCATCACGTGCAGTCTCACCTTGTCCGGCGTGGTGCCGCCTACCTGAGCGGCAGCCGCCTGATAAAGGTCGGGCATCTGGTGTCCGCCCCAGACGTCGATGGTGCCGTCTTCGTTGATTCGGGCGGCCGCGTTGAGTGGCTCGATCGAAGCATGGACAAGATAGGGGAATTCGTAGTGCCCCTCGATGATTTTCTCAGCACTGGCGAACGCTGCGGGAGTGTTACCGTCGTCGCGCGCGGTGGCCGCGCCCAGATCGTCTGCTGCCTTGTTGTATTCGGCCATGATCTCGGCCGTGCCGCGCCCTTCGGCCTTCTCCTCGTTCCAGGTCACCTCCACGAGGTCGCGGCCCTTGAGCGCCGTCCAGGTGTCCCTGCCAACCACGGCAATGCCTCGCGGCGTCTGGACGACATCGACAATGCCGTCGAGTGCCTTGGCCTTGGTTGCGTCGAAGCTCTCGATCTCGGCGCCGAACTTCGGCGGATGGATCATAACGGCCGTCTGGAGTCCCTCCATCATGAGGTCGATCGTGTAGGTCTGCGCGCCGTTGGTCTTGCCGGCGGAATCGTAGCGCTTGAGGCTGTCCGATCCGATCTGGGCCCACTTGTCGCGCGGCTTTAGCGGCACGTCGTCGGGAACCGGCATTCCCGCTGCGGCTTCAGCCAGGTCACCGTAGCGCGCCTGCATCCCTGAGGCGTGCGACACGACCCCGGAAGCGACTTTGACCTCGCCGGCTGGCACATCCCACCGCTGCGCCGCGGCCGCCACCAGCAAGGCCCGTGCGGCAGCACCCGCCTTGCGGTAGCGTTCCCACGACGAACTCATCGACGTGGAGCCACCAGTTGCCTGTGCGGCCCCGCCCCAGGCGAGATTGCCGTAGAGCGCGGTATTGCCATATCCGCCGACCACGTCCACCTGCGCCCAGTCGCCGTCGAGTTCTTCCATAACCAGGGTGGCGATGCCGAAATAGGAGCCTTGTCCCATCTCGAACTGCGAGGAGTGGATGATGATTCGGTTCTCCTTTGTGATCTCGACATAGGTCTGGAAGGGGTTCGCCTGAACCTTTGCAGTAGTCGTTTGTGCGATGTCGGGCGCGGCCAGCACTGGCCGGTAGCCCACGGCGAGGCCAGCGGTGGTGGCGCCCGCGCCGACGAGGAACCGGCGGCGCGTGGGCCGCACGGAGTTATGCTTCGAGAGAAACTGCGACATGCCTCAAGTCTCCAGCCGGTTGGCGGTCTCGTGGATGGCCGCGCGGATGCGATGATAGGTGGCGCAGCGGCAGAGGTTGCCGCTCATCGCCGAATCAATATCATCGTCCGACGGCTTAGGCGTCTCTGTAAGGAGGGCCACGGCCGACATGATCTGGCCAGACTGGCAATAGCCGCATTGAGGTACGTCGAACTCGGCCCACACGGCCTGGACCGTTTCGCCTATCTTGCCCGACACACCCTCAATGGTGGTGATCGAGGCTCCTTCGATGTCGCCGACTGCGGTCTGGCACGAGCGCGTCGGCATGCCGTTAACGTGAACCGTGCAAGCGCCGCACTGGGCAAGCCCGCAACCGAATTTCGTTCCCGTGAGTCCGATGACGTCACGGACCGCCCAGAGCAGCGGCATCTCTGGATCGACGTCGAGTGTTCGCGCCTCGCCATTGAGGGTAAAAGCGACCATTGCTTGCTCTCCTTGTCCTGAGCTGGCTATCTCGTTGAGCCTCCGCCCGCCTGGCAACCGAGCTCTTGTTGCTGAGGCCTAGCGACCACACCCTAGGAACGCGCAGCTCAAGCAACAAGCCGCTAGGTTGGCGAGTTACGAGATCGTGAAGTGGGTCGTGTCGAAAGGCTGGAGGCAACTGAATGTCATTTTTTGGGGCGGACAGGCCGCTTTAGGCTGGGTTACACGAGACTGGACATTCGGGTCGTCGCGAACATCGACCGCTGGTCGGCCGCGTCCGGCAGGGCCCTGATTGGCTACACGAAATGAAATGGGACGACTATCGATGGGGGCCTACCTCGACCCGCAACCTCCACGACTGGACCCTCAGGTTTCCGGCTATCGTCCCGGGCGGTGGCCGAGCTCGGCGCCTCGGACGCGATAATAGACGGTGAGGCGTTCGTCGTTGACCAGAAGGCTTGTCGCGCATTCCCAGTCTTCAGCGGGCTCTTGGCCGCGGCGGGAGACGTCAGGACCATGCTTGCCGGCTTCGACCTGCTCAAGATCGACGGCGAGGGTCTTCGCGATCGGCCACTCGTCGATCGGCGCAAAGCGCTAGTTAACCTGCTGAGACGCCGCCAAACGGCATCGTTCTGAGCGACGAGATCAGCGGCGGCAGCGACATCTCGCGCAAGTCTCCAGTTCGGCCTCGAGGGCATCGTCTCCAAGCTGCGTGTCAGTCCATATCGATCCGGCCGGCGCCAAAGAATGGGTGAGACAAAATGCGTGCTGAGTGATGAGTTCATCGTCATCGGCTGCGAACCCGGCAACAGTTACGGCGGTCGGGAAGCGTGCTCTGGCGAATGTCGAGGACGGAAATCTGGTGTTCGCCGGCGGCATTGGCACCGGCTTCAATGCGCGCACCGGGCCGGAAGTAAAGCGCCGGCTCGATGCCATTCAAATGGATAAACCACCGATTCCTAGTTTGAAGGCGAACGGTGCGGCATGGGCGGAGTGCCCTGCGCAGTCTGTACCTCCGCAGTCGATTGTCGAGTTCGAAGGGGGTGTGATTGGCGTCGAGACTGCTCCAGCCATGGCTATCAGCACGCCGAGTGCGTTGTTTTCGATCAATTCTCGAAATGAGCGGGTAAATACATGCACTTCCTTTCACTTGCCGAACGGGGTTTGCTGTTCACCGGCTGGCATCCGATGGCAAACCTTTCAACGCGGCGGCGATCTGGCGCTTCGCTGCTGGGGGCAGAGGCAGGATGGGACGCGGGGGTTCGGCACTGCAAACGTCGAGCAATTCAGCGAGTGCATAGACGACGCGAAGGCTCGAGAACTCCTTGAAGAGGCTCCAGATCGGGACCAGCGCGGCATTGATCCGTCGCGCTTCGGCCGCATCGCCCTGTTGCGCCGCTGTGACGATCGTCATGCAGACCTCGGGCAGGATGCCCGCGAGGACGCTGTACCATGTGTCGGCGCCGGCGATCATGGCCTCGGCGGCGTTCCAGTCGCCGCTGTAGCCAATCGAGAACCCTTCCGGCAGTGTGCGCCTCTGGGCGGTCAGGTGGTTCTTGATCGCATCGCTTTTGTCTGTCGGATTCTTGATGGCGACAATCCCAGCCACCTTTGCCAGGCGGCTGACAAGGGGTGGACTGAAATGGAAATGCGTCGTTCCTGGATTGTCGTAGACGACGATAGGCAGGCCACTTTCGCGCGCCACAGTGGAGAAATGTTCGAACACCTCGTCATCAGTAAGCGGGGTGTAGGAGGCGGCGGCAAGCAAACCCGCAGCTGCTCCAAGGGCCTTGGCGTCTTGCGCGAGCCCCACGGCTTCATCGGTGCGCAGCGCGCCCACACCCACCACGACCGGCATTTGCCCCGCCGTTTGGTCCAAGGTCTCGGAGAGCGCCCGCCGCCGTTGCTCGCGCGACAGATAGATGTATGTGCCGGTGCTGCCGAGAAGACCGATGGAATCGACCTGAGCAATGCGAAGCCGAGCAATCAGCCTGCGCAAGGCAACGCTATCGACGCGGCCGTCACGATTGGTCGGGGTGATGGGGAACGCGGAAAGACCGCTCAGGAATGCCATGGCAAGGCTCCAGATCTATGTGTGAGCGCAGAGGTGGCCGCACGCCAGGTCATTACAAGACGTCCAAAGCCCGCCGCAGATCGGCGATCAGGTCATCAGCGTCTTCAAGCCCCACCGAGAGACGCATGAGATCCTCGCCGACTCCATCGGCCAAATGGGCATCCTTGCGGATCGGCTGCCGAGCACGGGTGAGGCTTGCTGGATGATAGATGAGGCTGTCGGCATCGCCGAGGCTGACGGCGCGAATGATCAGGTTGAGCCGGTCCATCATCCGGCGCGCTCCTTCGTATCCAGCGTGGAGGCCAAAGGCCAACATGCCCGATCCGTTGGACATCTGTTTTCGCGCCGTCACCTGATCAGGGTGCGAGTCGAGGAACGGATAACTCACAAATGCCACCGCCGGGTGCGCTTCCAGCGCCCGAGCCACCGCAAGGGCCGTGGCGCTGTGCCGTTCCATACGCAGCGTCAGCGTCTTGAGACCGCGCAGGATTAGGAAAGCTGACATGGGCGAGAGCGCTGCGCCGGTGATGTAGCGCAGGCCCGTTTCATGCAGCGTACGGAGCGTTTGGGCGTCGCCGAGAAGCGCCCCGCCAAGGGCATCGCCATGACCATTGATGTACTTGGTCATCGAATGGAGCACGATGTCCGCCCCGTGCTCAAGCGGTCGCTGGAGCGCGGGCGAGGCGAAGGTGCTGTCGACTGCAACCCTTACACCGCGCGCGTGAGCGCGCTCGGCAATTGCCGCTATGTCGAGGATGCGGCTCAGCGGATTCACCGGCGTCTCGAAGAAAACCAGCCGCGTCCGCTCGGTGATCGCAGCATCGAGATTGTGGGGATTTGACAGATCGACCGCGACGACCTTGATGCCGAAGCGGGGGACCGCCTGTTCGACCATGGCAAGCGTGTTCGCATAAAGCGTCTTGTGGACGATGAGTTCATCGCCCTGGGACAGGAGCGACAGGATCAGAGTGCCGAAGGCCGCCATCCCCGAGGCAACAACCAGCCCCGCCTCGGCTCCTTCCAGATTCGCGAGCCGCTGCTCGAGGATCTCGGTCGTGGGATTGTATTCGCGCGCATAGAGCCTTCCACCAAGGGCGGCGGCGGCATCGTTTGCTGCCACGCTTTCGAACCCATAGGTTGACGTCAGGAACACTGGCGGCTGGACGGCATTGGAAAAGCCGGCCGGATCGTAGCCATGATGGATCGCCCGGGTGGCAAATCCGGGGCTGGTGCGGTTGAGCGACCCCGTGGGAGCATCGGTTTCGGATTGATGGGAGCTGGTCATTCGGCCTCTGCGATCTCTCTTGGGGTTCCGAAAGATTGACGGCAACCTGGCCAATGTGAAATATCCAGTTGGCGATGAAAGAGATGGTCCAGTCTTCAAGTGCCGGGTCTGCAGCGCGCTCGCACGCGATGGGTGCACGCCAGATATACGAAGCCCTTCGCGAGCAAATCCTCGGCGGCGTCTACGAAACCGGCAGTCAGTTGCCATCCTCCCGGGCCCTGGCAAATGACCTCGGCGTTTCGCGAACCACGGTGACGGTCGCCTATGAACAACTGGCTGCGGAGGGTTTCATCGAAGTCCGTCAAGGCGCACGACCTCGCGTTGCGTCTTCGTTGATGGGCCATGGGACGGGGCGCACTCACGCGCAACGGGTCGGCCCGATCCACCTGTCCGCATATGGCGAGCGGCTGCGCGCGACGTCACCCTGGCCAGATTATCTGCCGACTGGGCTGAAGGTCGAGTTCCGCTATGGCGACCTCGCGCCGTCGGATTTCCCTTCATTGGTCTGGAAACGCGCGATGAACGAGGCGATGGGGCAGCGCCCGCTGCGTCTTGCCTATGACGATCCTCGCGGCTCGCGCCGGCTTCGCCAGGCGCTTCAGGGCTATCTCTGGCGCGCCCGGACCCTGAGCTGCGACCTCGACCAGATCATAGTTGTGAACGGTTCGCAGCAGGGTCTTGATCTGTGCGCGCGCCTGCTTCTCGATCCCGCCGACCGTTTCGTCATCGAGGATCCGTGCTACAGGATGGCGCGTCAGGTCTTTGCCAGTACGGGTGCCTCACCCATCCCGGTCATCGTCGACGGAGACGGGATGAGGACCGAGTTGCTGGCGGGGATCGGAGCACGACTGGCTTATGTGACGCCATCGCATCAGTTTCCGCTGGGCGGCGTCATGCCGATCGCGCGCCGCCATCAGCTTCTGAAATGGGCGCGGCACAACAACGCCTATGTGATCGAGGACGACTACGACAGCGAATATCGCTACGACATCAATCCGGTCCCTCCGCTGCACAGTCTCGAGGACCACGGGGCTGTCATCTACCTCGGCACGATATCCAAGACGCTCTCGCCGATGCTGCGCATCGGCTACCTCGTCGTCCCGCCCGAATTGCAGGAGGTCTTCGCAACCGCCAAACAATTCGCAGACCGGCATTCGCCGGTCGCTGAACAGGAAGCGCTGGCATCGTTGATCGAGAGCGGCGGCTACGAAAGCCATGTGCGCCGTGTGCGCAGGCTGAACGGCGAGCGTCGGGAAACGTTGTTGGGTGCCTTGCAGCACAGCTTCGGGGATCGCATCACTGTCCAGGGAGCAGATGCGGGACTGCACGTCGCGGTTTGGTTCAATGACCTGCCACGATCGCGGGAAACGGCCTTGGTCGAATCCGCCCGCGACGCTGGCCTGGGGCTACACCTGATCTCGCCGCTCTACGAACGGCCATCGGACGAAGGCCGCACCGATCGCGTCGGACTTGTCATGGGCTATGCCGCCTTGAGCATTCGGCAGATCGGGAAGGGCGTTGAGGTCCTGCGAGAGGTTGTCAAGCAGGTGCAAGACGCGATGCCGGCGCGGAACAACTGAGACGGGGCGACGCCGAAAGCTGGCGCTGAAAACGGTCCGAGGGCCCCCCGTATTTCTTTCCAAACAGCCAACTGGACCGGAAAAATGCCATGCAACTGGCGCTGTTGATCAGGCCAGTTTTGCAGCAGGTTTCCACGAGACGAATTTCCGAGAGCGATGATGACCTGGCGAGGAAAGCTGCTTCACGTCCATATCGCGCCTGCCGCCTCCTATGAAATGGAGGAGCTGGCGCAGGCGCAGCTTATTGCCGGCCAAGGCATTGTCGGAGACCGCTACTACCTGGGGACGGGGACCTATTCCGCGCGTCCTGATGTTCGCGAAGTGACGCTGATCGAAGCTGAAGTCTTGGACGCCATCGCGCAGGGCGAACCCAGAATTCCGGGCTTCAAGGCCAAGCTCGCACCCGAAGATCACCGGCGCAATCTGACGACACGAGGCGTTCCGCTTAGCCATCTTGTCGGCAAACGCTTCCGGGTCGGGGAAACGATCCTCAGGGCCGCCCGGATGAATGTGCCGTGCAAGTATATCGAGGAGTTGCTCGGGCTTCCGGGTCTCTACGAGGGGCTTCTGAACCGCTCCGGCCTGAACTGCACAATCGAGGTCGGGGGCGTGATCCGGCCCGGTGATCTGATCTTGCCCATCGACGAGTGAAACGCCATGGCCTCGCCGCGCATCATCATGAAGCTGACCGTGACCGCCGCCCGCAAGGAGCCGGGCGACGTGCTGGTCATCGACCTGAAACACCCACGCAAACCTGTGCTGCCGGCGTTCGAAGCGGGTTCTCACGTCGACGTCCATCTGCCTGAAGGGAAGGTGCGTCAGTATTCACTTTGCGGCGACCCGACCGAGCTTGGCCGCTACACCATCGCGGTGAAGCGCGAGAATGACGGCCGTGGCGGCTCGGCGTGGATCCACGAAACCATTGCCGTCGGCTCCACACTGCCTGTCTCCGCGCCACGCAACCATTTTGCGCTCAAGCCAGGCGAGGGGCCGACTTTGCTGCTGGCAGGGGGAATCGGGATCACCCCGATTCTGGCCATGGCGCGCGCGCTCACCCGGCAGGCCAAGCCCTTCGAGTTGCACTATTTCACCCGCAGCCGGGCGCTCACGCCACTCTTGGCGGCGATCGGGAGCGATCTTCCTGGCGGCAATGTGCGGATCCATTTCGACGACGAGCCTCAGACCCGGCAGAACATCGCCGCGCTGCTGGCGAACCGTTCGGGCGACGCGCAGACATACTACTGCGGACCGCCTGGCTTCATGGCGGTTGTGGGGCGCGCGGCTCAACACTGGCCCGAGGGTACTGTTCATTTCGAAACTTTCCAGCCTCCCGAGTTTGATGGCGCGCCACCGGAACCATTCGTCATAGAACTGGCTGAGGGCAGGGTGGTTGAGGTTTCGGCTGAGACCACGGCACTGGCCGCCTTGCGTGCAGCCGGTGTGCCGTTGATGGCCTCGTGTGAGAACGGGGTGTGCGGGACCTGCGAATGCGCAATGCTGGCGGGACAGCCGATCCATCGGGATGCCGTCCTGTCCAAGGAGGCACGCGGCCACCGCTTCATCCCCTGTGTGTCGCGCGCGACAGGTGTGTTGAAACTCGATCTTTGACCATTTGGGCGGGGGTCCTGTGAGACCGGCAGCTGATTTGCGGGAAACTGAATGACGAGGAAACTGGAATATCTGAACGAGATCGAGCGCTGCGTCTCCTGGCTCGCAGCCTGGACGATCCACCACGCCAACCACGTCCGCGAGGGCGATGAGATCAAGGTCGGGGGGCATCAGGCCTCGTCCGCGTCGCTGAGTACCATCATGACCGCGCTCTACGGTTCGGTCCTGCGCCCGCAGGATCGGGTGGCGGTCAAACCCCATGCGGCGCCGATCTTCCATGCACTTCAGTATCTGGCGGGCAACCAGACCCACGAAAAGCTCATGAACTTCCGCGGCTACAAGGGCGCGCAGAGCTACCCTTCGCGGACGAAGGATGTCGACGATGTCGACTTCTCGACCGGGTCGGTGGGTCTCGGCGTTGCTCAGACGCTGTTCTCGTCGCTGGTGCAGGACTACGTCTCGGGTCACGGCTGGATGAAGGAGCGTGCCGAGGGCCGAATGGTCAGCCTGATCGGCGACGCCGAGATGGATGAGGGCAACATCTACGAGGCCCTGATCGAAGGCTGGAAGCACGGGCTCAGGAACTGCTGGTGGGTGGTCGACTACAATCGCCAGTCGCTCGACGCCGTGATCCGGGAGGGCCTCTGGCAGCGGTTCGAGCAGATTTTTCGCAACTTCGGCTGGGACGTGATGGTCCTGCGCCACGGCGCTCTGCAAGAGGCTGCCTTTGCCGAGCCGGGGGGCGAGAAGCTGCTCGAGTGGATAGAGCGCTGTCCGAACCAGCTCTATTCGGCGCTGACCTTCCAAGGGGGTGCTGCCTGGCGCAAGCGGCTGCTCGACGAGATCGGAGACCAAGGGCCGGTCACCACTCTGATCGAACGCCGCTCCGACGACGAGTTGCAGGCGTTGATGACGAACCTTGGCGGGCATGACATGCCGAGCCTCCTCGAAGCCTTCGAGGCGGCGTCCAGGCATGACCGTCCCGTCTGCTTCATCTGTTACACCATCAAGGGCTACGGTCTGCCGCTTGCCGGACACAAGGACAACCACGCGGGGCAGATGACGCCCACGCAGATGGAAGACTACCGCCTGCAGATGGGCGTAAAGCGGGGTGAGGAGTGGGACAAATGGGCGGCCGCCACCTTGCCGGAAGCGGAACTTGACGCCTTCTTCGCAAAGGCGCCGTTCTTCAGTGAGGGGCGTAGGAGGCTGTCTGCGCCGTCGGTGCCGGTGCCCGAATCCCTTCCGTCACCGGGGCAGCCCGGCAAGCCGCTCTCGACCCAGATGGGCTTCGGCCAGATCCTGAACGACATCGCACGCGAGCGCAGTCTGCTTGCCGACCGCATTGTCACCACCTCGCCCGATGTGACGGTCTCGACCAATCTCGGTGGCTGGGTCAACCGGCGCGGCCTTTTCGCCCGGGAGACCATGGCGGACACCTTCAAGGCCGAACGCATTCCGTCGACCTTTACCTGGGAATTTGGGCCGAAGGGGCAGCACCTCGAGCTCGGGATCGCCGAGTCGAACCTGATGATCATGCTCGGGGCGCTCGGTCTCTCGCACTCGATCAATGGCGTGCGCCTGCTGCCGATCGGGACAGTCTATGATCCCTTCATCTACCGATCGGCCGACCAGCTAAACTACGCCTGCTATCAGGATGCGCGCTTCATGCTGGTCGCAACGCCCTCGGGCGTGACGCTGGCGCCCGAGGGCGGGGCACACCAGTCGATCGGCACCCCATTGATCGGCATGGCGCAGGATGGGCTTTGCGCCTTCGAACCGGCCTTCGTCGACGAACTGTCCGTGATCATGCGCTTTGCCTTCGATTACATGCAACGCAATGGCGAGGGGGATCCGGATGAGACGACGTGGCTGCGTGATCAGACCGGAGGATCGGTCTATCTTCGCCTGTCAACCCGGCCGCTCGAGCAGCCGCTGCGCGACATGAACCCGGCGCTCGCGCGGGACATCGTCAATGGCGCCTATTGGCTGCGTCCGCCTGGGCCCAACGCGAGTGTCGTCATTGCTTATCAAGGCGTCGTCGCGCCGGAGGCGATTGCCGCGACGGGTCTTCTGGCGGAGGACCGGCGCGATGTCGGGCTGCTCGCGATCACCTCCGCGGACCGGCTTAATGCGGGCTGGCAGGCGGCGGAACGTGCCCGGCAGCGTGGCGCGATCGGCGCCCTGAGTCATATCGAGCGGCTGCTCGCGCCGCTATCGCGTGACTGCGGCATCGTCACCGTGATCGACGGCCACCCGGCGACGCTCGCGTGGCTCGGTGGGGTTAACGGGCATCGCGTGAAGGCGCTCGGGGTCGAGCAGTTCGGCCAGACGGGGACTATTGCGGACCTATACCGTCACCACGGCCTGGACACCAACGCCATCGTACATGCGGCGCAGGCGGTCAGTGCGGGACCGGCTGTTCGCTACCGGAAGGCGCTGCCTTGACCATGAGCGACCGGATGCTCCGTGGCTGGTACGGATCGGCTGTTTCCACGGGCGTTCCGGTTCGCTTCAAAGCGGACAGGGCCGGGACACTGTGGACGTTCTGATCGCGCTTGAGTAGCTTGTGCGACCCCCAGGGTCACCTGGGAATACGCAGGGAGGCGGCTTTTATTTAGCCTTGCGTCCAATTACGAATTCGATCCAATCCAGTCCGGAGCAAAAGCTCCGCGTCCTCCCGATTTTCGGCTTCGACGTAGCACCGCATTTCCGGGGCATTTCCGGATGGACGCAAATGCAAGACACGCTTATCCGCGAGAGTGATACGAAGTCCGTCAACATCGCTAACCTTGCTTACCACCCCAATCGACCCGACGAAGGCGGCGATGTTAGTTTCCGCTGTACGAAGGTATGTCATGAGGCGAGTGCTGCTTTCGACGGAAAAATTTTCCAAGCGATCCGCCGCCGCTGCCGGCAATTGAAAGGAACTGCCAATCTCCGACAGTGGCTGCCCACTTGTACTAACAAGGGAAAGTGCCGCAAGGATGGGGAGAAAACTGTCGCGTGTAGGTAGTGCTGGCAGTTTAGTTCCGTTCGGGTCAAAGTCCGTGCCGGTCAACAAACCACCGTTTGCTTCGAAACCAACCACGCGCTCGTGACCCGACGCAACCAAATCGAGCATGGCAGCGATAACAAATGGCGATCCAACCTTGGTACGCACGACTTTAAAAGAACCTGCGGTCTCGATACCAGAGTTTGATGTGACCGGCGTGACGACTGCCTTCGCTTGCAGGAAGTTCGCCGTAATCAGGCCTAACAAATCACCGCGAAGGGGGTCTCCGTGGTCGTCAGCTACCAGTGGGCGGTCACCATCGCCATCTGCCGAGACGACCGCATCAAGCCGATGCTCTTTGGCCCAGAGCTTGAACTGTTGAGCAGTCTCGTTAGAGACCGCTTCAGTGTCGACAGGAATGAAACCTTCCGAACGTCCCAGGGTTACGACCGTCGCACAGTGATATGAGAGAATGTCAACCAAGAGATCGCGCGCGACTGTGCTGTGCTGATATACGCCCACCGTTAAGCCCTTTAGAGCATTAATCTCCATAAGCTTTCGATTGCGCGCCATGAAAAAGGCCTTGCATTCGGCCTCCCGGTGCTGCCGACGTGCAACAGCACCTTCAAGGACGTATCCGCGCTTCTCCAACTGCAAGGCGATGCGCGTTATCTCCCGCTCATCACCCTTGTCGATCTCACCGTCGGGTCGATAGAATTTTATTCCATTACGGTCGGCCGGAATGTGCGAGCCTGTGATCATCAAACAACCACTCTTACGCGCCTGAGCATACAGTGCCAGGGCAGGGGTGGGGACTGCGCCGCAATCGACTACGATGAAGCCGAGCGCGGCCAGTGCCGCCGCACAGACGGCGGCGATGGCCGGACTCGAGGCGCGAAAGTCGCGCCCTATGAGTATCTCGTCGCCAATTCTGGCCAGGCCGGATTCCAGCAGGAATGTCGCGAATGCCGTTGCATATAGGGCAGAGGCGGCTCCTGCCAATTCTGTCGCCAGGCCCCGTAATCCACTTGTTCCGAATTTCATACCAAATCCGACGTTGCTAACCGGGTTTTGAAGGTAACATGCTCAAACTTTGGCTCGTCCGGAATGCCCATCGACAGATCCCTCGGACGAGAACAAGAAGTACATTTGGTTACCGTAGACGCGTTCGGTTCTCGACGGTTACCCTTGTGAGGATTGACGCAGTCGGCGCCGGCGTGGGCAGCGCACCGTGACCTTCACGGCGACGAGGTTGGAGCGGATGGGGTCCGGGTCCGGCAGGGCTCCTCGCGGCTTGCTCACATGAGCGCTATCGCCATCGAGTGATTGTCTCAGTCTACGTTAGCTCTGGGTCCCGAAAACGCGTACAGGCCTGAGACGCAGCAGATCCTCTTATCTATCGCCGTTCGGTGTAGCTCCCGTTCAGAAATGCATGATAGACACTCTCGATGCCTTCCATGAGAGTGATCTTTGCTGCCCATCCCAAAGTGCGCAGCTTGTCGACGCTCATCAGCTTTCGCGGTGTACCGTCAGGTCTAGAGTGATCATGCGCGATCTCCCCGGTAAATCCGACTACACGGCAGATCATTCTAGTCAGCTCTAGGATCGTGATGTCCTGTCCGCAGCCGAGATTCACGTGATCATGGTCAGAGTAGTTCTTCAGAAGGAAGACTAATGCGTCGGCGCAGTCGTCGACGTGCATGAATTCCCGACGTGGTGTGCCCGTGCCCCAGATGGTGATTTGCTTATCACTTATGAGCTTAGCTTCATGCGCTTTCCGGATCAGCGCTGGGATGACGTGGCTTGACTGCAAGTCATAATTGTCGCCTGGCCCGTAGAGATTCGTCGGCATAGCGGAGATGTAGTCACGGCCATATTGCTGGCGATAGGCTTGAGCCATTTTGATGCCGGTGATCTTGGCGACGGCGTAGCATTCGTTGGTGCGCTCTAGTGGCCCGGTCAACAGCGCGCTTTCAGGAATGGGCTGTGGTGCCATCTTCGGATAGATGCAAGACGAGCCGAGGAAGAGGACGCGGTCGACGTTGTTTTCGTGGGCTGCCGCGAAGATGTTGGCCTCGATCATCAGATTGTCGTAAAGAAAGTCGACCGGATAGGTGGCGTTCGCGAGAATACCACCTACCTTTGCCGCCGCCATAACGATAGCGTCCGGTTTCATCACTGCCACGAAGTTTTCAACTTCGGTCTGTCGCTTGAGGTCTAGCTCTCCCCGAGGGGCGGCCACAACTTTGCAGTCTTCAGACGCGAGTCGGCGTACAACAGCGCTGCCCACCATACCTTTGTGGCCAGCGACCCACACGGTTTTTCCCTTCAGATCATACATTACGCTTCCTTCATTATTACCGATGTCTGCATGACCTTTAGGTCTTCCCGGACCATTTCCGCGGCAAGCTCGCGCACGGATGTCTCATGCACCCAACCGAGCTTCTCCTTCGCCTTGGTAGCGTCACCCAGGAGAAGATCGACTTCCGTGGGGCGGAAGTAGCGTGGGTCTACTTGGACTAGGCATCTGCCGGTCTCTACATCATAGCCCTTTTCGTCGACTCCCTGGCCACGCCATTCGATCTCGACGCCGACATCTTCGAAGACCCACTCGACGAATTGGCGGACAGGGGTCGTTTTACCCGTAGCCAGCACGTAATCATCCGGTTGATCCTGCTGCATCATCATCCACATACCTCGCACGTACTCACGTGCATGGCCCCAATCGCGTTGAGCATCGAGATTGCCGAGATAAAGCTTGTCCTGCTTGCCCAGGTAGATAGCAGCGGCAGCGCGTGTGATCTTGCGCGTCACAAAAGTTTCGCCACGAAGGGGGCTTTCGTGATTAAAAAGAATGCCGTTGGAAGCGTGCATACCATAGCCCTCGCGATAATTGACGACCATCCAGTAGGCGTAGAGCTTGGCGGCGGCGTAAGGGCTGCGCGGATAAAAGGGCGTCGTTTCGTTCTGCGGTACGGACTGCACGAGGCCGTATAGCTCTGAAGTCGAGGCTTGATAGAAGCGGGTCTTGTCCGTCAGACCGAGGAGGCGAATCGCCTCAAGAAGTCGCAATGTACCGATACCGTCCGCGTTCGCTGTGTACTCAGGTGTTTCGAACGACACCTGGACATGGCTCTGAGCAGCCAAGTTGTAAATTTCATCTGGCTGAGATTCCTGAACCACGCGGATGAGGTTAGTCGAATCAGTGAGATCACCGTAATGCAAGACTAGGCGCGGATCGGATTCGTGCGGGTCTTGGTAGAGGTCTTCGATACGACCCGTGTTGAAGGAAGAGGAACGTCGCTTAATCCCATGAACGACGTAGCCTTTTTTGAGAAGAAGACGGGCAAGATAGGCACCATCCTGTCCAGTTATGCCCGTAATAAGAGCAACTTTACTGCTATCACCCATTCTATTCCTGCTCTATTAAAGTTTAAAGTTTCGGCTTCGGCTCGCCACGCCGACACAATGTGCGGCCCGCCCCGTGCTCTATGGAGCACTTCGACAGATGCGGCGCGCGGCTCGTCATTGACAGTCCGCCAGCCGAGCACACCTGCTCTTGCTTGGAGTCACAGCAAAATAGAGTTGCGCCGCTAACCTGACGGATTCGTACATGCGGTCAGAGTGCCGCTCAGCTCACGCCGTGAGCGACTGTACTCCAAGCACCTTGCAGCTGATTTGCTCATCTATCAGCGAGTGAGGACGCCTTTCTTTCTTGCTTCAGCGTCTTCTAATGGGAATTGTTTGGATCAGTGAAATCGATTGTTTGGATAAAGTGCATCCACAGAATGGATGGTCTGACCGAGCAGCGAGAGCGCATCGCCGGCCCGGAGTCGGAGGCGCGAGCTTCCGTTCGGGGCGAGGACAAAGTTCGTGGCCCCGAGCCCTCACCACAGCATCCGGCACAGGTCGTGCAGAACTTTGGGAGCCGACTGCAGATTCTGTCGATCAGCTGGCTCTAGGCGCGTCGAGCCGTCGACCTCATCTCGCCCGGTACCGGTTGCTGTATGCTGCCTTGCACCTTGGCGTACGGCGTCGACGGAACGGTTTGCTTCGGCAGGCAGTGTCGCAGCGTTTCCCGGCTGTTTCGGCTCTATTGGCCGGGCCCGCGTCAGCCGAGCCCTTCATCATGGCATCCAACACATGGATGGCCGGCATCCACTCAATAGATTTTACATATGCCGCGGAGGCCCAGTAGAGAAGGCTGAACCGGAAGCGAGGGCATCGGCTTCAAGCTGTGCGAGCGTCACGGG
The DNA here is from genome assembly GCF_040321775.1 of Mesorhizobium sp. M0243. NCBI lineage: Bacteria > Pseudomonadati > Pseudomonadota > Alphaproteobacteria > Hyphomicrobiales > Phyllobacteriaceae > Mesorhizobium > Mesorhizobium sp. M0243. The sequence continues at coordinate 14,765 of NZ_JAMYSF010000029.1, read as the reverse complement.
ATTAGTGGGCAGTGCTGAGTGAGCTCTTCTGCCCTATGGCCCGGCCTCTGCCAAGCGCCCGGCGTCAGGGTCTACGTGTCGACTAAGGATACCAAACCGGGCAACCTCCTCTCTGAACGAGATTTCCGAAAATGCATGTTAGTGGATTGGAAAAGCGCCGGTTCGTCGTCTCTCGGAGGCGTACGGGGTTCGGTGATTGTCTGTGGTCATTGGCGGCCGCTTGGCGCTACGCGCAGCGGTCGGGACGAACTCTAGCCATCGACTGGCGGGGGGCCTGCTACCTCGACCAACCCTTCACAAATGCGTTTCCGGTGTTCTTCCAGCCGATCAATGACATCGCTGGCGTGCCGGCTATTTCCGACGACCGGATCAACGACCTTTCCTTCCCTGGTCCATTCTTCCCAGAGTGGTGGAACAGGCCGGCGATCGAGTGCCTTTACCGGCCAGATGAGCAGATTTTCCAAGAGCGCGATGAGTTGGGCGAGCTCTTTCAGGCCGAACACGATGTCGAAGCGAACACAGTAGTGTGTGACGCTTGTCTGATGTGGCGGTGCGATGAGGATGCAGAGCGGCAGGTGTTCCAGAGTGTCAAGCCTCGGCCAGAAATTCAAGCCCGCATAGATGCCATTTATCAGGAATGTTTTGAGGGGCACAGCATCATCGGGATTCATGTTCGGCACGGTAACGGTGAAGACATCATGGAGCATGCGCCCTACTGGGCCGATCCGGAGCTCGCCGTTCGGCAAGTGTGCGCTGCAATTGGCAAGGCTAAGGCGTTACCGCACCCCAGGCCTGTGCGGCTGTTCTTATGCACGGACAGCGCGCGGATACTGGATCTTCTGTCGGCCAGGTTTCCCGATCTGCTCACTGTCCCGAAGCACTTCGGATCCAATCAAGGTGGCCCCTTACACACTGCAGCACTCGGGATTGACGGCGGAATTTCCGCCCTCGTTGAGATGTATCTTCTCGGGCGCTGCGATACCGTAATTCGGTTTCCCCCGACGAGCGCCTTTACACGATATGCACGCCTTTTCGCACCACGGGTAATTGAATTCGATCTGAAAGAGCCAAGTCGTTTGACTTTGATAGAAGGCAGCCAAGTCTCTGATCTCAGTTAAGACCCGCCACCTGCGCAATTCGGCAGACGCAACCAACAGGCATAATTGAATGCGCATTTCTCACCGACGCCAGTGGAGGCGTCGTACATTACCGATAGCGTCATCATCTGACGCCGCCTGCAACGCGCCAGAACTTCGCTGTTACGCGGGGGCCGCAGACAAGCCAGAGCGACGGCGATCGTGACGCTGCTCGAAAGAACGCGGGCGATCACTCCAGAGACGAAATTGAGGTTGGTTATGAAAGTGATTCCCGTGATCATCAGCGGCGGAGCCGGATCGCGGCTATGGCCCGCCTCAAGGCAATCGCACCCCAAACCTTTCCTCAAAGTAGCGGATGGATATTCTCTCATTCAGCACACTGTGCTGCGCGCCGCTTCGATAGAAGGTGTCGTGGAACTCGTCGCTGTGACATCCGGGGAACACCTCTTCCTGACCAAGGACGAATTTGACGAGCTGGATTCCGTGGTCCTGCCACGCACCTTTCTGCTCGAGCCCGAAGGCCGGGATACGGCCGCCGCCGTGGCTGCAGCCGCGATCCATGCGAGGGCAACGCAAGGCCCTGACGCGATCCTGTGCGTCTTCCCGGCCGATCACCTGATTAGCAACCTGCCTGCGTTTCTAGACGCCATGGGCCTGGCCATGGAACATGCGAAGCTCGGGCGGATCGCCACATTGGGCATCACCCCAACCAGACCGGACACAGCATTCGGCTACATCGAAGCAGATGGTGAGAACGTCGTCCGTTTCGTTGAAAAACCGGATCTGGATACAGCCAAAGCCTATGTCGCGTCTCAACGCTTCTTCTGGAACGCCGGCATCTTCTGCTTCAGTGCGCAAACGATGCTCGACGAGATGGTTTTGCATTGTCCCGAGGTGCTCCAGGCCGTCGCCGACAGCTACGAGAACGGCCGCGCCAGTCAATGCCAAGGCTTTGCCAAAATCGAACTCACGCCTGAGCATTTCGGTTCCGCGCCGCGAATCTCGCTCGACCACGCTGTCATGGAGAAGACTAACAGACTTGCCGTGATTCCCTGCGACATGGATTGGAACGACATCGGATCTTGGAACGCAATGGCCGATTTGATCGCCCCCGACGAAAGCGGGAACAGGATACGCGGCGATGTGCACATGGTCGACACGACCGGCACCTATGTGAGCTCCGACAAGCGCGTCATCGGCACGGTGGGCGTAAGCGATCTGGTGATCGTGGATTCCCCGGACGCTTTGCTTGTCACATCCCGCGACCGCGTTCAGGACGTTAAGAAGCTCTTCGAGGGCCTCAAGGCTTCGGGACATGAAGCTCATCTGGTCCATAGCACGGTACACCGGCCCTGGGGTTCCTATACGGTTCTGGAGGAAGGCGAGCGCTTCAAGATCAAACGCATCGAGGTGAAGCCCGGTCGCCAGTTGAGCCTGCAGATGCACTATCATCGCTCGGAGCACTGGGTCGTGGTCAGCGGCTCCGCCAAGATCGTCAATGGCGAGCAGGAGTTGTTCCTGAGGACAAACGAATCTACTTACATCCCCTGCGGCCATAAGCATCGGCTCGAGAACCCAGGCAGAATTGACCTGGTGATCATTGAAGTGCAGAGCGGCGATTATCTCGCCGAGGATGATATCGTTCGCTTCGACGACGAATATGGTCGAACGTAGATAACAGTACAAAAAACGTTAAACGGCGAGCCGTCGCTCAAGGATCTCTGTCGTGGGTTCTGGGCCTCACATTGACAAGCAGCGGGCCGAGCGTGTCACAGTATCCGCCCCGCACTCTCATCAGGCACTCGATCGTGGTCGAAAACATCGGTGAGCGCTTGACAGCGCGCCGTCCGCGGTAACGAAGACTTCAGATCTTTTTAGGCGGACCCGTTGCTCAGCTGTTCAACGGCACAGCCGTATTTCAGCCTGTAGGCGGAAATGAAATCCTCATCGCTGCAGATGCAGCGGCCGCTGGAATCTTTGGCTTTCGGATCATGGAGGTGAGAACCAAGGGGGCGCAGTAGATTCACGCGAGTGCTGGTTGTCGGACTATCGGAAAACCCGCACTATGCTTGACCAGCTCTGCGGCAAGCATGATCCCGGCAAGCACTGATTGAGGAACCACGGTTCGAACGAGACGACTTCCATCGCTAAGCTGGAACACCAGACCGCCGCAGATAGCCTGCTGATAAAAGGAACGGAGGGGCTGGCCAACAAACGCGGCGAGCGGCTCAGACGGCACAGCCATCGCCGTAGCCACCCGAGCTACGAACTCATTGGGGACTCCGGTATTGGTCTGCAGGAGCGTTTTTACCTCATCGTGTGCTTCCGGCATTCCGAGTTCCTCCGCGACCGGTTGGTGTTCGTCCTTGGGTTTCTCGGTCGGCATTTACATGCAGCAAAGGCAAGCCTGGCCGTCATCGAAACCATGCCGCGAGATGCCTGGATCTTGCTAATATGTTGCGCGCCGGGGCGACTGGGTATTCGACCGAGTGGGTGTGGCGCTTGACACCGCCGCCGACCGTCTAGCTAGCTGTCCAAGGTGCTCTGCCCCGATGGATCGCGAACGCCTGGACTCAAAAGTGGTGGAACGTCTGGGAGTTGCCTCCCGAATTCAGTATATCCTTTGGAGATAAACGGGGCGCTTAGTCAAGTGACAACACTATTATCCTGGGTTTCGGTCGATTCGAGAGGGCCGAGCAGCATTTACATTGTGGGAGATAGCCGGATCACATGGGGCTCAGAATCTCACCGGTGGGACAGCGGCCGCAAGGTATTTGCGTCCCGGTCGGCGGAAGTGTTCGGCTATTGCGGCGACGTTCTGTACCCAACCTTAGTGCTCGGTCAACTCGGAGATTTAGCCGGGCAAAGCCTGCTTTGGGACCAACAGGCAACCGCTGAAATGCGGCACGACAAGATTGTTGAGTATCTGAAACGGTCATTTGAACGGCGGCATAATGCTCCAGATTACGACTTCATCATCTTGCACGGTGCACGAGATGGTGAGGGGCTAAGAGGGTCGTTTTACCTTTGGAAAACCAGTTATCAAGCTGGGCGGCGGACCTGGACGGACCAGAAGATCGAAGTTGGCGTTCCATTGAAAAGCGCCGTGTTGGTTAAACTTGGAAGCGGCGACCACGCGCTGGATCGCGAAATCAACGCTTGGAACGCGAGCCCACAGGGCGGCACCGCCCGGTCGATTTTTTCATCGTTTTGTGACGCGTTGGAGAAGAAAAGCGATCCACTTTCTGGCGGCGTGCCGCAGATCGTGTCGCTTAATCGGCGCGGCGGTGGCAGGGTGATTGGGTTCATTGCCGACGGCGCGCACTACGTCTATGGCGTTCCAATCCAACCGCTTCCGGAGTTGAGCAAGATAGAGTGGGTAGACTCTCTCTTTCAAAGGATGTCTCCGGAAACAATGACACTGCTGCCGAACGCCCAACGACACGCCCGTGTTGAGAAGGGAGAGAAAGACGGTTTAGCTAAATTTATCGGCAAATCGTTTGGCAAGACGGGCTCTTAGCTGCTCCAATATTGCCCTTAGCGTCATACCTGTGGATGCACGGCCACTGGCATTCAAAATAGGCGCCCTTGCAGCGCCTGCGCCCCGGCTCAGCTTGCCGATAGACCATTCTAGGCGGAAGTAGGAGATGCATCTGGCAACCCTGCGTTGCCCACCTCTTTCACGACGGGCCACGGCCGACCTGAGGAGATATCCGGATGGCGGGGACCAGCATCAATCCCACCTTCCTCATCACGCTCGGCGTCAATCTGCACCAGATAGTCGGCAGCGAATTTGGCCGTTTCGGGATCAGAAGACTGGGTCAGACCGTACAGTCCTTTACGGAGTTCGGACAGATCGCGTGGGATGAGAGAGTAAGACGACGAACCGTTGCCAGTCGGCTGGTGGAAATACAGAATCTTGGAGCGCGTATTCCAGCCAAATTGACCGATGACATGGCGTCCGGTCTTGTCTTGTGCAAGCTTCAGGACGGTGGCGTGATCTGCTCCAGCGAGAAGGATGCCCGCGAGCAGCGCCTTCTGTCGCTCATCATTTACCGCGTCATATCGCGCCGGTAAGTTCTCCCGCGCCTCTGGCGAGAGCGTCAGAAACAATTCGTCGGGGTAGTCAAAGCGTGTACCGCGCTCGATCGGTCCATTGCCGTATTTCCCGGCCGCCATTTCCAGTAGGAAGTCCAGCGTTGCCTGCCCCGGATTCTTGAGCGCAAGAAACAGCTCGTATTGGTCAGTCAACTTCGGGTAGCGGTATACGAGCCCACGCAAAAGTTCGATCCGAAGACCTTCTTCCAGATGTCGCACACTGTTCAACAGATCCCGGATACGCCATTCGCCGAACTGGAATTTTGCGGCCATCGCATCGAGTCCGTCAAACAACGCGAACGGCTGATCCGAGACCGGTAGCAGTTCCAGCCAGTCAAACAATGTGTATAGGTCATTGTCCTGTATCCATTTACGATCGCCGTGCTCGGCCATCGCATCCGACAGCCCCTTCATGATGATGCCAGCGGGCACGACAAGACCGCCGACCGTCATGCGTTGCGCAAGTTCTAGCCGCAGCCGGTGTGGTAACTCGGCCTGCAGGAAGTCGATCAGGAATGCCGTGCGGTTGCCATGCGGAAGCAGCACGGCGCAGCCGGCAAATCGCGCCGCACGTCCAAGTTCTTTCATGGATCCGGCCTTACCCCAGGTCTCTGCGACCTTGAAAAGCAGATCCGCTGTGTCGCAGCTCTGGGTGCGGTCCCTTGACCGATTTGCGACGGCACGGGCGAAGTCGGGCCATTGGCTGAACTTGCGATCTTTGTCGTCAGGCGCTGGTTCGTTTCGCTGCTGCCAGATGACTTGGAGCCCGACAGCCGCTTCCGGACCGAAGTCCGCGTCGAGAAGATAACGCTTCAGCACCGCTTCGGCCTCGTCGTTGCCGATAGTTGTCAGCATGATGCGGTACTCGTGAACGTGAGACCATCGCATTTCGTTCAAGGCATTCTCGTTGGACCTGTTGACCGCATACGCCGCCCTTGCCGCGGCAAGACCCGCGAGGTCTGCTTCGACCATCCTGTTCAATATGGGTACCTGACAAGCATCAGGAACGCGGCGCATCGCCCACGTGAGTTGGGCCATGTGATGCCGTGAAGCTGACTTGCCGAGGAGCTGCTGCCCCCATCCTTCTATAAGTTTGACGGCAGCTGGTCTGCTGGCAGGGGGCATCTGCAAGTGTTCGATATCCCCTCCGCGACCGTGCCGGCTGAGAACATCGGCGAGGTCGTTGATTTCATCTGAAGTTAGCCCTTCTGCGAACTCCTGCAAGACGTCGATCAGCACGCTTGCGCGCGTGCTTTCCAGCTTGTCTGCAAGCTTGTGGGAGGGTCCGTAGGCAGCCTCTGTCCGCTCGCCGTCCGCTCGCAACTTGCGTCTGGTATCAAGGTAGCGAACGGTCAATTCCCGAACGGTACGCTCCCCGGCTAGAAAACACGCCACGCTTGCTCGATCGCTCTTGTCGTCCTGCAACGTCAGCGTGGCTACAGGGTCGTCGTCGGTGGGCTCGGCGCCTTCCAAATACTGCAGCGGCTGATAGGGTAGGTCGAGACCATTCTCCACTCGCCACCTGAGCGCCACGGCGACGTGGCGCGGAAAGCGGTTCCAGGCTTCGTGCGTGATGTGATGTCCGCGGTCCTTGAACGAGAATGCGAGATCTTTCAGTTCGCGCTCAACCGTCACCGCTGCTTCTTCGTCCGAAAGGGAGTCGAGGGCCCTCGCCAAACGGACCTCTGGCGATGCATCGGCTGTAACTAGGGCTTTTCGCCTTTCCAAGAGGTCAGCCAGTAGTTCTGGATCCCGAACCCCGTCGAATTGGTTCTTTCGTGCGACTGCTTGCGCCAACTCGTCACCAGAGGCTCGCAGAAGCTCCTCCATTTGCCGCGTGGCGACACGGAAAGAGAGGCCTTCAAAGATGCGAAGCCGGATTTCCAGATTGTGTTCATTCAGCGCCAATGCGAGGACCGCATCGAGGGCGTCCCGATCGCCATGAAACGCCAATTCGGTGGCTAATGTCTCGCGTGCCTGATCAGGCAGTCCCGCGAAGTCCCGCGCGAGACGATCTCCGAGGACGAACGGATTGAAGCGACGCACGATCCTCATCGCGCTCATCTGCTTCTGACCGTTGTCGCCGGAAACGAAAGGCCACACGATATCCGCAAACTCGGGCCTTTTAGTCTCGATCATGAAACCGACCGCGCGGTCTAACCGGCCTTGCGTATGCCAGGCACGCCCGAACCTTACGACCCTGTCTCCAATGATCTGCCAAACAGTCGGCCCCGATCGCGCGACAACATGCGCGGCGAAGATTGGGTCGATACCCAGCAACAAATCCACAACCTTCGCAACAACCTGGGCACCCGCCTCGTCTTTCCGCGACATTCGCTCGCATGCAAAAAGGACCACCTCGGTCCAGCTGCGGTCGTTGAGCGCAACTGTCGTAAGCGGATGCTCTAGGCTGAGGTCATCCCCTGCCATTACGAGCCCCGCCTCCAGGTCAAGGGATGCAAACCACTCCTGTAGCGCGTGGTGCTGTAACGAGTAGAGCTGGCTGTCATGCCTGATCAGCAAATGACTGCCCACAAGGACGTCGAGGACGTGAGGCGGGTTTGGTGCGGTGGAAATCTGCCCGTCAGACAGGAGGTTTTCGCTTGCGCTCGATACTGCCGAACGCGCATCGCGATCGTGAATTGTCGGCGTACCCGACAGTTGGGCGGTCGCCGCGATGGTCGTGAGGTAGGTATGCTGGGCGTCATGCAGTTCCCGGTGAAATAGCTCCTTGTTGGCGGGAATGGCCTCGTGGGCTTCGACCATGCGGCGAAGTACTTCTTCCTTCGTCTCGGGTAGCTTTCCCGAGGTGGTCGCTTCCATCAAGGCGTGCAGATATAGAGGTATCGTTACGAGGTCGCGCAGACCGACGGTACGCCAAGCGGCATCGAGCACGCTGACGCCGTCCTGCCCCCTCATGCCCTTCGCGACTTCGCGTTGCTGCTCGTCCGACAGGGGGAGGACAGAGATACGGCGCCCTGCAAGCGGGACGTCCACGGCGGTCCGGCGACTGCTCATAACCACGTTCAGCAGCGGGAACAGTGTTTCAAGTTCTTCTATCTCCTTGATGAGACGGCGGCGTGCTGTGTCGGGGACTTCGTTCCAGCCGTCCAGGATCAGGGCGAGCTCGCCATGGTCTGCCAAGAACTTGAGGTGCGCACTGGAGAGCGCCTCGTAAACTCTCCGTCGGGATGCCCAGTCAAAGAGGTCTCTACCGGATTCGGCCCATGCGCCAAGAGGCACGAACACTGGCACGGGACCTGCCTCGATCATCTTGCGGGCGATCTGGATGAGGGTCGTGGTCTTGCCGGTGCCGGGGGCCGACAGCAGGACGATATGCTGCGCCGTAGCGAGAACCTGAGCGAAGTGGCCTTGGTCTAGGTTGCGGACGTCTTGAACATCCTCGACGTCCTCCACCCCGAGTTCAAGTTCCACGGAATGCCTTGGCCAGCTCCGTCGCCGCTCATAGGTTTCAATATCCGCCAGCGACGCCGCGCGTACCTGCGCCTTTACAGTCGCAAGATCGGCATCGTGCGGCAGACCGAGCCGTGAAATGTATGGCGCCAACTGCTGGATAAGTTCGTCCGAGAGTTGGGCGATGATCGCTGGACCCTTGCCACTGGCAAGTTGCTGGAACGCGCGCTCTTCGGCCTCCTGCTTCCACTTCTCCAGTTTCTCGACCGTGAACTCCTTGGCGTTGTGGTCAATGAGGTGGGCATGGTCGGCGCAGAGCCAGATTCCGTTATCCGCACTCGCGCGTTCGGTCGGGTTCTGACTGGAATCGTAGCGGGGCCCTCCGGGTGACGCGGCTTTGATGTGGGCGGCCACGCCTATGTTGTTCGCACCTTCTTCGCCTTTGCGTGGCCCGGCGGTCAGCCGCTGGCACTTTGGGTTGGAACACAGGTAGCCGACACGCTGGGCGAGCTGGATCTTGACGATGGGCTTGAAGTCGTCGCGCCGGCGTGCTGCGGCGGCAGGCCTGATGCCGTCTATCGGCGAAGCGGTCTCGGGCGTCATAGGCGTGTGGGGCATGTGACGAGGATACTGGAAAAAGCGGTCGCCGCGAAATGCTCGGTATAATAAGGCGCCTGCATAGGCGCGGGGAGGGAAGGTTGCTCAGCGGCCGACCTCTGAGAGCAGTTCACAAGGAATGGGGTTACCTCGCGTGGTGATCCTTCAAGGGGTTTCAGTGGCATACTTGGATTGCTTTTCGATCTTCAACGACGTGCAGTCCCGCAGAGCTGCCACGGCTACAACAACTGTGATGGTCGCCTCGACGGGCTATTCCAAGAGGTTGTTGCATTCGGGTTAGCCGGCCAAGGGACCAAAACGCTTTCGGCCACCAATAAGTCAGCTCCGCGTCGTGGGCGACGCACTTGAGTGGCCAAACGGCAGCTATTCGCTGGCTTCTTTCGATAGCGGACCGTCGGCAGTCGGCCCCAAAGCTGCCAGGCGGGAACGCGCCGCATAGCGGACGAAGTGATTAGAGGTACATTCGGCTAAAAGCAGTCATTCGTCGATGTCCGCCTACCCAAATCGCACACAGAAGGAATGTCAAGGACGCGCCATTTGTACATGTATTGGCTCGCGGTGGCTTCAGGACGGGGGTGGAGATCACCGAAAATGCCGGGGGAGTTCTCACCCGTCTTTGCGCGTTGCGAGCCTGACCACCCGTCGAAATTGGAATCGCAAATTGGTTTGGCGCGAACCCCATTATTTCTGGCGGAAGGCGGAGTGGAACGACACAACCAGCGGACCCAGAATGTAGTCGAGTGCCGTCCGTTCCTCGGTAACGATCATGACTGACGCTGGCATGCCCGGATAAAGCGCAATCTGTGGGGCTGCTGACAATTCCACCGGATCGACCGCGACGTCTGCAAGATAGTAGGGAAACCCAGTTTTACTGTCAGTGATGCGATCCGCCGAAATGCGGGTGATGCGTCCATTAATTATGGGTATCGAGCGCTGCTCGTATGATGTGAAACGAACTTCGGCTGCCATGTCGGGGCGCACGTTTGATATGTCCTCGACGCGAACCTGCGCCTGGACGATCAACGAATTCTCAGTCGGCACGATATCGAGGATCCTCTGGCCCGGCGCGACGATCGCTCCGATCGAGAAGACGCTCAGATCCATCACCTGGCCGTCATAGGGTGCGCGGACTTCGGCTCGGTCCATGGCAGCCTTGGCGGCAAACATCTTGGGTACGAGGTCGGCAAGGCTCGATTGCGTATCGATCAGCATGGCCGACAGCTTGGCTCGGCGATCATAGGTCAATTGCGCGATCTGGCCCTTGAGTTCGGCTTTGCTCTGTTGGCTGCCGGCTATGGCGCCGAGGTTCTCGTCGATCAGGCCCTGCAGATTCGAGGCCGATCTTTCCAATTCCAGAATGCGCGGGCGCGTCGTCAATCCAGCCTTGAGCAGCTTTGACAGGCTGGCCTTCTCGTCAATCGTCGATTGCATCTGGGCCTGGTAGGATTGGACCCGAGCCTGCTTGCCCTGGATCTGCTCCTCGAGCTCGGCAATCCGCCGCTCGAGGATCTGCCTGGCGCCGGCCATCGAGGCGCGCTGGCTTTCCAGGTCGGCGATCTGGTTTGCCATCGCATCCCTAAGGTAGGCCTCGTGCTCCTTGAGGATGTCCTTCGGGAAGGCAACAGCCTCGCTGCCGTCCAGTTCGGCCCGAATCCTGGCATCGGTTGCACGCAAAAGCGCGTATTGCTGGGCATAGAGATTGAACTCGGACCGGATTCTGGTGTCGTCCAGCTTCAGCATGATGTCGCCCTTCCTGACGACGTCGCCATCCTTGACGCGGATCTCCTTCACCGTACCGCCGTCGAAATGCTGTACGCTCTTTCGATTGCCTTCCACCTTGACGATGGCGTCGGCGAGCACGGCGCCGTTCAGCGGGGCAAAGGCTGCCCAGCCGCCGAAAATGCCGAAAAAGGCCACTATGATCAGCAGGCCGATATAGGCTGGCACCCGGATCGAATCCGGGGCTAGGATGCCGGCCTCGCCGGGCAGGCTCCTGTAGGTGAGGGCGCCGTCGCTCATGGACCTCTCCGGCTACAGCTCATTGTGTTGCCACCGCCATTGGAGCCGCGCGCTGGTTGAGCAGCGCCACGATCTCGTTTCTCATGCCGAAGGCCTCGACGGCGCCATCGCGTAACAGAAGGATCTTATCGACGTTCGCCAGGGTCGAGGGACGGTGCGAGACGACGATCACCGTGCTGCCGCGGCGCTTGAGCTCGATCGCGCACTCGCTCAGCGCGCGGTCACCATCGGCGTCGAGATTGGAACTCGGCTCGTCGAGAATGATCAGGTTCGGTGTGCCGAACACCGCCCGTGCAAGAGCAATCCGTTGCCGATATCCTCCTGACAGGACTGCGCCACCTTCGCCGATCTGGGTCTCATAACCCTGCGGCAGGCGGATGATCATCTCGTGCACTCCGGCGAGCCGTGCTGCCTCGATCACCTCCTGGTCGACATTGGTCTTGAAGCGGCCGATGTTGGCGGCGACCGTATCGGAGAAGAGTTCGATATCCTGCGGCAGGTATCCGATGTGGTCGCCGAGCGCGTCACGCCCCCAATGCGACAGATCAGCGCCGTCCAGCCTGACGGTGCCGCGGCTGGGTTGCATGACGCCCGCGAGATGACGCGCCAGCGTTGACTTGCCGGCGCCGGAAGGGCCGACAATTCCCAGCGCGTCGCCTGCCTCCAGCCTAAACGATACGTCCCGCAGAAGCACCTTCTGCTGGCTGGGAATGGCAAAGCTGACCTGCTCGACCGAAATCTTGCCGGTGGGCTTGGGCAGGTTGAACCATCTTTCGCTCTGTGCACCGCCGTCGATCAGTTTGTGAACCCTCGCCAGCGCCGCCCGCGCCAGGATCAGGCTGCGCCAGAGGCCGACGATCTGTTCGACGGGCTGCAGTCCTCTGCCCAGCAATATGCTAGCCGCGAACATCGAGCCGGCTGTGGTCTGCCGTTCGATCACCAGATAGGCGCCGAGGCCGAGGATCAGCGACTGCATCGTCAAGCGAAGGAACTTGATCGTTCCCGACATCAAGGCGGCGCGGTCGCTGGCTTGCGTCTGGCGCCGAAGCGCCAGGCTGCGGTCGCGTCCCCAGCGGCGGATGAGGCCGTCGATCATGCCCATGGCGCGAATGACTTCCGAGTTCCTCAGGCTCATTTCGGTGAAATTGTAGTTGGCCGTCGCCAGGTCGTTGGCCTGTTTCAGCGGCGCGCGCACCAGATATTCGTTGAGCACCGCCATGGCGACGAGCAGCAGCGACGAGCCGAGCGCAAAGAGGCCGAGCCAGGGGTGCAGCAGGAAGATGATGGCGATGTAGATGGGCGACCATGGCAGGTCGAACAGCGCATTGATGCCCATACCGGTGATGACTTGCCGGAACGTGTCGAAGTCACGCACCGGCTGGCTCTGCGAGGAGCCCGACTGCGAGGTCTCGACCGACGCGGCCACGATCCTTGCCGACAGCAACCGGTCGAGACGTACGCTGGCGCGCGTCAGGATTGTGGCGCGCATGAGATCAAGGCCGGCCAGCGCAAGGAACGCAGCCAGCAACGCGATGGTCAGCATCACCAGCGTGGTCTGGCTACCGCTGGTCACCACCCGGTCGTAGATCTGCAGCATATAGAGCGGCGAGGCGAGATAGAGCAGGTTGATCGCCAGGCTGAAGCCCGCCGCGATCAGGAAATAATGACGGCACGCCATAAGGGCGTCCTTCACGATCCGCGATTTTCTGTCGAGACTCAAATACCCAGCGGAGAACCGCCCCCCTGTCCACCTGTATGCCGATACTACTCCCGATCCTTCAGCCGGCCACGCAGCCCGTCGATATTCCTGTCGTAAACCTTAACGCGTAGGCCGAAGTTCCAATCGGCGAGCAAAGAGGTGAGCCGCGACGCGACTCACCTCTTGGTTTCAAAGCACGAAGTCGCTCGCCGTCAGTCCAAGCCCGGTACCGGTCAGCGTGATCTGGAAATCGGCGCCTGTGTTGCCGGTTACGTCGGCACGAACGATCGTGTTGCCGCCGCTTTCCGACCAGGTGACGCTGTTGGCGACGGTGCCCGCATTCGGTCCGCCGAACAGGAAAGCCTGATCGCCGGCGGCTCCGCTGGCATCGATCGAGGACAGGTCGATCTTGTCGACCCCATGCACGAAGTCGGTGATGGTGTCATTTGCAGCGGTTGCCGGTGAATCCGAAACGGCTGAGCCATAGTAGAAAGTGTCGGCGCCGGTACCGCCTGTAAGGATGTCGGTGCCTGCGCCGCCGACGAGTGTGTCGTTGTTTCCGCCACCCAAGAGCGTATCGTTGCCGGTACCACCGACAACGAGGTCGTTGCCGGCACCGCCGTTGATTGTGCTGTCGTCGCCGCCATTTCCAAAGAGGAGATCGTTACCGTTCCCTCCGGTTAGAGCTTGACCCGCCGAAGTGGAGGCGATTACGTCATCGGTGCCGGGGCCCGACAGGCCCGTTTCCAGTCTGTACGCCGCTGAGCTGAGCGCATAGCCGTAGACTGTGCCACCGTTTGTGAATTGTATGCTCTCGATAGCGCTGCTTCCTACATATTGATTGGTGACCGTGATCTCCGTAGTTCCAACATTGATGACGAGGTCGTTGGCCACCCTCTCGAAGTTAAGCGTTCCGATTGGCGTGCTGTTCAGCGGCGCGCTTGTTACAATTTCAATGCTGTCGCCGCCGCTCCCGGCATCAGAGATGACGTCGTTGCCGTCTGCCAGTCCGAACCGGTAGATGTCGTTGCCGCTGCCGCCGAGCAGCACATCGTCGCCAGCACCGCCGATGAGCGTCGCTCCAGCGTTCGCACTGATAATGATGTTGTCGGCCGCGGTTCCGTCGAGCGTGCCAACAAGGTCCTGAGTGACAGTCACCAGTGCCGGCGTGCCTGCGGATGTTCCATCGGTGGCTGTGTAAGTGAATGTCCCTCCGGCGGGCGCGGCATCGGTGAAGGTCACGGTGCCGTTTGCACCAATACCAGCCGTGTGGGAGACAGTGCCTCCCGTTGAGGAGCCCGCGCTTGAGACATCGATTGCCGAAGCGGGGTCGTTTGCGAGAAGTGCCCATTCGGGGATGTTGATGGCGCTTCCCAATACCAGGTTGGTGATGACGTTGTCGCCAAGGGCCGCCGGACCGTCGGCGGTGCCGAGGATGTTGACGGTCACCGTGGTGGTGGTGCCGTCGGCGCTGGTGACGGTGAAGGTGTCGGTATAGGTGGTGCCGTCGACGAACTCATTATGGGCGGAGTCGGCCGTGTAGGTCCAGGCGCCGGCGCTGTCGATGTCGAAGCTGCCGTAGGTCCCGGCGGTTCCCGCCTGGGCGATGAAGGTCTCGGCACTGTCGACGTCGGAGATGGTGAGCGTGCCGGAGGTGCTGATCGCCGCCGCGGTGTCGCCTTCGGTCAGGTCGCGGACATCCGCCGAGAGCACCGCCGCATCGTTGGTGCCGAGGATGTTGACGGTCACCGTGGTGGTGGTGCCGTCGGCGCTGGTGACGGTGAAGGTGTCGGTATAGGTGGTGCCGTCGACGAACTCAT